>QHXU01000489.1:4260-6651 GCA_003223065.1 Acidobacteriota bacterium | reverse complement strand
CGCCAATTGGCGCGATGTGCCCTTTTCGGCCAAGGAAATCTTCGATTATCGGGATCAAAGTCACACCCTCGACGCCGTAGTCGAGCATCACACGATGAGTTTCCTGCTGCTCGGCAAGGACTCGGCGGAGCGCGTGAATACCGCGGTCGTGTCCGCGAACTTCTTCGACGTTCTGGGCGTGAAGCCGATTCTTGGCCGAACCTTCGTCGCCGCCGACGAAGATCACGGAGCAGACGCGGTGCTCATTCTGAGCTACGGTTACTGGAAGGGCCGTCATGGAGGCGACCCGGAGATCGTCGGCAAAATTTTTCAGATGAACAACCGGCCGCACACGGTGATCGGCGTCCTGCCGCCCATCCCGCAATATCCGGTCGAAAACGACGTCTACATGCCTACATCGCAATGCCCGTACCGCTCTTCCGCGGGGTTCATCGCGAATCGAAAAGCCCGGATGATGACGGCATTTGGACGCCTGAAGCCGGGCGTTTCACTCAAACAGGCACAGGCGGATTTGTCCACGCTCGCCGGCCAGATCGAGCAGGCGAATCCGGATGTGTATCCAAAGAGCTTCGGTTACGCGATGGCGGTTGCGCCCCTGCGGGAAGACCTGACCCGCCGCGCGCGGACCACGTTTCTGGTGCTGCTCGGCGCCGCCGGATTCGTTCTGTTGATCGCCTGCGCGAACGTCGCGAACCTGTTGCTGGCGCGTTTGCTGAAGCTTGAAAGGGAACTCGCCATCCGGACCGCGCTCGGGGCGAACAAAGCGCGCCTGGTACGCCAGCTCCTCACTGAAAGTGTATTGCTATCGACAGCCGGTGGCGCGTTGGGTCTGGCGATGGCGCCCGCCGCCCTGGCTGTCCTGGTGAAATTTGCCGAGCGCTTCACCACTCGTGCAAACGAGGTGCAGATGGATGCGCCTGTGCTCTTTTTCACTCTGGTGGTCTCATTGATTACGGGGATCCTGTTCGGGCTCGCGCCGGCGTTTTCGACCAGCAATAAAGTTGGCGAGGCGCTGAAGCAAGGAGGCGGACGCGCGACAACGAGCCGCGCCCGGCAGCGCCTGCGCGGCGCCCTGGTCATCGCGCAGGTGGCCGTGTCGTTCGTGCTGCTGATCGGCGCGGGCCTGATGCTCCGCAGCTTTATGAAGCTCGAGAGCGTGAATCCCGGATTCAATCCGGACCGCCTGCTCACGATGCGCATCAGTCCGAATTTTTCCCGCTATGCCGATACCCAGCGAGCCGCGACATTGGAGGATGAGATTCTGCGGCGCGTAAAGCAAATCAGCGGCGTCCAGTCAGCCGCGCTCGCCACCACGTTTCCATTCGATCTGTTCGCCATCGCCAACGGGCCTAACAGCGTGGGATTTGAAATCGAGGGCCGGCCTGCTTCCAAGGGCGAGCCGGCGCCGCAAGTGGCCATTATCAACGTGACCTCAGAATATTTCGAGGCCCTCCGGCAACCCGTTTTGCAAGGACGATCCTTCAACGATCACGACGACCGTAAAGCTCCCCTGGCCGCCTTGATAAACCAGACCATGGCCCGCCATCGCTGGCCCGGTGAAGATCCGATTGGCAGGCGGCTCAGTTTCGACCAGGGTGAAAGCTGGGCCAGGATCATCGGTATTGCCGGCGACGCGAATGAATACGGGCTCGATCACGCCGTACAAGATGAGGTTTATCTCAGCGTTGCCCAGAATCCGCTGCATGGGTTTGGTAACAAGGTGGTGGTGCGGACCGCCGGAGATCCGATGAACGTGTCCGCCGCGGTTCGCGCGGCGCTTCATGACATCGATCCGCAGCTCGCGGTGGATCGCATTAACACAGTGGAGCGTCTGGAGCATGAATCGCTCACCTCGCCGCGGACGACCACGATTCTGCTGGGCCTGATCGCAGGTCTTGCGGTCATCATCAGCGCGTGCGGAATCGCGGCGGTGATGGCGCTAGCGGTGAGCCAGCGGACCAACGAGCTCGGCATTCGCATGGCACTGGGCGCATCGCGCGAGTCGATCGTTTACATGGTCGTGCGCCAGGGCCTGGCGCTGGCGGTCGCGGGGACATTGGTGGGGTTTGGCGCGGCGCTTGGGCTGACACGCCTGCTCTCGTCGCTGCTGTACGCAACGAGTCCGACCGACTCGTTGACCTTCGCCGTGGTATCGGCGCTGTTCTTGACGGTGGCAGCGATTGCGTCGTTCCTTCCCGCGCGGCACGCGACGTCGATCGATCCCCTTATCGCGTTGCGGCCAGGAATAAAGTACACCGTCACGAACTCGAGTTGGGGCCGGGGCGCCGCTGGCCGGCTGCGCGTGACGTCTTGCTTAAAGCACAAATTACCCCGAGGCTCGCTTATGGGCCGATGGCTGGGCTTGCGGCGTTAGCACGTTCCGCTGACCAG
>QHXU01000489.1:1750-4230 GCA_003223065.1 Acidobacteriota bacterium | reverse complement strand
CCAATGTCTGGTCGGAGTAGAACGTACGGCGTCCCGAGCTGCCGAATATTTCCGGCAGCGCCGAAATGGAATAGCCGTCTGCGGTGTACTGAATTGAAAATAAGTATCCACTTTTCTTTCCTTCAGCAAGTGATCTCGGGATCAGGTCGGCGGACGCCGGGCCAGCCATCCCGCTCGCCGGCGGCCCAAGTTCGGCCAAGCTGGCCGCGTAATGGCCGAATTGCGTATAGAACTGCACTTGAGCTTGTTGAATCGTCTTGATGTGACCGATCGCCGCCGCCTCGCGTGACGCCATCAATTGCTTCTGCGCGTTCGGAACAGCGATCGCGGCAATCACGAGTATGATTGCAATCACAATCAGTAGCTCGATGAGTGAAAACCCGCGCCGGAGATTCGTGTGCTCCATGTCTACATCAGAGACGTTCCGGGTGGGTCCGGCGTGCAGGCTCGTGTGTCTTTGCCGAAGAATTGAGTGCGCTTGGTATTATGTATCGCGAGTCCAGATTGGCAGCACTCTGATTCAATAAGAGCGTCTTGGTTGTTTGAACCACGGATCAAATCGGACCCGATGGAGGTGTGAATATGTGGAATCGACTCGCGCTGATCCTGCTTGCGGCGCCGTTGGCGTTGGCTGGTGACTTGACCGGAAAGTGGTCAGGCACCTTTGAAGAGCTGAAACCGGATGGCTCCCCAAGACGCACCAGCGGCGCCTACATGGATTTGAAGCTTTCCGGCCAGACCGTCACGGGCACGGTAGGGCCGGACGCGGCAAGCCAGAATGAAATTCGCAACGGCCAGCTTGTGGAAACGAAGCTGACTTTCGAGATGGTACAAGAACAAGGCATCGCGAAGTTCGACCTGATCTTCGACGGCGAAAGCATCAAGGGTTCTGTCTCGGCCCATAGAGAAGGCCAGCCGTTGTCTGCGAGAGTCGACCTGAAACGGGTCCGAGCCGAAGGTGCACAAGCCGGCGAACGCGCCGCTGACCGCGCTGCCATCCGCGCCCACATCGATCGGATCTTCCAGGCATTCATCCACAAGGACCGCGCCGAGCTTCGCGCCACTCACGCCGAGAACTGGCTCGGATATCTCGAGGGCTCGCGCAAGATGATCCGCGGCATCGACGAGTACATGAACTCTACCGGATACTTCGAACCGGGCAGTCCCTACGGCATGACCAGCTACCAGATGCGCGAGTTCGATATGATCTTTCAAGGCGATGCCGCCTTTGTGGCGTTCGTCGCCGACGTCGAGTCGAATACACCCGGCGGACCCTTCCACCGCACGCTGCGCATCACGGACTTCTATACCAAGCAAAACGGCGCGTGGATTCAGACGGGTTCCGATACCGAGCTTCATCCCGACTCGATCGCGGAGCAGCAGCAGGCGCCCCGCACGCTGTCCGAATCCGGGAAGAGGCGCCTGCTCGATGCGCGCGAGGCCGTGTGGCGCGCCTACTTCGCGGGCGACCGCGCCGCGCTGGAGAAGCTGCTTCCTGAGGAGTTATTAACCATCGAGGCGGGCGGCGGCGACTGGGGCAACCGTAAAGCGGTGCTCGATGGTTCAGCGCGATTTGCAGCCACCGGCGGCAAAATCGTGCGCCTCGAATTCCCGAAGACGGAGATCCAGGTTTACGGCTCCACCGCGATCGTCTATTCGAACTACGTCTACGAAGTCGAACAGGGCGGCAAGCGGTCGTCAAACTCGGGCCGCGTTACCGAGGTATTCGTCAACCGCAACGGCACGTGGGTCAACCCGAGCTGGCACATGGACACCGGCCACTAAAGCTTCCAAGCTCAATTTGGGCTCTGTGCCCAAGGCCTCCCCACACGGTTATTAACTTTTGTGGGTCTATTCAGTCCCGTCGGCGGTTGATAAGATGCGGTAAGACGTGGTGTAAGACCAGTCCATGGGCCGGCGCGGCCGGGAAGCCGGTTCGGGAGTGCCCGATCCCAACGCTGTGCAATACGCGGTGAGGGTGAATCTATGTTGAGGGGGATGTCTAGTGCCTCGAGACCATCAAACTGCCCAGGGTTGGCCATCGTCCAGGATCCCTGCAGCCAATCGCCGGAAGTTTCTCCGTCTATCGGGCGGAGCGGCCGCGGCCGCCATGGCCGGAGGGGCGATTTCTTCATCGTTGCCGAGCCCGATGGCTGCGGCTCCTCCAGCCGAGTTCGCTCACAAACGCTCCGAACAGTGCTTCCACATCCGTCTCGAGGCTGCTCAAGCCGAACGGAGTGCGCCAGTACCGGTTTTAGCGACCAACGGGGACGAATCGCTTTACGCCAATCGCATAGGCAACTTCTCCAAGGGGCTCCCCCACAATCAAATCGGCGAGGTCGATCCAGCCGCGTATCACAGCCTGCTCAATGCGATCTACAGCGGTGATCCGGCCGACTTCGAGCGCATCGTCATGGGCGGCAATACAGGCCTGGTGAATCCACAGGCGGGATTGGCCTTCGACATGGAGGGCGCCGATT
>QHXU01000489.1:0-1736 GCA_003223065.1 Acidobacteriota bacterium | reverse complement strand
CCAGTTGGCGATAGGCGTTCCGCCGGCGCTAGCGAGTGCCCAGCGCGCCGGAGAAGCGGTGGAGCTTTACTGGATGGCGCTGCTCCGGGACGTGAGCTTCAGCCAGTACGATACCGATTCCACCGCTCAAGCCGCCTGCGCCGAGCTTTCCCGCCTCACGGATTTTCGCGGTCCGAAAGTGAATGGCAAGGTCACGCCCAAAACCCTCTTTCGTGGATTCACGCCCGGAGACGTGGCGGGACCCTACGTTTCTCAATTCCTGCTCAAGCCCCTTGAATACGGCGCTATTCACATCGAGCAGAGGCTGAACACGTATCTTCCGTTGAGTAATGGCGGACGGGATTACATGACCGACCAGGCATCCTGGCTGGCCGTCCAGAACGGCGCCGGGCCGTTTGGTCAGAATCTTATCGATCCTACTCCGCGTTATGCCCGCAACGGGCGCGATCTGGCCGCGTACGTGCACATCGATGTGCTCTTCGAGGCTTACCTTAATGCATGCCTCTGGCTTCTTGATCAGGGTGCGCCGCTCAATCCGGACAACCCGTATGTCAACTCGCGCACTCAGGTCGGATTCGGGACCTTCGGTGCGCCGCACGCTAAGGCTTTGGTAGCGGAAGTCGCGACACGCGCGCTGAAGGCCGTCTGGTTTCAGAAATGGTTTGTCCACCGCGCTCTGCGGCCGGAAGAATACGGCGGGCTGGTGCACTTCACCAAGACCAAAGCCGCGAGCTATCCGCTTCACTCGGACATCCTCGCATCCGATGCGGCGGGCATGGTGTTCAGCCGCAACGGATCGTACTTCTTGCCGCACGCATTTCCCGAAGGATGCCCGCAGCATCCCTCCTATGGGCAGGGCCACGGCACCGTTGCCGGCGCGTGCGCGACGATGGTAAAAGCATTCTTCGATGATCGAGTGCCGCTGTCCAGCATAACGGAAATCGTGCAAGCGGACGCTCAGGGCTTGTCCTTGATTCCATACACGGATTCGGATAAGGATCAGCTGACGGTGGGCAGCGAGATGAACAAGATCGCCGCGAACATCGCCATAGGGCGCAATCATGCGGCGGTCCATTGGCGCTCGGATTATGCCGATTCGCTGCCGCTCGGGGAAGCAATCGCTATAAGCGTCCTGAAGGATCAGAAGGCCACCTATTCAGAATCGTTCTCCGGCTTCACGTTCACGAAGTTCGACGGAACCAGGATCACGATTTAAGACAAGAGGGCCGGTTCGAGAGAGGAGCTTAAGCCCGCTTCCCCGATCCCTGGCGCAGCGTTACGATGCGGTCAGCCTGGATGCCCTCAAAGCGCTCGTGCAAGCCACCCGGCCAATGAACCAACACTGCTTCCACATCCGGTTTATCGCCCAGCCCAAAATGCACGCGTGAGTCATTGGAGCTGAGATAGCTGGAATCCGTGTGGACGCGGCGCCATAACGTATTCTGTCCATGCCTTACCACTCCAACGCGCGCGCCGATGGCGAAGCGGTTGGTTTTGGGCGACTCGAGCTTCAGCGTGATCCAGTGGCGATTCTTGCCCACCTGGTTGCGAAGGAGCCGCACCGGGCCGTTGTTGTTGGTTACAACAATGTCGATAGCGCCGTCGTTATCGATGTCGCCGAACGCAGCGGCACGGCTTACTTCCTCGATTTGAAAGGCCGCGCCCGCCACGCGCGAGATCTCACGGAGAGGCTTCCCACGGCCCTCGTTATGAAACAACTGCTTGCGCTGGGCATA
>QHXU01000488.1:298-2653 GCA_003223065.1 Acidobacteriota bacterium | reverse complement strand
CAGCAGTTTCTGGAACGCTTTTATCAGAGGTACTCACCGCAACCGGAATCCGCGTTACACAAGTTGCTGGCAGGCAGCCGGCTGACTCCGGCCCGGTTCGCTGCTATTTATCGCTATGTCCGCCCGGACGACGGTCTAGCGCAATTTCAGGCCGCTGCAGCCGAATACTCCGTGACCATCCGTCCGAACGAGATAGAAAAATACTACTGGCAATTCGGACCCGATAAGTTCAACTTGAACGATCAGGGCTATCTGGCCCGAGTTCATCCGCTCGAGCTGTGGGTTGTGTCCTACCTGTCCCGTCATCCGAGGGCGGGCCTGGAGGCGGTTTACGCGGCCAGCGCCCAGGCTCGGCAAGAATCGTATTCGTGGTTGTTCAGGCCCAACCGTAAGCGTGCCCAAGACCTCAGGATCCGCATCCTGCTGGAGCAAGACGCGTTCGAGGAGATACACCGGTCGTGGGCGCGGCAGGGATTCCCGTTTGGGAAACTGGTTCCGTCGTTCGCCACAGCGATCGGGTCCTCCGGCGACAATCCGGAAGCATTGGCAACGCTCGCAGGGATCATTGTCAACGGAGGCGTGCGTTATCCCTCCATTCGAATTCGCCGGCTCCATTTCGCCGAGGGAACTCCGATGGAAGCGATTCTGGAGCGCGAGCCGGTCAAAGGAGAGCGGGTAATGCCGGAGGCAGCCGCCGCGCTTCTTAAGCGCGAACTCATCGGCGTCGTGGAACGCGGCACTGCTCAGAGGGCGCGGCGCGCCGTGGTGCTGCCGGGCGGCGCGGTAATTCCGGTCGGCGGAAAGACGGGAACGGGCGATAACCGCATCGAGCATTTTGGGCCGCATGGTACCGTGCTCGATTCGAAAGTGAGAAACCGGACGGCGGCATTTGTCTTCACAATTGGAGATCGCTTCTTCGGGACGCTGATGGTGTACGCTTCGGGTTCGGATGCAGCCGGCCAAAAGTTCACCAGCTCGCTGGCCGTGCAGGTGTTCCGTGATTTGATGCCCATGGTTCGTCCGCTGCTCCTGCCCGAGCCTTCCAAGGACTCGAGCCGGTTGCTTTCGCTGATGATTCCGTCGCGTAATCTCGAGCGCGAACGTCTCCGGGAAGCGCGGTTATTACAGCAGAAGAAACCCGCTGTAGCGCTGGCCGTTCAGGACTTGCGTCCAGATCACGCGGGCGCGCCCGGAAGCATTGTCGCTTTTGTAGCGCACTTCAAGACCAGGGCTGAGGTTCTTGCATTCATGGGCGAGACGGAACCCCCCTGAACTGAAGTCAACCAGTTCGGCCTCGACGGTAACCAGGACCGGATCCTCGAATGAAATCACCACCCGCCCGGATGACTGCCAGCGCGGAACTGCTCTTCGATCAGGTATGCGTGCGGCAGCCATGGTGATCACCTTGCGATGGACAGAGCGCCGTCCGCAGGAAGCGTGTAGGATTTGATCTTACGCTGGAGCGTCCGTTTGGAGATGCCGAGCTTTGTAGCGGCCCTCTGCTGATGGCCGTTTGTTTCTTCCAGGGCCTTAAGAATCGCGTTGCGCTCCAACTCATCGAGACCAGCAAGGTTGTGGATACCGGCGGTAAAGCCATCCTCCCCAAATTCCTCGGGTAGGTCGGAAACGGTGATTTCCGGCCCGGGCGCAAAAATCGCCGCGCGAACCACAACGTTGCGAAGTTCACGCACGTTGCCAGGCCAAGAGTATTTGCACAATCGATCCAGCACCTCTTTGGAGAAACGCAGGCCGGGCTTTTCGGACGCAAGGTAGTGCTCGGCCAGCGGCAACACGTCGTCCAGACGTTCGCGAAGAGGAGGAATCGAGAGCCGCACCTGGCAGAGCCTGTGATACAGATCGGAGCGAAAACGGCCCTCCTGAACGGCCGTCTTCAGATCCTGATTGGTCGCGGTGATGAGACGAACGTCGACGGCAATCTTCTTGACTCCGCCCAGACGATAGTACGGCGCGCGATCCAACACCCGGAGCAGCTTCACCTGCATGCGCACATCAAGATCGCCGATTTCATCGAGGAAAAGAGTCCCGTGGTCGGCCAGCTCAAACAATCCGGGCTTGGATGAATCGGCGCCGCTAAAGGCGCCTTTTTCGTAACCAAACAACTCGCTCTCCAGGAGATGCTCCGGAAGAGCCGCGCAGTTCACGTCAACCCACGATTTCGAACAGCGTAGCGAGTAATGGTGGATAGCGCGCGCGATGACCTCCTTCCCGGTGCCGCTTTCCCCGGTAATGAGGACAGCAGCATTGGTGCGGGCAACCTTCTCCACCAGCGAGAGAATCCGGCGGATCTCCTCGCTGCCGAACACGGCAGCCACACCCAGAAACTCGCGAGTCTCG
>QHXU01000488.1:0-200 GCA_003223065.1 Acidobacteriota bacterium | reverse complement strand
CGTGCACAGAAGAGCTGATTCGGGCCTGCTCGTACAGACTGCGGCAATTGCGGCCGATAAAAAGAACAAATACCGATGAAAGTGTTCCTGAGGCACGCCGCGAGAATGGCGGCGCTGGTGGTTGCGGCGGCAATCGTCTGCGCGCTGCTGGTGAGGTATTCGCCCGGCGCACTCGTCGATGATCGCGAAATGGACCAACG
>QHXU01000024.1:21543-23957 GCA_003223065.1 Acidobacteriota bacterium | reverse complement strand
TCACGCCGCACAAGAAGTTCCGCGGCGAAGTCTACGTGCTTTCCAAGGACGAAGGCGGGCGGCACACGCCGTTTTTCAAAGGCTACCGGCCGCAGTTCTATTTCCGGACCACGGACGTGACGGGAGTAGCGCAGTTGCCGGCGGGGATGGAGATGGTGATGCCGGGCGACAACGTGAACCTGGAAGTGGAGCTGATTACGCCGGTGGCCATGGACAAAGGCCTCCGTTTCGCGATCCGCGAGGGCGGACGCACGGTCGGGGCCGGGACAGTGACAGAGATATTGGAATAGGGAGCGGAACGTGGGAAGCGGGAGGTGTGAAACGGGAAGCTGGGCCGAGCGCATAGGTGCTGACTGCCTGCTCCCCGCTCCGCCCAGCCCGCTCCCTGCTACCCGAAACACATGAGCAGCTTACGAGAACGCATTCGCATTCGCCTCAAGGCCTACGATCACCGGATCCTGGACCAGTCGACCACAGAAATCGTAGACACAGCCAAGCGGACCGGCGCAACGGTGGCTGGTCCCATTCCTCTGCCGACGGTGAGAAACCTGTACACGGTTTTGCGCTCGCCGCACGTGGACAAGAAGAGCAGGGAGCAGTTCCAGATCCGGACGCACAAGCGCCTGCTCGATATTCTGGAGCCGACGCAGGACACGGTGGATGCGCTGATGAAGCTGGATCTGCCGGCAGGCGTCGACGTGGAAATCAAGGCGTTTGGGAAAGGCAAGTAGGGCAGGATCATAATCCTGCCTCGACCGGAGTTTCGTTTATGAGCCCAGGCATTTTAGGCAAGAAGATCGGGATGACGCAGGTGTTCCGGCCGGACGGCCAGGTGGTTCCGGTGACGGTGCTTAAGGCGGGTCCTTGTGTGGTGGTGCAGCGCAAGACGCCGGCGACCGACGGCTACGACGCCGTTCAGCTCGGGTTGATGGAGTACGCCAAGAAGTCCGGAGTCTCTAAACCTGCCACGGGCCACCTGAAGAAATCCGGCGCCGAGGGCGTGAAGTTTCTGCGCGAGTTCCGGCTCGATGAGACAACCAACGGCGATCTGAAGGCCGGCGATCGAGTGCTGGTCGACGAATTCAAGCCGAAGGATAAGGTCGACGTCATCGGAATCAGCAAAGGCCGCGGCTTTGCGGGCCTCGTGAAGCGCCATCACTTTCGCGGGGGCGACGATAGTCATGGATCGATGTTCCATCGCGCGCCTGGTTCGATCGGCGCGTCCAGCTTCCCATCCCGGGTGTTCCCGGGTATGCGCATGGCGGGCCACATGGGCACCAGCCGCGTCACAGTCCGGAATCTGGAGGTAGTCGAGGTCGACAGCGAAGACAATGTGCTGCTGGTGAAGGGCGCCGTGCCCGGACCAAACGGCGGTTACGTCGTGGTACGGAGAGCAAGGAAATAGCCATGCCAAGCGTAGATATTATCGATCTGAACAATCGGAAGGTCGGCACGCTGGACCTGTCAGATGAAGTATTCGCCGCTCCGGTCAATGAGGCGCTGCTTTACGAAGCGGTGCGCCATCACCAGGCCTCAGCGCGTCGCGGAACGGCGAGCACAAAGACCCGTCACGAAGTGGCGGGCTCAGGCAAAAAACTTTGGAAGCAGAAGGGAACCGGCCGGGCGCGCATGGGCTCCATCCGCAGCCCGCTCTGGAGGCATGGGGGCACCGTTCACGGCCCGCAACCGCACAGCCACAGCTACAAACTGCCGCGCAAGATGCAGTTGGGGGCGCTGAAGAGCGCGCTATCGGCCAAGCTCAGGGACGGCGAATTGCGCGTGGTGCGCGAGTTCGCCATCGACGAGGCCAAGACCAAGCTGATGCGCCGGGCGCTGGACACGATCGAGGCCAAGAGAACCGTGCTGCTGGTGGACAATTCCGATAACCGCAACCTCCAGCTTTCCAGCCGCAATTTGAACGGCGTGAAGGTGGTAACAAGCCGCAACGTGAACGTCTACGACCTGCTCGGGCACGAGCAGGTCTTTTTGTCTGAGGCTGCCGCAAGGAAATTATCGGAGGGTCTCGCATGAGTTCCGTCTACGAAATCATCAAGCGTCCGATCGTCACCGAAAAAGGCGTGTCGAAGAAAGATGCCGAACGCACGCTCTGCTTCGAAGTCGCCTCCGGCGCGAATAAGAGCGAAATCAAGAATGCGGTCCAGCTCCTGTTCAAAGTGAAAGTCCAGGAGGTGCGCACCGCGACTACCGCGGGAAAACTGCGGCGGCGCGGGCGGTTCTCCGGCTATCGTCCGGATTGGAAGAAAGCCTACGTCCGGTTGAAGCCCGGCGAAAAGATACCGGAGTACGCGGAGATTTAACATGCCCGTCAAGAACTATCGTCCGACCACCGCGACTCGCCGTTTTCAGACGGTGGTCTCGCGCGAGGACATCACAAAGGATAAACCCGAAAAGGG
>QHXU01000024.1:12119-21508 GCA_003223065.1 Acidobacteriota bacterium | reverse complement strand
CCGAAAAGGGCCTGGTCATCGGCAAGAAACGGACCGGGGGACGTTCGAGCACAGGCCGCGTGTCGTCGCGCTTCCGTGGCGGTGGGCACAAGAAGACATACCGGGAGATCGACTTCAAGCGCGATAAGGTCGGCATACCGGGTCGCGTGGCCGCGATCGAATACGATCCGAACCGTAGCGCGCGGATCGCGCTGCTGCACTATGTCGATGGCGAGAAACGATATATTCTGGCGCCGGCCGGCCTCGAGGTCGGCCGCGCGGTAATGGCCGGCCCGGAAGCCGACATCCTGATCGGCAACGCGCTCCCGCTCAAGAATATTCCCGCCGGCACGGTGGTTCACAACATCGAATTGAGGCCGGGCAAGGGCGGCCAAATGGCGCGCTCGGCGGGCGCGCAGGCGCAGCTGGTTTCGCGCGAAGGCGATTACGCCTTGCTGAAGTTGCCCTCCGGCGAAATCCGCAGAGTACAGGCCGATTGCACAGCCACCATCGGCCAGGTCGGCAACGTCGAGCATGAAAACGTCAGCCTGGGAAAAGCGGGACGCAAACGATGGCTGGGGAAACGTCCGCACAACCGCGGCGTTTCGATGAACCCCGTGGACCACCCGCACGGCGGCGGCGAGGGCAAGACCTCCGGCGGGCGACATCCGGTGACGCCTTGGGGCCAGCCGACGCGCGGCTTCAAGACTCGCAATAACAAGCGCACGAATAAATGGATCGTTACGCGCAAGGCCAAAAAACGGTAGGGAAACATGGGACGTTCGTTACATAAAGGTCCGTTCGTGGATGACCACCTGATGAAGAAGGTCTCCGCGATGAACGAGAAAAACGAGAAGAAAGTGTTGCGGACGTGGTCGCGCCGCTCGACGATTCTGCCGGAGTTCATTGGCCACACGCTGGCCGTTCACAACGGCAAGAAATTCATCCCGGTGTACATCACGGAGAATATGGTGGGGCACAAGCTCGGCGAATTTTCCCCGACGCGGGTCTTCAAAGGACATGCTGCCAAGGCGGCAGCCGAGAAGACGTCGAAACCGGTGGCGTAGGAGATCAACATGTTTGCGAAAGCGGAAGCCAGATACATAAGAACGTCGCCTCAGAAAGTGCGCCTGGTGGTCGACCTGATCCGCGGCCAGAAAGCGGGCGATGCAATCAACATTCTGCGCAGCACGAACAAACGGATCGCGCCGTCCGTCGAAAAAGTCTTGCGCTCGGCGATCGCCAACGCCGAGAACCGCTCCAACGACGTGGACGTCGACAAGCTGTTCGTTACCGAAGCCTATGTGAATGAGGGGCCGCGGATGAAGCGCGTGCGGCCGGCCCCAATGGGACGCGCTTACCGCTACCAGAGACGCATGGCGCACATTGTAGTGAAGGTCGGAGACAAGGACTGAAATGGGTCAAAAAGTACATCCGTACGGATTCCGGCTGGGCGTCACCAAGACCTGGCGGTCGCGGTGGTTCGCCAAGCAGGATTACGCAAAGCTTCTGCGCGAAGACCTGGAGCTGAAGGGATCGCTGCGCGACCGGTTGAAGGCCGCCGGCGTAAGCTCGATCGAAGTCGACCGGCCGGGTAACAAGCTGCGCATCACCATTCACACCTCGCGGCCCGGAATCATTATCGGGCGCAAGGGAGCTGAGATCGAAAAACTCAAGGCCGACCTCGCGAAAAAGACCAAGCGCGAAGTGTTCATCGACATCCAGGAAGTGCACAAGCCGGAACTCGACGCACAGCTCGTATCGGAGTCGATCGCCCTGCAGCTCGAAAAGCGCGTCGCGTTTCGAAGAGCTATGCGAAAGGCCGTCGATTCCGCGCTGCGCTTCGGCTGCAAGGGAATCAAGGTGCGCGTGTCGGGACGCCTGAACGGCGCCGAAATCGCGCGTACCGAGTGGTATTTGCAGGGGCAGCTTCCGCTGCACACTCTGCGCGCCGACGTCGATTACGGCTTCAGCCAGGCCTATACGACGTACGGCGTGATCGGGATCAAGTGCTGGGTCTACAAAGGCGAGATTCTGCCCGGCGGTCCTCGCCGCGGCTTGCGCACCGAACCCGAGCCGCGCCGCATGCCACCCCGTGAGCGCCGGGACCGGGAGCGGCCGCCCCGCCCCGCCCTGACACCCGAACCGGGTGGCGGCGTTGTACAGGCAACGCCGGGCGAGTTGCCGTCGCGCACCAGCGCACCGATTCTCCCGCCCATGGCGCCTCCGCAGCCCAGTTGGAAGCAAGACACAAAGCCCGAATCGGCCGAGGAGAAAAAGCCTGAAGGCGGCCAGGAGCCGGAATAGCCTATGTTGATGCCCAAGAAGGTGAAATATCGGAAACAACAGCGCGGGCGGATGGCCGGCAAGGCGTGGCGAGGCTCGTCGCTCGCCTTCGGCGACTTCGGCTTGAAGGCCATGGAGTGCGGCTGGATCACGGACCGGCAGATTGAGGCGGCGCGTGTTGCCATGACGCGCTCGATCAAGCGCGGCGGCAAAGTCTGGATTCGGCTGTTCCCGGACAAACCGATCACCAAGAAGCCCGCCGAGACGCGTATGGGCAAAGGCAAGGGCGCGCCCGAGCAATGGGTGTGCGTGATTCGTCCGGGAAAGATCCTGTTCGAAATGGAAGGCGTCGGGCGGGCGGTCGCCGAAGAAGCGCTGAAGCTCGCCGCGGCGAAGCTTCCTCTGCCGACCAAGCTCGTCGCTCGGGACCACGTGGAGTAAAAGCGAATGAAAGAGAACGCAGACAAAGCCCGCTCCCTCGACACCGCCGAGCTCACGCGGCAGGTGCGCGACTCCGGAGAACAGATGTTCCGGCTGCGCTTCCAGATGTCCATGGGGCAAATGGAAGGGCTCAAGAAGCTACGGGTGCTGAAACGGGAGCGTGCGCGGATGCTGACCGTGCTGCGCGAGCGGGAGCTGCATCGCGAGCCGGCCGCGAAGGTGCATCCTTCCGCGCCCCACGTTGCCGCGCCTGCCAAACCGGCCGCCAAGCCGAAAGCCGAAAAGGCCAAGCTGAAATCCGCTGCAAAGCCGGTGGCGAAAAAAGCCGCGCCCAAGGCCGCGGCCCGGACAAAGCCGGCCTCTACCATCAAGCCGAGAAAGAGCAGCAAAGGATAGCCATTCCCAATGTCTGAGACGAAGCACGGCACGAAGAACGAAAAGATCGGGTCGGTGGTGTCCGCGAAGACGGCAAAGACCATCGTGGTCGAGGTGACGCGGAAGGTGCCGCATGCGGTCTATAAGCGGATCGTGACCAAGCGCCGAAAATTCTACGCTCACGACGAGCAGGGGACGGCTAAGGTGGGCGACCTCGTGCGCATTATCGAGTGCCGGCCGATGAGCAAGCTGAAGCGCTGGCGCCTGGGTGAGGTGATCCGGCAGGCCGTCCAGGTGACCGCCGATCTGAGCGCGATCGGAATCGAGCCGGCAGCGGAGAAGCGGGTTTCGAAAAAGAAAAAGCTAAAGGGCAGGGCGCCGGTTTCAGCTTAAGGAGCGGAACTATGATCGGGATGCGGACAATTCTGGAAGTGGCCGACAACAGTGGTGCGCGCAAGCTGCAGTGCATTCTGCCGCGCGGCGGCGACCTCGGTCTGCGCGCCGGGCTCGGCGACGTGATCACGGCCAGCGTGAAGGAAGCCGCGCCGGATTCGGCGATCAAGAAGGGTAAAGTTGTGCGTTGTGTAGTGGTGCGGATGCGGAAGGAGACGCGTCGCAAGGACGGCACCTATATCCGGTTCGATTCGAACGCCGCGGTACTTATAAACGAAGTCGGCGAGCCGGTGGGAACGCGCGTGTTCGGGCCCGTGGCTCGCGAGCTTCGCGACAAGAAGTTCATGAAGATTGTATCGCTCGCCCCGGAGGTGCTCTGACCTATGACCAAACGCATTCCGCAGCGCCGCCAGCATCTCCCCAAGGTCAGGATGAAGGTCCGGATCAAGAAGGATGACACCGTTAAGGTCATCGCCGGGCGCGACAGAGGTAAGACCGGCCGCGTCCTGCACGTCGACCGGGAAAACGGCAGGGTCCTGGTCGAAGGCGTCAGTATGGTGAAGCGGCATACGCGGCCCAACCCATCCCGGCAGATCAAGGGCGGCATTGCCGAGCGCGAAAGCCCGATCTCGATCTCGAACGTTATGATTCTCACTTCGGGCGGCGTGGCGACCCGTATCGGCTACCGCTCCGAAGGTTCGGGCGCAGCGATACGCCGGGTGCGCATCGCGAAAAAGGGCGGCGAGATTTTGGATAAGAAAGCGTAACGTATGGCTGCACGGCTAAAACAGACCTATCAGAAGACAGTGATTCCGGCGCTTACCAAGGAGTTCGGCTACAAGAACCCGATGGCCGTGCCCAAGCTGGAAAAGATCTGCCTGAATATCGGTTTGGGCGAAGCGACCCAGAATGCCAAGCTGATGGACAGCGCGGTGAACGAAATGGCGCTGATCGCAGGGCAGCGTCCCGTGATCACCAAAGCGCGCAAATCGATCGCCGCCTTCAAGCTGCGCGAAGGCATGTCGATCGGCTGCACCGTTACGCTACGGGGCGAGCGCATGTACGAATTCTTCGACCGGCTGGTGAACGTATCGCTGCCGCGCGTCCGCGATTTCCGCGGCGTGTCTTCGAAATCGTTCGACGGCCGCGGCAACTACACGCTGGGCATCAAAGACCAGTTGATTTTCCCCGAGATCGACTACAACAAGGTCGACAAACTCAAAGGGATGAATATTTGCATCACAACCACCGCCAGGACCGATGCCGAGGGGTTGGCGTTGCTGAAGCACCTCGGGATGCCTTTCAGGGCATAAGAAGCGAGCGCGCAGCGGGAGCGTTGGGCGCGATGGAAGAGAGGAACGATGGCAACTACTGCCAAGATAGCCAGGGATGAAAGACTCGCCAAGGCGAAAAACGCCAAAACGCCAAAGCTGCGCTGCCGGCACCGCAACCGCTGTTTCCGCTGCGGGCGCCCGCGCGGCTACCTGCGGAAGTTCAAGCTGTGCCGCATCTGCTTTCGCAAGCTGGCGCTGGCGGGAGAAGTTCCGGGCGTGATTAAAGCGAGTTGGTAACGCGGCCTGCCGCCGGCTCCAAGCGTGGACCGCTTCGAGCAGTGGCAGGAAGTTGCAGGGAGGACGACGAATGACGACAACGGATCCTATCGCCGACATGCTGACGCGCATTCGCAATGCGCTCGCGGCGCGCCATCCCAAGGTGGACGTGCCGGCATCGCGGCTGAAATCCGACATTGCGAAGATTCTGAAAGACGAAGGGTATATCGCCAATTACAAGCTGACGGAGGATGGCTCGCTGAAATCGATCCGCATCTATCTGAAATACACGCCGGGCAATGTTCCGGTGATCTCGCGGATCGAGCGCGTGTCGCGTCCCGGCTGTCGTGTCTACGTCGGATCCAGGCAGGTGCCGCGCGTCCTCGGCGGCTTGGGCATCAATATTCTGACCACGCCGCGCGGGGTGATGACGGGCACGTCTGCGCGGAAGGAAGGCGTGGGCGGCGAAGTTTTGTGCCACGTCTGGTAACGGAGCAAGCATCATGTCACGAGTTGGAAAAAAGCCGATTCCGCTTCCCAAAGGCGTGAAGGTCACCATCGGCGACCAGCTTTTGGTCGAAGGACCGAAGGGCAAGCAGGCCGTTCCGGTGCCGCAGGGCGTTTCGGTGCGGCAACAGGATGGTACGCTCGAACTGACACGCGACGGCGACGATAAAGCCGCGTTGCACGGGTTGACCCGCGCGCTGGCCGCAAACGCGGTTCAGGGCGTCTCGGGCGGTTTCACGAGAGAACTGGACATCGTCGGCATCGGATACCGGTGCGACGTAAAGGGCCGCATCGCAACGTTCACTCTCGGTTATTCGCATGCGATCGAGTTCTACCTTCCGGATGGCATCGATATGAAAGTCGATAAGCAGACCCATTTGGTGCTGACGGGAGCCGACCGGCAGTTGCTGGGTCAAGTCGCGGCCGACATGCGCGCGCTCCGGCCACCCGATCCGTACAAGAACAAGGGCGTTCGTTATACCGGCGAGTCGCTGCGGAAGAAGGTTGGGAAGACCGGCGCTTCCGGAGGAGCCAAGTAAAATGCCAGGGGCGTCGAAGAATCAGATCCGGTTGCGCATCCATACGCGGATCCGACACCGCGTGAAGGGCACAGGACAGCGGCCCCGGCTGGCGGTGTTCCGCAGCGTGAAGCACATTTACGCGCAGGTCATCGATGACACGAAGGGCCACACTATGGTTTCAGCGTCGTCCAATGAAAAGAACGCGGTGAACGGAGGCAATGTCGCCGGCGCCAAGGCGGTCGGAAAGCTGATCGCGGAACGGGCCCAGGGCAAAGGCGTCAAAGCCGTGGTGTTCGATCGCGGCGGATATCTGTATCACGGCCGCGTAAAAGCGCTGGCGGATGCGGCTCGCGCAGCAGGATTGGAGTTTTAGCACATAGGCGCGGCGGACCGGCTATTTTGCGCCGCAAGTTGAGGAGAACATGTTTACAACCCCAGCAAAGCGAATCGACGCCGGGAGCCTGAACCTGAAGGAACAGGTGGTTTCGATCAATCGCGTCACTAAAGTCGTGAAGGGTGGCAAGAACCTGAGCTTTTCGGCGCTCGTGGTTGTGGGCGACCCGGGAGCAAGGATCGTCGGCTTCGGCACGGGCAAAGCGAAAGAAGTGCCCGCAGCGATCAAGAAAGGCATCGAGGCAGCCAAGAAGAATCTGCGCAAAGTGCACGTGCTGGCGACCACCATCCAGCACCCGGTCCTGGGGCGTTTCGGCAGCGGGCTGGTGCTCCTGAAACCGGCGCCGGAAGGCACCGGCGTGATTGCAGGAGGGCCTGTGCGCGCCGTGATCCAGGCCGTGGGGATTCCGAACGTGCTCACGAAATCGATCGGATCGCACAATCCGCACAACGTCGTGAAAGCGACGATCGACGCTCTCGAGCAGTTGCGCGATAAGGGCGAAGTAGCCGACTTGCGCGGCCTGGCCGCGGAAAAGGTTGTATAAGTCGATGCCGGGAACCATCAAGATCAAGTTGGTGCGCAGCCCCATCTGCGCGCCGGAAAAACACAAAGTCATCGTGCGCGCGCTGGGTCTCAAGAAGCTGAACCGGGTGGTCGAGCGGCCGGACACGCCGGCCTTCCGGGGCATGGTTAAGAAGATTCCGCACCTGCTCGCGATCGTGGAGTAGATTCATCATGAACTTGAGCCAACTGAAACCGCCCCGCGGGCAGAAGCACAAGAAGCAGCGCGTCGGCCAGGGCATGGGCTCCGGTCGCGGAAAGTATTCCGGACGCGGCGCGAAGGGCGCGAAATCGGTCTCCGGCTACTCGCGCATGCGCGGGTTCGAAGGCGGCCAGATGCCCCTGCATCGCCGCCTGCCAAAACGCGGCTTTAACAACATTTTCCGCAAGGAATATGCGATTGTGAACGTGGGCCGGCTGGAGGCGCTTGACGGCGAGACGTTCGACCCCGGTACGCTGCTCGAGCGCGGCGTGATCCGCAAGCTGAAGCACGGCCTGAAAATTCTGGGCAGCGGCGATTTGAAACGGAAGATCAGTGTGAAGGCGCACGAGTTTTCGAAATCGGCGCTTGAAAAAATCAAGGCAGCCGGCGGGACGGCGGAAGTGATCGGCGCGGAGCAATAATTCCATGAAGTTTTTCGAAGCCGTAGCCAATGTTTTTCGCGTTCCGGACCTGCGCAAGCGCCTCCTGTTTGCGCTGGGTCTGCTGGCGGTGTATCGCATGGGAGCGCACATTCCGATTCCCGGAATCAATACACTGCGCTTTGAGGAGTTCGTCCAGCAGAACCAGGGGACGCTGTTCGGCTTCCTCGACCTGTTCAGCGGCGGCATGTTCCGGCGCCTAACGATCTTCGCGCTCGGCATCATGCCCTATATCACCTCCTCGATCATCCTGCAGTTGTTGACGGTCGTGGTTCCCACGCTCGAAAAGCTGCAAAAGGAAGGCGAACTGGGTCGGCGCAAGATCACGCAGTGGACGCGCTACCTCACGGTTGGCCTGGCGCTGATGCAATCGTTCGGAATCGCGGCCGCGCTCCAGGGCGCGCAGCAGGGATTCGTCAACAATCCCGGCGTGGGCTTCACGCTCATGACCATGCTCAGCTTGACCACGGGCACGGCGTTCATCATGTGGCTCGGCGAGCAGATCACGGAGCGGGGAATCGGCAACGGCATGTCGTTGATTATTTTCGCCGGCATTGTCGTCAGGCTGCCTGAGGCCATCGTCGAGATCATCACCAAGGTTCAGACCGGCGATTGGAATTTGTTCCAGGTGCTGGTGATCCTGGCCATGATGGTGGCCGTCGTGGGCTTCATTGTGCTCGTGGAACGCGGCGAACGCCGTATTCCGGTGCAATACGCCAAGCGAGTGATCGGGCGGCGGATGATGGGAGGTCAGTCGACGCACCTGCCGCTGAAGGTCAACGCCGGCGGCGTGATCCCGGTGATTTTTGCCAGCTCTCTCCTGGCCTTTCCGCAGACGCTGATGCAGGTGGAGTTCGTGAAAAACTCGCCAGTTCTTAGCGGGATGCTCAACGCGATCGGCGGCTCACAGCCGCTCTACTACTTGCTCTATACGGCGCTGATCATTTTCTTCTGTTTCTTTTACGTCTCCATCATTTTCAACCCCAACGAAGCAGCCGACAATATGCGCAAGTACGGAGGCTTCATTCCAGGCATCCGGCCGGGCAGGAACACGGCCGAGTACATGAACAAGATTCTGACCAAGATCACCGTGGTCGGCGGCCTCTACCTCTCGATTCTGTCGCTGCTGCCGCAGATCATGATCTCCGGCATCAAGTTGCAGCGCCTTCCGCTGGCCGGCAACTGGATCGACGCGCACTTCCCGCGCTGGCTTCTCGACGGCTTGGGAGTGAATTTCTATTTCGGCGGCACCTCGCTGCTGATCGTGGTGGGCGTAGCGATGGACACTGTGAATCAGATCGAGGCGCAGTTGATCATGCGGCACTACGAAGGATTTACGCCCCGGGCGGGCCGCATCCGCGGCCGGCGCAGCAGCGTTTGAGGGCCATTTCAGTCTCTTAATGAGCCAGCTTTGCCTCATCCTTTTCGGCCCCCCCGGTTCGGGGAAGGGCACGCAAGCCAAACTGCTGCAGCAGTCCCTGGGAGTAGCGCATATCTCGACCGGAGACATGCTGCGGGAGCGGATGACCTCGGCCGATCCGTTGGGACAGGAAGTGGTCGCGGTCATGCAGTCTGGCGGATTGGTGCCGGACAAGCTCGTCAACCGGATGGTGGAGAAGCGGATCGAGGAGCCGGATTGCGCCACCGGATTTATTCTGGACGGGTTCCCGCGCACGGTAAGCCAGGCGCGGCTGCTTGTAGGGTTGCTGGCCGCCCGCAAGATCTCCCCAGTGGTCGTGC
>QHXU01000024.1:4933-12057 GCA_003223065.1 Acidobacteriota bacterium | reverse complement strand
ACAGTTTACTGGCCAATGCGCCGACGATCGCGGAACAGTGTGAGCGCGACGGATCGACTTTGATAGTGCGCGACGACGATAGCGAAGAAGTGGTAATGGAGAGGTTGAGGGCCTACGATCGCCAGACCGCGCCGGTGCTCGAATTTTTGCGGAATGCGGGGTACGCGGTTTGGGACGTGAACGGCGCGGACGGCACGCCGCAAATGATTGCGCGGCGGATTGAGAGCTTGATCCAGGCAGCGAAAGACGGCGGCAGACGCAAGCGGGCATGATCGTTCGCAAGAACATGGCGGAGCTGGAGAAGATGCGCTCCGCCGGTTTACTGGTTTGGAAGGTGCTTGACACCTTGAGGAAAATGGTGGCAGAGGGCGTCACAACGTACGAACTCGAAGTTGCCGCGGACAAGATGATCGCCGACGCGGGCGCGCGCCCGGCCTTCAAAGGCTACTCGACGCCAAGCGCGGGAACGAAGTTTCCTTTTGTGTTGTGCACGTCCGTGAATGACGAGATCGTCCACGGCATGCCCTCGCAGAACAGGGTTTTGAAGAGCGGCGATATTGTCTCGATCGATACAGGCGTGCAGTTGAACGGATATTACGGCGATTCGGCCGTTACGGTGGGGGTCGGCGAGATCTCGGAAGAGACCAGGCGGCTCCTCGAGGTAACCCGGGAGTCGCTGGAACTGGCGATCGAGAAAGCGCGGCCGGGCAACCGCTTGTTTGATATTTGTGGAACGGTGGAGCGGCATGTCACAGCAAACGGATTCTCGATAGTCCGGGAATTTGTGGGCCACGGCATCGGCACCCAGATGCATGAGGAGCCGCAGGTCCCGAACTACGTGGATCGCAAGAGCGAGAATCCGCGGCTGAAGGAAGGTATGGTGCTGGCGATCGAGCCGATGGTAAATGCGGGATCCCCGGGCAGCCGCGTGCGGCCCGACCGGTGGACCGCGGTAACCGAAGACGGTAAGTATTCGGCGCATTTTGAACACACAGTGGCAGTCACGGCAAACGGCCCATGGGTGCTGACCAGGCCTTAGAAGCAACCGTGGTGGAGCTTCTGCCGAGTGCAAGTTACCGGTTGAAGCTGGCGAATGAGGATTTGGTGGTGGCGCACGCAACCGGCGCGGCCGCTGCGAATTTTGTGAGATTGCGTGCCGGCGACCGCGTGCGAGTGGAGCTTTCCCCGCACGACCGGACACGCGGTAGAATCGTCGAGTTGTTGAAGAAAGGTTGACCATGAAGGTTAGGGCGTCCGTCAAGAAAATGTGTGACAAGTGCAAAGTGATTCACCGGCACGGCGTGGTGCGTGTGATCTGCACGAATCCCAAGCACAAGCAACGGCAGGGGTAAAGGAGACAGGAACCTATGGCGCGTTTAGCAGGCGTGGATTTACCGGCGAAGAAGCGGACGGAAATCGGTCTTACTTACATCTATGGAATCGGGCGCACGCGGAGCAAATCGCTCTGCCATCGCGCAGGCGTGAATCCGGACAAGAAGGTGGCGGATCTTACCGAAGACGAGGTAAACCGCATCCGACAGATTCTCGAAGCTGAGGGCGCCGTCGAAGGCGACCTGCGCAAAGAAGTCTCGATGAACATCAAGCGGCTGATCGAGATGGGGGCGTATCGAGGGCTGCGGCACCGCCGCGGCCTGCCCGTGCGCGGCCAGCGGACGCACACCAACGCCCGCACTCGCAAGGGTCCGCGGCGCGGGACCATCGCAAACAAGAAGAAAGCCTCGGCCAAGACCTGAGGATTCCACTATATGGCGAAAGCACCAGCGAAGTCGGGCAAAAAGAAGACGTTCAAGAAGAAAGAGAAGCGGTCCGTACCTGTGGGCATCGTTCATGTCCAGGCATCGTTCAATAACACGATCATCACGATCACGGATCCGGTGGGCAACGTAATCGCCTGGTCCAGTTCGGGCTCGCTGGGCTTCCGGGGCTCCCGAAAGGGCACTCCGTTCGCCGCCCAGCAGGCGTCGCTTACGGCGGCAAACAAGGCTAAGGAATCGGGCTTGCGGACGGTGCAAGTCTGTGTGAGCGGCCCCGGCGCCGGCCGCGAATCGGCAGTGCGCGCGCTGGCGACGGCGGGACTCGAGGTGAGGTCGATTCAGGACCGTACACCGATCCCGCATAATGGATGCCGGCCGCCGAAGAAGAGGAGAGTATAGAAAATGGGCAGTCAGGAGTAGAGTGGGCAGGACAGCCTGCACATGTATTCCAGCTACCCGGGAGAAAGCAGGAAGAAGGCCGCCTGAACGCTCGCGTTCGCGGCTGTAAACTGCACCTACTTTGAACCAAGGGAGGTTGATTTGGCCAGATACATTGGCCCCGTTTGCCGGCAATGCCGGCGCGAGGGCATGAAACTATTCCTGAAGGGCGAGCGCTGCCACACGGAGAAGTGCGCCATCGAGAAGCGGAACTTCGCGCCGGGGCAGCACGGCAAGGACCGCAAACCGAAACTGGTGGGGTACGGCCTGCAGCTCCGTGAAAAGCAGAAAGCTCGCCGTTATTATCAGCTCTTGGAAAACCAGTTCCGCAACCTGTTCGAGAAAGCCAGCGCGATGAAGGGCATCACGGGCGATACCCTGCTCAACATGCTCGAGCGCCGTCTGGACAACGTGATTTACAGGATGGGTTTCGGAACCTCGCGGTCGCAATGCAGACAACTGGTGCGTCACGGGCACATCAACGTGAACGGCCGCAGAGTCGACATCCCGTCGTTCGAGGTGAAGCCGAATGACGTGATTGAAGTTCGTGAGAAGAGTAAACAGAACCCGACCATTCTGCACGCGCGAGATGCCACGGCCCACGCTCCCAGCCCCAACTGGCTGGAGGTTGACCGCGAGAGTCTGCGCGGGCGTGTGCTGGCCCAGGCCAAACGTGAGGACCTGGTTCAGATTCAGTTGAACGAGCAACTGATCGTCGAGTTGTATTCGAAGTAAGGGGCGAAAAAACGATGTTCAAAGGATTCCAGAAACCAAAGCGGCTAGTCGCAAACACGGAAACGCTCAACGACCGCTACGGGATGTTCACCGCACAGCCGTTCGAGCGCGGGTTCGGTTCCACGATCGGCACAGGCCTGAGACGCGTGCTGCTGAGCTCGATCGAGGGCGCGGCAATTACCGCCGTTCGGATCGACGGCGTGGCGCACGAGTTCAGTCCTATTCCCGGCGTGGTTGAGGACGCCACCGACATCATCCTCAACCTGAAACAGGTTCCGTTCAAGATGATGGGCGAGGGCGTGAGGACGGTGCGCCTTAGGGCCGATTCACCGGGCGAGGTGATGAGCGGCCAGATCGAGACCGACCACGATATCGAGGTGCTCGACCGGAACATGCACATCGCCACGGTTGGGCCAGGTGGAAAGCTTTCAATCGAGATGCGGTTGAAGTCCGGACGCGGCTACGTATCGGCGGACCGCAACAACGACGAAGACCTGCCGGTCGGCTACATCCCGATCGATTCGGTACACTCGCCGGTGCGCAAGGTGAACTTTTCAGTCGAGGCGGCGCGGCTGGGCCAGATGACGGATTACGATAAGCTCACGATCGAAGTGTGGACCGACGGCGCGATCTCGCCGGCCGACGCAATAGGCCAGGCGGCGAAGCTGCTCAAGGACCACATGGCGATCTTCATCAACTTCGAGGAATTGCCCGAGTCGGCCGAGGAGCCGGCCGAGCGCGCCTTGAGCCAGATGAACGAAGTGCTGAACCGGTCGGTGGAAGAGTTGGAACTGAGCGTCCGCTCTTACAACTGCCTGAAAAACGCAAACATTCAGACCATCGGCGACCTGGTCCAGAAGACCGAGGCCGAGATGCTGCGGACCAAGAATTTCGGCCGCAAATCGCTCAACGAGATCAAGGAGATTCTGTCGGGGCTCGGCCTCACATTCGGCATGAAGTTTGACGCACAGGGGCGCCTGGTGTCTCCGGCCGGCACGCCGGCGACGATCGGGCCGCCGTCCGCCGATGAGGATGAAGAGGAAGAGGCAAGCCCGGTAGCGGAGTGAGTCGATGCGTCACAAGAAATCCGGTTACAAACTGAAACGAAACATCGGCGCGCGTAAGGCCCTGTTCAAAGGGCTGGTCACCAGCATCATCGAGCATGAGCGCGTGGTCACCACGGTCCCCAAGGCGAAAGCTGTGCGACCGCTGGTGGAAAAGATGATCACCCTCGCCAAGCGCGACACGCTGCACACGCGGCGCCAGGCCGCCGCGTTCCTCGAAACTCCCGCGGCGCTGAAGAAATTATTTGACAAGCTGGGCACGCGCTTCGGCCAGCGCAACGGCGGCTATACGCGCGTCGTTCGGCTGGGGAATCGCAAGGGCGACGGCGCAGAGCAGGCCATGGTGGAGCTGGTCGGTTCCGAACTGGTGAAACGCGCCGCGGAGCGCGCCAAACGCCGCGAAGAGCGCCTGAATGCAATGCGCCAGGGCAAGCAAGAGGGCGAGGAACCGGAGGAGTAGCGCCGGCCCTGTAGCGATCCTACTTCGCTTCCTTCCGCGCGTGTTCGAACAAGAAGTTCAGGGTCTTCTCCGTGCGGATGTGCCCCGCGATCCTTGCGAGCGCGCCTTCTTTCTGAAGCTTCGCCCGCACCATCGCCACCGCCTCGCGCTGCTGGCGCGCGACGCGCTGCACTTCGCGATCGACCTCCTCCTGCGTGGCGCCGATGGCCTCCCGGTCCGCGATCCGGTCGAGCAGCAATGACGCCTTCACGTC
Organism: Acidobacteriota bacterium; assembly: GCA_003223065.1. Lineage (GTDB taxonomy): Bacteria > Acidobacteriota > Terriglobia > Bryobacterales > Bryobacteraceae > Palsa-187. The sequence continues at coordinate 7,332 of QHXU01000024.1, read as the reverse complement.
GCGCCCGGCGCGGTCCTTCTGCGATTCTCGAACTTTCTGCCAATCCAGCTTGATCGAGCGCGGATCGATCCCCTGCGCGGCTAGTGTGCGCAACTGGTTCTCGACGTTGATCCCGACCTGGCGGTCGATATACGCTTGCGGCACGGGAAAATCGTGCATATCGACGAGTTTGTCGAGCAACTGATGTTTGGCGTCCTCCTGCGCTTTGTGCTCGCGCTCGCGCAGAATCGCCGTCCGAACGGCGTTTTTCAGCTCGTCCAGGTTCTGATAATCGCCCAGGTCTTTTGCAAACTCGTCATTGAGCTCGGGCAGTTCCTTTCGGCGGACTGCCTTCACGGTGGCCCGAAAGCGCACTGTGCGGCCAGCCAGCGTCTTCCGTTCATAATCTTCGGGATAGGTAACGTCGAACTCGCGCGATTCTTCCGGTGCCGCGCCGCGCAGATTCTCCGTAAAAGCGGAGAGTGTGGATTCGTCGCCGATTTTGAGCATGAGCTCGTCCTGCGAGACCTTCTCGGCGACACCCGCCAGGCTCTCAAGTGAAACCACGGCGTAATCGCCGTCCGCGAGCGGCCTGGGCTCTTCGTTGACGTACTCGGCCTTCTGATCGCGGATTTCTTCGAGCCGCTGGTCGACGTCGGTGTCTGTTACTTCGGGATCCGTGTAGTTCACTACCAAGCCTCTGTATTCCTTGAGTTCGATCGACGGCGCGACCTCGAACTCGGCCTTGAACGTCAGAGGCTCGCCGGAGTGGAAATGGACATCGGTGATGTCGGGCGTGCCTACGACCTGCAGGTTGTCTTTCTCGACTTTCTGCCGGAAGAATCGAGGCACAAGTTTTTCGAGGACGTCCTGGCGAATGTCGCCGGCAAAGCGTTGCTTCACCAGGCCCACGGGAGCCTTCCCCGGCCGAAAGCCCGGGAGTTTCACTTTTTTCTGAATTTCGGCGACGACCCGCTGAGTTTCCTGCTCCACCTCCGCTACGGGAACGGTGATTTCCAGGGAATGCTTGCAGCCCTCGACTAACGCCACTTCCGGCTCCTGGCTTCGACTACGTGCCTTCGGCCCAGCCGGCCAGATACTCTTGCTGCTCCGGCGTAAGCTTGTCAATCTGCACCGACATGGCCTCGAGCTTCATCCTGGCCACGCTCTTGTCGATCTCCTCGGGCACGGAGTAAACCTTCTTCTCGAGCTTGGAGTGGTTCTTCATCATGTACTCGGCCGACAGCGCCTGGTTGGCGAAACTCATATCCATTACCGAGGCGGGGTGACCTTCGGCGGCGGCGAGGTTGATGAGCCGGCCTTCGCCGAGCACGTAAACCTTCCGGCCATCCCGCAGCGCGTACTCTTCGACGAATGGCCGCGTCTCGCGGCGGCTGGAGGCTATCGAGCCGAGCGTCTCCAGATCGATCTCTACATTGAAGTGGCCGGAGTTGCAGAGAATCGCACCACCCTTCAAACGCTCGAAGTGATCGCGCGCGATCACGTTCTTGTTTCCGGTAAGCGTGACAAATACATCGCCGATCGAAGCGGCGTCATGCATTGTCATGACGCGGAAACCGTCCATCAGGGCCTCGATCGCCTTCACAGGATCGATTTCCGTAACGATCACGTTCGCACCCAGACCGCGGGCGCGCATCGCCACGCCCCGTCCGCACCACCCATAGCCCGCCACCACCAGGTTCAAGCCGGCCAGCAGGATATTGGTCGCCCGGATGATGCCGTCGATGGTGCTCTGACCCGTGCCATAGCGGTTGTCGAACAGGTGCTTGGTGAGCGCGTCGTTTACCGCGACGATAGGATATCCGAGCACGCCGTCCTTTGACATTGCCCGCAGCCGGATGACGCCGGTGGTGGTTTCCTCGGTGCCCCCTTGGTATGCAGCAGGCTGACCAGATCGGCGCCGTCGTCCATCGTGATCTGGGGGCTGTGTTCGAGAGCGGAGTTGAGGTGAGAGTAGTAGACATCGTTCGACTCGCCTTTTATCGCGAAAGTCGGAATGCTGTATTCGCGCACTAACGCGGCGGCAACATCGTCCTGCGTCGACAGCGGATTCGATGCGCACACGGCGATGCTGGCGCCTCCGTCCCGCAACGCGATCATCAGGTTCGCCGTCTCCGTGGTCACGTGCAGGCACGCAGACACGCGAACACCGGCCAGGGGCTGCGTCCGGATGAACTGCTTTCGAATAGTGGCGAGCACGGGCATGGACTGCGCGGCCCATTCGATGCGGCGCTTCCCAGCCTCGGCTAAAGACAGGTCCTTGACATCACAGGCGACAGTAGCGGTTGGGCTCATATTGTCTCGTCTCAGATTGAACTAGACGCGCGACATGGCAACGGGCCGGCCGGATTCTTTAAGGGCCTCGGCTTTATCCGTGGCCTCCCAGGTGAACGTTTCCT
>QHXU01000024.1:0-4866 GCA_003223065.1 Acidobacteriota bacterium | reverse complement strand
AGGACGAAATTCGCGCGAATCAACTCTACCAGGCGCTCGTCTTCCACCGAGCCCGTACCAAACGTGTTCACCATTACCGAAACCGGCTCGGCGACGCCGATGGCATAGGCGAGCTGCACCTCGCAGCGCCTTGCCAGACCCGCCGCCACAATGTTCTTGGCGATGTAACGCGCCATGTAGCACGCCGAGCGGTCCACTTTCGTCGGGTCCTTTCCTGAGAACGCGCCGCCGCCGTGGCGGCCCATTCCACCATAGGTGTCGACGATGATCTTCCGTCCGGTGAGACCGGTATCTCCATGCGGCCCGCCGATCACGAACCGGCCCGTGGGATTGATGTGGAATTTGGTCGCTGAATCGATCATGTTCTTGGGCAGCACAGGATCGATTATGTGCTTCTTCACTTCCTGGCGGAGTGTTTCGGTGGAAACTTTATCGTCATGCTGAGTGGAAACGACGGCAGCATCGATGCGGACCGGCCTGCCGTCGATATACTCGACGCTCACCTGACTCTTGCCGTCTGGCCGCAGGAAGGGGAGCTTGCCGGCGCGACGAACTTCGCTCAACTGTCTTACCAGCTTGTGCGCGATCATGATCGGCAGCGGCATCAGCTCCGGCGTCTCGTCGCAGGCGAACCCGAACATAAGGCCCTGGTCGCCGGCCCCTCCCGTGTCGACGCCCATGGCGATATCGGGCGATTGGCTCTGAATGGTGTTAAGCACGCCGCAGGTCTTCGAATCGAAGCCCATCTCGGCATCCGTATATCCGATATCGCTGATCACCGAGCGCGCCAGCTTCGGAACATCGACGTAGGTCTTGGTTGTGATTTCCCCGGATACGACACAGATTCCCGTCGTTACGAGCACCTCGCAGGCTACCCGCCCCATGGGGTCGTCGGCCAGCACGGCGTCGAGCACGGCGTCCGATATCTGATCCGCCATCTTGTCCGGATGTCCTTCGGTCACCGACTCGGACGTAAACATGTGTCGCATTCGATCTGCCACTTGAGACAATCCTCCCTGGGGAATGTGTTACTTCGGCCTACTGGGGAACCCAAAAATCGATTGTATCACGCCGCTATTCGGCAAGGCCTTTCTTAGCCACCACGATCAGCCGCGGTGTGCCTAGCTGGAACGGCTCGCCCCGCACGCCTCCGAATATCGACGTCGTTCCAAATCCCGCTCGCTTCAGCAAACGCCGTATTTCGGACACCGTGAAGACATAGCTGCTCGCCGGCCGCGTTTCCACTTCTCCCCCCTGAACGAACGTGTAATCGATGTCCAGGCGGCTATCTTCGGGCTGATATCGAGCCTCGCTCAGCATGAAAATTTCGCCGACCTTGTGCCAGCGTTTCGGAAGCAGCGTGGGCAGGATCGACTCCGCTGCGGTGCCCGTGTCAATTACCACTCGTCCATCCGGCTTCAACGCGGCGGCCAGCCGCACCAGGAACTCTTCGGCTGCGGCGGGATCGAGGTAGCCAAAGCTGTTCCCGAAACAGAAGGCGCCATCGAACTCGGAGACCCAGCGCATGTCGCGCATGTCCGCCCGCAGCCACTCGACCGCGAGTCTTGCAGCCAATGCCGACTCGCGCGCCGCGGAGAGGAAATCGTCCGAAATGTCGACGCCGGTGACTTGGTGATTCCGCCGCGCAAGCTCAATGGAATGCCGGCCGTCCCCGCATGGAACGTCCAGCAAACGTGAGCCCGGTGAGCCGTGCAAGGCCTTTTCGATGAAATCCACTTCCGCGGCGGTAATTTCGGGGGTCATGATGCGCCTCCAGAAATCCACTGCCACGCCGCGAAAGAAAGTCTCATACCAATGGGTTGGCATGGTGCTCTTCTCCTTTAGATTTTGTGTTTGAAAGCCAAGCCGCGCGAAGGCGTAATACACCTCTCGCAGCGGCCAGAGCAGGGCCCGGGGAGGAGAAGATTATCCGACGGCGTTCACAGGCGCCCTATCAGCATAACGCAACCAACACTTCGTGGAACAGTAAACGATTTTGTGCGTCCACACCTTTGTACGCACCCGTTCCGGGAGGCTGTCAATGCACGATCTGCGCTACGCGCTTCGTCTAATCGCCCAAAACCGGGCTTTTTCGGCTACTGTGATCGTTATTCTAGCGTTGTGCATCGGGGCCAACACAGCCGTGCTTTCGGTAGTTAACGCGGCGATGGTACGGCCGCTCCCCTACCCCACGCCCGAACGCCTGGCGCAGGTTGTGGCCTGGTTTCGCGCCGATGGCGCTACCGGATTTCGAGACAACCACGATGGCGCGGCCTGGGAAGCCATCCGCGACCGCGCGTCTGCGATCGACGCCGCCGTCTTCTCCGGCTTGATTAGCGGCGTCAACATAGGGGTCCACGGCAGCGGCGTCTACGTGCGCCAGCGCCAGCAGCGCGTCAGCGCGGGTTATTTCCGCGTCCTGGGCGTCGCGCCGGCCATCGGCCGCGAGTTCACAGAAGTCGAAGATCGCGCGGGCGGACCGCCGGTCGTTCTGCTGAGCCACGCACTGTGGAACAAGTACTTCAATGCCGACGCCAGCGCTGTCGGGCGCGGCATCCTGCTCCGGGGCGAGCCGTACACTGTGGTCGGCGTCATGCCTGCGAGCTTTCGTTCCGAGGCAAACGCCGATCTCTGGACGCCGCTCCGGCCATCGCGCACCGGCGAGGGTGGCGGCTGGAATTACGAAATCATCGCCCGGTTGCGGCCGGGCGTGAGCTGGCGGCAAGCCTCGTCACAATTGGCCGTGATCACGCAGGATCTGAAGCAGGAACGGCTTTTTCCAGTCGAGGGAAACGGGCGCCTCGATGTGGTCAGCCTGCTGGAGGGCATGACCAGCGAGCTGCACCAGCCGCTGATGCTGTTGTGGGCTTCAGTGGCTTTCGTATTCGTTCTGGGCTGCGTGAATATCGGAGGAATGATGCTTGCGCGGGCCTCCGGCCGCATCGGAGAGATCGCCACACGACTGGCGCTCGGCGCATCGCTCTCGAGGATTGTGCGGCAATTGCTGGTTGAGGCCATCGTGCTCGGGTTGCTTGGGGGAGCTGCCGGGGTCATCGCGGGCTGGGGCGGACTCGTGGCGCTACGCGCGCTCGGATCGAGCGCGTTCCCGTTCCTGGAGACGGTTGAGCTGGACTGGCGAGTACTGGCCGCCACAGTTGTGCTGACACTCGTTGCAGGCCTGGCCTCCGGAATGGTTCCGGCGTGGCAGTCAGCGAGGGTCGATTTGCGAGCCGCGCAAACGGGGGCACGGGGCATCGCCGGCAGGAAGCGCTTCCTCCCGCTGGGCGTGCTCGTGAGCGGACAGGTTGCGCTCACGATTCCACTGCTGGTCGGCGCGGGGCTGCTTCTACGCACGTTTCTGTACCTGTGGAACCTGAATCCGGGTTTCGATCCGAACCACGTCCTGACCGCGCGCTTTTCGATGGCGGACGCGCGTTACGCCACTTCGCAAAAATTGACGCAGTACTACGATAAGGTGCTCACGCGGCTGCACGAAACCCCTGGGATCGAGCCAGCCGCAGTCACCCTGAGCCTTCCTTACGAACGCGCGCTGAACATCGGCGTGGCGCTGCCGGGCCGCGAAAGGCCGGAAACCACCAACATGACCTACGTCACGCCGGAATACTTCGGCGCGCTTCGCATTCGACTGCAGCAGGGGCGCATTTTCACAGCTGCCGACAGCGCGACTTCGGCTCCAGTCGCGGTCGTGAACGAAGCGTTCGTAAGGATGTTTCTCAAGGGACGCGTGCCGGTCGGGCAGGCGATCCGCTCAGGCAACGCCACCCGCACCATCGTCGGGCTCGTAGGCAACGTCAAGGAGCGGCGCGCCGGATGGGGCGATTTCGGACCGATCGCGGACGTGCCGATGATTTACGTCCCGGCCACGCAAGTCAACGACTCGTCCATTCAGCTCCTCCATACCTGGTTTTCTCCCAGTTTTATCGTGCGCAGCTCGCTTTCCGGCCCGGCGCTTACGGCCGGGATCGAGAACGCCTCGCGAGCGGTCGACCCGCTGGTACCCATCGCAGCATTCCGCTCAATCTCGGAACTGAAGATGGAGTCGTTGGTGTTCCAGCGATTCCTCGCCGCATTGGCCGGCTGCCTGGCTGGGCTTGCAATCGTAATGTCGGCGCTGGGCATTTACGGCCTGATCGCAAATCTGGTCGCCGAGCGGACTAAGGAACTGGGTATCCGCATGGCTCTCGGCTCTACCGTCGCGCAAGCCGTCGACACCGCGTTGCGCCCGGGGCTGGTTTGGGTGCTCGCGGGCATGGTCTCAGGCAGCGCGCTGGCTCTGATGCTCGAACGGTTTTTGAAGAGCTTTATCTGGGGCGTACGGTCGTCCGATCCTGTGACCCTGGCCGGCGTCGGGGCCGGTCTTCTGGTCGCGACAGCCTTAGCGAGTATGATTCCGGCCGCCCGGATCGTCAGGCTGAACCCCGCCGATACGCTGCGGGCGGAGTGACATCTTGAAACTTTTTCTGGGCGCCGGAAATCTCTCCCGGGTTGAGATCCGGCAAATTTGTTAAGAATGAAGTACTTAGGGCTGGTGCTTCAATTGCAGCTTCGATGGACACTACAGGAGGTCTATCGATGGAAACTACACCTTCAAACTGGGGATTCCGCGCCCTCATAGCAGTCATAATCTGTGTTACCGCCGGGATGGGCATCTGGTATCTGGCCAACCAACGGCAGCAGATTCGGGAACTCGGGTCTACGAACCAGGCTCTAAGCGCCTCATTGACTCATGTGCAGAGCGAGCTTCAATCGGTTACAGAAAAGCTCAATGAAAGAGCCAATCCGCCGCGTATCGCACCTGCTCCTGCGGAAGCAGTCCAGCTGCGCCATCGAACGACAAAGGCGCGC
>QHXU01000023.1:18236-26086 GCA_003223065.1 Acidobacteriota bacterium | reverse complement strand
TACTCAGGCGTATGCATAGACTGCTCATAGCACTCTCCTTAGCGACATTCTCAGACGCACAGACTCGCGGATCCACACAGAGCCCGGTGCTCGCGACCATTCACCAGTTTGTGGACGGCTTCAACAAGGGAGACACAAAGACACTTCTGGCGACGTGCGCCGATCAAACATCCATCCTCGATGAATTTCCGCCTCACGAATGGCACGGTACAGGGGCCTGCGCCAAGTGGATCAGCGACTTCGACGCCGATGCCAAGAAGAATGGGATCACGGACGGACTTGTCACGCTCGGCCACCCGTCACACGTGGATATCACCGCGGACCGCGCCTACGTGGTCATGCCTGCGAACTACACCTTCAAGCAGAAAGGGAAGCCAGTCAGCGAAGTCGGCTCCATCCTTACGCTGACCCTCCAAGAGAGCAAAGCGGGTTGGCGAATCACGGGATGGTCATGGGCGAAACATTAGGTTGCCGGATTGACGGAGAGTTGCCGGGTACGAAATCGGATATTGGTGATGCTTAATGAAGACGCCTGCGTTATTTGACTTGACCGGCCGGGTGGCGGTTGTGACCGGCGGGAATGGCGGAATTGGCCGCGGCATTGCGCTCGGATTAGCAGAGGCCGGGGCCGCCGTCGCAGTGTTTGGACGAAACGAGGAAAAAAACCAGCGGGTGCTTTTCGAATTGAAAAAAATCGGCACTCCCGCGGTTGCGGTGACGGTGGATGTGACCAATCGCGCCGGACTGGAGCCCGCGCTTAATAGTGTCGAGAGCGAGCTCGGTGGCATAAACATTCTGGTAAATAATGCCGGCAACGTATCGCTGAGCGGAGGTGTATTGCACGAAACATCTGAAGATTGGGATAACGTCATTGAGACGCAACTCAATGCAGTTTTTCTTCTTTCGAAGCTCGCCGCCAAATCGATGCTCAGTCGCAAGGGTGGAAAGATAATTAACATCGGCAGCATGTACTCGTTCTTTGGATCCGGGCTTGTCCCCTCTTACAGCGCAGCCAAAGGAGCGATCGTCCAACTGACCAAGTCCATGGCCATTGAGCTCGCGCCGCACAACATACAAGTCAATGCGATCGCGCCAGGGTGGATTGAAACGGATATGACGGCGCCCGTACGTACAATGCCCATGAACGACGAAATTCTCGCGCGGACCCCCGCCGGACGATGGGGTCAGCCGGAGGAAATTGCGGGAACGGCTGTTTACTTGGCCGCGCGCGCCTCAGACTTCGTTACAGGCGAGACGATTCGTGTCGACGGTGGTTACGCAATCCGATGACGCCACAACGGAAGCTGTAGCGGCGGACCGGAGCGACGTCGCATTCGAACGGATGATGGCACATTGCGGTACGAGGCCCGAGCCATGCTTGCAGGCGGCCACGGCGGTGCGTTGACAAGCGCGAGGTGTCGCGAATAAGCCGTGCCTAGTCGCCTACGGAGGCAGCGGTATCCGGTTGACCACGGAGAAACGCGGTACGCTTCAACAATGGAGAACGTGGATTTCCCCGACCTGGCCGGAGAAAGCCGGGACATCTGGGACGAGAACGCCGGCGGGTGGGACGCCAGGATGGGCGAGGGCAACGACTGGCACTTGTTGCTGATTGCGCCGGCGGTGGAAAAACTGCTGTGCGTCCAGCCGGGCGAGCGCGTGCTGGAGCTTGCGTGCGGGAACGGCCAGTTCGCACGCCGGCTCGCGTCCATGGGCGCGCGGGTCGTTGCCTGCGATTCGAGCGCGGCATTCCTCGACTGTGCACGGCTGCGCCCGAGCGAACACTCGGAGAGAATCGAATATCGCCTGATCGATCTCACCGGCGAAGAGCATCTTGCCGCGCTCGGCATCGGCGAGTTCGACGCGGCGGTGTGCAATATGGCGCTGATGGATATCGCGTGCATCACGCCGCTGCTGCGCGCGGTGCGCCGGACTCTGAAGGCCGGCAGCCGTTTTGTTTTCTCCGTCCCGCATCCCTGCTTCAACACGAACGGGACTACGCTGCTGGTTGAGCGCGACGATTACCAGGGCGACGGGAGCGTGACCTTCAGCGTACGGGTCAGGCAGTACCGGGGCTTGGCCCCGCAGAAGGGGATCGGTATTGCCGGACAGCCCCAGCCGCATTACTACTTCCACCGCACCCTGCAGACGCTGCTGGGGACGTGCTTCGCGGCGGGAATGATGCTGGACGGCTTGGAGGAGCCCGCCTTCACAAGTGCCTCCAGGGACCTCGCACCGCGCTGGGACAATTGCGGGGAAATTCCGCCGGTCCTGGCAGCCAGGCTGCGTGTGCCGGGTGCGTAGATTTCGCTAAACCAAGCCTACGCATCCCGTGATCAGCGGAATAACGGCGCTCGGCCACCTAAAGGTCTATCTTGCGCATCCGAGTTAGGAAATACGCGGCACCCATCCACAGCAGCACGACTGTCATCCATGCCACGAGGGAAGCACTGAACCCGAACGTGTTCATCGCTCCCGGCGTTGCGGATGGGACGATGTCCTTGGAATTGTTCACCGCGGAGTGCAGCAGCATGGGCAGCAGCAGGCTTCCGCCCGTGCGGGCCCAAAGCCACGCGATCGCAACGGAAAGCGCAACCACTTGCAATGCGAACACAAAGAACGACTGTCCGTACGTGTCGGTTTCGACAATGAAGAACTGCGGCAGGTGCCAGAAGGCCCAAACGAGCCCGAGCAGGAGGCTCGCGAGGCGGAGCCCGAAGCGCCCAGCCAGACGCGGGAGAGCGTAGCCGCGCCAGCCGATCTCCTCTCCCGCCTGGAAGGGAGTCGAGAAGACGATTGCCAATAGGATGATGTACCAAGGCTCGGCGCCAAATCGCGGCCACGCACTTGTCAGTGCCCGATGGAGCAGCGCCACGGTGAGCTTGACGGCCGCCATGTAGCCGGCGGCGAACAGATACCATCGCGCGGCCACCTGCCACTGAACAACTCGACCGAGCAGCAGGCGCACGCCTCTGCCGCCCTCGTCTCGAGCCGTGAGTGAGAGAGCAACCAGGGAGGGAGCGTAGGCTCCGAGAAGCACCAACAGATAGCCCGGCGCCGTGCTTGAGGGAATGCGGGCCGCCACGACCGAGATGAAGCAAATCCAGGTCGCGACATACGTAAGCAGAAAAAACTTGAGGAGAGAACCCATTTGTCTACAGACTCGGTAGCGCGAGCCGCCGGCACCGGCGCGCTTGTTCCATCAAGAGCTTCAGGGAGATTGTGTCATGCTCGCAAACCTGACGTTTTTCGTAACATGATTGCTTGCCGCTCCGGTCCGGCAGAGAATTACCGTATGACCAAAACTTCAGCCGTCTTCATGGCGCTGGCTTGTTGGACGTCCGCACAAACCCCACCCAACCTCGCAGGCGTCTGGGAGCTGAGAAAATCCGAGAGCGCACCGGCGGGACGGATGCCTGACAGTATGAAAATCAAAATCGATCAACAGGCGATGGCGTTCGACATGACAATCCGGGTTGTGGCCGCCGGAAAGCTCGAACAACAATCCTTCCGATACATCGCCGGACAGGAGACCAAGGGTGAAATGCACGGCGCGCCGATGACTAGCCGGGCCGAATTGGATGAACGGGCGCTGGTCGTCCGTTCCGTCGCCGTGATCGGGGGAAAGGAGCTGCGTCTGACGGACCGCTTTAACCTTTCTGACGACGGCAATACGCTGACGTTTCGGGAGCGACATCAATACGGGTCTGAGCCGGAAGCGGAGGACACTCGCGTGTTCGACCGCCGCCCTGCGACCAGTTGGGAGCCGGACGCTCCGCCCAAGCGTGCGGAGGAAGTGTACAAGAACATCCAGATCATGAAGGGTGTGCCTGCCCCACGTCTTGCTGTCGTCATGACGAACCTTACCCGATGGCTGGGCGTTGACTGTGCGCATTGCCACGTGGTGGGCCAGTTCGAAAGCGACGACAAACCCGCCAAGAAGACGGCTCGAACCATGTTTCAAATGGTACGCGCGATCAATCAGAACAATTTTGCCGGGAGCAATCCGGTCACATGTTGGACTTGCCATCGCGGCGAGGCCAAGCCGCAGAGCCTGCCGAAGCAGTAATGAAAGACTGCCGCTTATTTTATCCGGATAATATTGACTTTCCATTTATACCCGGGTATATTTATTACATGACCTACACGGCGTTCGATGGACCTCGCCGAATCATATCCGGGCTGCTTCCGCAAGTCGCTCTTTTTCTTAAAGATGCCCCGCAGAGGGCGGACCTCCTTGTGTTCGATGATGCGACCGGCAGACAGGTCGATCTGGATACGCGCGGAACGCCCGAGGAGATTTCAATAAGGTACTCCGAACAGGCATCAGCCGAGCCGCGGGGCCGGGGACGTCCCCGGCTGGGAGTTTTCGCTAGAGAGGTGACGCTTCTGCCGCGTCATTGGGACTGGCTCGGTTCACAGCCGGGCGGCGCTTCGGTCGCGCTACGAAAACTGGTGGACCAGGCACGCCGGACCAGCGGCGACCGGGACCGGGTCCGTACGGCGCAAGAGGCTACGTACCGCTTCATTTCAGCAATCGCTGGTAACTTGCCAGGGTTTGAAGAGGCGACACGCGCGCTGTTCGCGTACGACCGGCGCCGCTTTGGCGATCTCATCGCGGGTTGGCCTGAGGACATCCGCGACTACGCCATCAAGCTCGCGTTCGCCGACCAGGACCCAAGCGCGGGCTAAGCAGTTTTTCGGGCAAGCCGCCTCCTTGAAATAACCGGATGTTCACATCAGGAGGGCGCGGTCGCGTAAGGTGGTAACCTCGCAGAAGCGGGATCCGGCGTTAGGGCGGCCCGCTATTAGCCACTGTGTCCGACCAACCTCGTACTCTCCTGATTCGCGCCTTGGAATCCGACGATTTTGCCGCCATAGAGGCGCTGCTTGACGATCATCCCGGTCTCCTTAACGCGCCGAATGTTCGCCCGGCGGTAACTGCCGCGCGCAGCATCGCCACGGCAGAGCGGCTCCTGAGCATGGGAGCCGACGTCGAGGCCGTCAGCAACTGGTGGGCGCCAGGAATGTACACGCGGCGCGTGGTTGCGGAAGTGGGAAGGTTTCTGGTGGAACACGGCGCTAAGCTCACGCCGCACACGGCGGCCGGGCTCGGGTTGACGGATCACCTGGCCGAGATGTTGAATGCGGATCCGTCGCTGATCGACGCGAAAGGAGGCGACGGTTGCACGCCGCTTCACTTTTCGCGCGACGTTGTGACAGCCAGGTTGCTTATCGAGCGCGGCGCCCGCGTGGACGCCCGCGATGAGGACCACGAATCGACGCCCGCGCAGTGGCTGATCGGCGAGGCTCCGGAAGTGGCGCGATTCCTGCTCGAACACGGCGCCGCATCCGACATCTTTCTCGCCGCTGCCCTAGGCGACCGCGGTCTTGCGGAAAAACTCATTGACGCCAATCCCGGATGCCTGGCGCACCGCATCGGGCGGCTGCCGGAGTTCCCACCGATCGGGCATAACGGACGCGGCGGCACGATTTATCAATGGACGCTCGCGTTTAACTCTTACGCGCACCAGATCGCGCTGCTAAAGGGTCACGAAGCGCTGTTCGTATTTCTTTATGAAAAAAGCGACACGCCCACGCGCTTACTGGTTTCGTGCGTTCTGGGGCGGCGGCGCGAGGCGGAAGAAATCGCCGCGCTGAATTCCGGCCTGGTGGCGTCGCTTCCCGCCGCGGATCACGAACTAGTGGCACGTTATTGCTGGGAGACGAACACAAATTTTGCGGCGGTCAAGCTGATGCTCGACATCGGGTTTCCGGTGGCGCATCCGGAAAAGAGCCACGGCTATTCGCCATTGCACAATGCTGCGTGGGCGGGGTCTGCCGATCTGGTTGACTTGCTCATCGAGCGCGGGCATCCAGTCGATCTGGTAGATCCGACGTATAAGGCGACGGCGCTCGGCTTCGCGATTTACGACTGCACGGTAGAAAAGCGGCACCCGGAAGGTGATTTCGGACACGTCGCCAAATCTTTGATGGAGGCTGGAAGCCCGTGGGACGCGCTGGAATATCCGACCGGGGATGAGCGGATCGACGAGGTGCTGCGGCCACGACTGCCTTTGCGTGTCGAGGGCGCCGCATTGTTAGGGGACGAGGCGGCCGTGGCCCGGCTACTTGGCGCGAGTCCCGCATCCAGCGAGTTAACCAAAGCCCTTGCAGGCGCGGCCAAAGGCGGACACACCGAACTGTGCCGCCGTTTGCTCGCCCGCGGCGCGCCGGTAAACGATGCAACCGGCCCGAATCAGATCACACCTTTGATGTACGCGGCATGTTCCACTTCGCCCGATACGGTGGCGTTGTTGTTGAAACACGGCGCGGACATCGAAGCCAAAAATGTGTACGGATCGACCGCACTCTTTATGGCTGTCGCCAACGGAGCGGGCCTTGAAACCGTCGACCTTCTACTTCGGTCCGGGGCGGGCGCGCAAATCGAGACCCCTAACGAATTCGGCTACACACCGGTTCGCGTCGCGCACGAAAGAGGCCGGGAAGAGATTGTCCGGCTGCTGCGTGAGTTCCAACGAACCAAGCTGGATGAGAGCCCGGCTTGATGCTCCGCCGCCCTCGATTCTGGACCGCGCAACCCCAGCCCGTCTCATCGAGGCCTGGCCCTTCGCGGACAGATCGCGATTGGTCCGCCAAACTTAAGGTTCGCAACGTAAACATAGATCAGCTCGCCATCCGTTACCGGAGTCTCTGAAGCAAAACTGTTTTTGCGATAATCACATTCCGATGGAGAACGCCCATTTCGTGATTCCACGCTCTCCGGCGTGACTGGGTCTCATAATGCGCGTATCGTATAATCACGATCTCTTCTCAGCGCGTTTCGCGCCGTGCCGTAAGGAGGACCCGAATGATCGAAAGGTTCTTCGAAGATGTGCGTTACGCCGTACGCAACCTGAGCCGCAACCCGTTTCCGGCTGTGGTCGCCACTCTTACGCTAGCGACCTGCATCGGTGCGAACACAACTGTCTTCAGCGTCGCAAACTCCATTCTCATCCGCCCGCTTCTGTATCCTGACTCCGAGCGCATCGACTGGATCAGCGAGCGGTCCGGCCCCGCTCACCTGGATGTCGGCGCCGCGCCGGACTACTACGCACTCCGTGAACAGAACCGGATCTTCGAAGATGTCGCCGCGTTCAGCCCGATGACCGTGAACTGGACAGGAGTGGAGAGACCCGAGCAATTGGATGCCGCGGCCGTTTCGGTTTCGTTCTTCCGAGTGATGGGAACGCGGCCGTTGATGGGACGGTATCTCACCGCTGAAGAAGAGGGACCGAATGCACCTGAGGTCGCGGTAGTGAGCTATACCTTCTGGCGAAACCAGTTGGGCAGCGATTCCCATATTCTGGGAAAGACCATCGCCCTCGACCGATTGCCGCGCACAGTGGTCGGCGTCATGCCGCAAGGTTTTGACTTTCCGCACGGCTCGCAAGTCTGGTTACCCTCTTCATTTGACAAACCTTCCCAAAGTTTTCCCCTCTCGCCTACACAGCCCATTTTCACCGTCTCTATCGTGGCGCGGCGCAAGCCGGAGGTGACGCCGCAGCAGGCCGAGACGGAAATGAATCGTCTTACAATTGCGATTCGCGCTGAGTACAAAGTATTTCAGGCAACCGGATTTCGATCCGACTTGACCATCGCCGCCATTCCCCTGCAGCAGCATCTCACCGGACAGCTGCGTCCCGCGCTGTTGCTGCTGACCGGCGCTGCCGGCCTGGTGCTGCTCATCGCCTGCGTCAACCTGGCCAACCTGCTGCTGGCTCGCGCCGGCAGCCGGCAACGGGAGCTTGCGGTCCGGCTGGCACTTGGCTCAAGCCGTCGCCGCGTCG
>QHXU01000023.1:16972-18205 GCA_003223065.1 Acidobacteriota bacterium | reverse complement strand
TGGCCGGCATCGGCATCGCCTGGATCGCGGTGCAGGCGCTCGACGCGACCAAGCCGGCCATCCTCGCGCGTTATCCGGCGATTTCGATCGACCTCCGGGTGCTTGCCTTCACTGTCGCTTTAACGCTTGCAACAGGCCTGCTGTTCGGAATGGCGCCGGCGCTGTTTGCCGCCGGAATCCACATCCAGGAGGCTCTGAAGTCCTCAGGCCTGGCACACAGCGGCGGGAGGAATGCTGCCCGGCTACGGAAAGGGCTGATGGTGGCGGAGCTCGGGGTTTCGCTGGTGTTGCTGATTGGCGCCGGCCTGCTGGCCCGCAGCTTCCTTCATCTCGCGCACGTCGAGCTCGGCTTTCCCACTGATCATCTGCTCACATTTCGCGTGAACCCGATTGGTCCTCCAGACCGCGACTACGCGCGGTTCTATGGAGAAGTGCTCGACCGGTTGCAACAGCTCCCCATGGCGAAGTCGGCGGCGTTGCTGTCCGACATGCCGCTCAACGCTGAAGACTTTTACCAAACCGGGAGGATTCGGGTGGTGGGGCGGCCAACGGTTCCATTCGTCGAGCGGCCCATCGTCAACAACGCAGTCGTCAGCCCGGAGTTTTTCCGCACCCTGGGAAGTCCGCTCCAGAGCGGGCGCATCTTCGACGCTCATGATTTCGTACGATCAACAGCCAGAGTGAACAACGGCTTCGTTGCCGCGGAGCCTGTCGTGGTAAACGAATCTTTCACTCACCAGTTATTCCCAGGCGAGAACCCACTGGGCCAGCGCGTCGTGTTCGGACCTGACCGGTTCAATGTTACGTGGACAATCATTGGTGTGGTGGGTAACATCCGCGGCAGCACGCTGGGCTCTGACCCACCATCCATGGTGTATCGCTGCACATGCTCGGGCAGCCGTGTCTTCCGCGCCGGATTTGTGATCCGCACAGCGGGCGACCCTAAAGCTGCCATCCGGGCGGTCGAACAACAGGTCCGGGCGGTGGATCGCGACCAACCTATCTTTGATGTGAAGACGATGGACGAGCGGCGAGAGGCGGCGCTTGCGCCGGAACGCTTCCAACTCATCCTGATCGGGACCTTTGCAGCCATCGCTCTCCTTCTTGCCGCGGCCGGTGTCTACGGCGTGATGTCGTATCTGATCAGCCGCCGCACACGCGAAATCGGCATTCGGATGGCGATGGGCGCGCGGCCAGCGGATGTCCTGAGCATGGTGGCCGGCGAAACCGCGA
>QHXU01000023.1:7564-16955 GCA_003223065.1 Acidobacteriota bacterium | reverse complement strand
AACCGCGAGGCTGGTACTGTTGGCCGTAGCAATCGGCCTGGGAGGCGCGTGCGCGCTCACTCGCTATATCCGATCCATGCTGTACGGCGTGAACCAGTTCGACGCCGCGACTTTCGCACTCACTTCGATCCTTTTGTCCATGCTCGTACTGATCGCATCTTTTGGGCCGGCACGCCGAGCCGTGCAGGTGGATCCGATGATAGCTTTGCGGGACGAATGAGAGGAGATAGCGCGGAATAACTACGTTGCGCGAACGTTAGACATCGGCTCATCCTCAACCCCGGCAAGTTTTCCTCAGGCCCTTCGGAAATCTTTTCTCAAGTGACGTACTGGTAGAACACATAAGCTCTTAAAGCGAAAAACGTACATGGAAGCGGGAATTGTTCCCATGTGTGATGCCAATCCTGCGACCGATGCATGGGTATGTTTGAGACGTGGTGCTTCGCCAAACGACGAAGGGACGCGCTGGAAACGGTATTGGTAACGGTCTATTGCGCTCTGAGTGCTTATCTTTTCGTGTGCAACTCACCGCCGGGAATCGGCGCCGCTTTGCGTGAGGTAATCAGGCCGTTTCAAGTGAAGGCGCGTGCCCGCAGCGGTGCCTTCGAACGGAGCGCCGCTGTATGGCGTTTATCACAACTCGAAAGCCGGATGCGCCGACGGTTAGGATGATCCGACATCAGTCGATCTCTGCGAATCAAAATGACGTAGGACACTACCCGAGTTGACAGTGTGGAACGCCTGCCTCTATAGTGCGAGTCAATGCTGAAAGCGCTGGATTTGAGCGGGCGTGTGGCGGTAGTGATCGGCGGAACATCGGGGCTCGGCCGCGCCATCGCGATTGGCCTGGCGGAGGCGGGGGCGGATGTGGTTTCGAGCGGCCGCCGCCAGAACCTGGTGGACGAGGTGAGCGATGCGATCGAACGCGCCGGACGGCGGACGCTGCGTGTGACCGTCGACGTGATGAATCGCTCTTCGATCAACGCAGCGCGCGATCGGGTGCTGGCTCACTTCGGGCAGATCGATATCCTGGTGAACGCCGCCGGCCGGATCGCGAAGAAACCAACGAAAGACCTGCCAGAAGCCGAGTGGGGGGAGACAATCGAAACCAACGTGACCGGCATTCTGCGCGCGTGCCAGGCCTTTTACGAGCCGCTCGCGCGCTCCGGCCACGGCCGTATCATCAATATCGTCTCCCTGACTTCCTTCGTCAGCTTCAAAGAAGTCGCGGCGTATTCGGCCTCGAAATCCGCGCTTCTTTCCCTGACCCGAAGCCTTGGGACCGAGTGGGCGCCTGATGGAATCAACGTAAACGCCATCGCGCCCGGCGTGTTCCGGACGGACCTCAATAAGAACCTGCTGGACTCGACAGACCGGGGGCGCGAGCTATTGATGAGGACACCCATCAGGCGGTTTGGAAAAGCCGAGGAACTGGTGGGAGCCGCGGTGCTGCTGGCCTCCGATGCCGCCAGCTACATCACGGGCCAGTGCATCGTGGTGGACGGCGGGTTCCTCGCCTCCGGAGTGAATACGTGACAGTTCAAGGTTCGCTTTCGTCTTAGAGACCAGGTTCACAGGAGACAACGGCATGCTGCGAAAGGACTTCGGTTATGCGGCGCGGACGCTGCGGAAGAGCCCCGTGTTCGCAGTCACCGCGATTGCGACCATCGCGCTTGGCATTGGCGCGAGCACGGCGATATTCAGCGTGACAAACGCTGTGTTGCTGCGGCGGCTGCCCTATGCGAATCCGGATCGGCTGGTGATTGCCTGGGGAGACCTGAGGCGGCGAAACGTCACAGACTGGCCCTTTTCCAACGCCGATTTTTTCGACCTGCGGAAGGCGGCGACGATGTTCGAGGACCTGGCCGGCGTCAACACGGGCCGCGGAATCGCACCAGCGGAGGACGGCACGCCGGAACAGATCCGCACAGGCGCGGCCACTACCAACTTCTTCCGGCTTCTGGGCGCGAAAGTCGTGCTCGGCCGTGATTTTGTCGAGGAGGACGGGCGGCCGCAGCCAACGCCGGCGCCAGGGGCCGCGCAGGGCGCCCAACCACCGCCGCGCCTCCCGGCCGTCGCCATCCTGAGCTACGAATACTGGCAGCGCCGCTACGGCGGGAATCCATCGATACTCGGCCGCACGATCAACGGACGAGTCGTGGTGGGTGTTCTTGAACCCGGTTTCGAGCTGCTTTTCCCGCCAAACGCCAACCTGGAACGCACGCCCCAGATCTGGACGGCGATGCGGCTGGCGTACGATGAGGCCAACCGGAACAACGTCGGCATCCGCGTCATCGGGCGGCTGAAAGAAGGCGCGAGTCTCGAGCGGGCGCAGGCGCAAGCCGACACCATCGCCCAGGATATGCGCAGGCGATCCTCGATCAAGGAAACCGCGGGCTTTTACATCCGGCTGGAGCCGATGCACAAGAACCTGGTGGCAGAGGTCCGGCCGGCCATCCTGGCGTTGATGGGCGCGGTGATTTTTCTTTTGCTCATCGCGTGCGCGAACGTGGCAAACCTTCTACTGGTGCGCGCGTCGCTGCGCGAGCGCGAGCTGGCGGTGCGCGCGGCGTTGGGCGGCGGCCGCTGGCGCCTGGTGCGCCAGATGCTGGCGGAAAGCCTGGTCCTCGCCCTGGGCGGCGCAGTGCTCGGCCTCGGGCTGGCGCGTATCGGAATTCAGGAGCTCATCGCGATCGGGCCGGCGAATCTACCCCGACTGGGATCGATCGTAATCGATCCCGCGGTGGTCGCGTTCGCCGCGTTGACCGGGCTCGCGGCCGCCGCAATGTTCGGTGTAGCGCCGGCGCTGCGCGCATCCAGGCCCGATGTCATGGAAGTGTTGCGAGGCAGCGGGCGGACGGCGGGCCTGGGAGCCGGCGGAACGCTCCGCAATGGTGTAGTGATCGCGGAGGTCGCGCTCTCGTTCGTGTTGTTGATCGGTTCGGGGCTGATGTTCCGTAGCTTCCTTGCACTCCAGCGGATCGACCCTGGTTTTAATGCCAGCCGCATTCTGACGTTTGTGCTGGCCGGAGGCCGGGGGCCCAATCCGCAACAGCGCGCGGCGTTCATTCACGAAATGCAAGGCCGGCTGCGTGGGCTCGCGGGCGTGGAAGGCGTAACCGCTTCAACGACGCTACCGCTTGACGGCGGAGCCAATCCCATACGGTGGGGGACGGAGCAGGCGCTCACCGACCCAAGCAAATTCCAGGCAGCGAATTGGCAAGCCGTGCTCCCTGGTTATTTCGAAACGCTCGGGACGCCGCTTGTCGCGGGCCGCACCTTCACGGACGCGGACAACGCACAGGAACGCAAGGTGGTAATCATCGACCAGCAGCTGGCGGCAAAGGCCTTTCCCAACGAATCTCCGATCGGGAAACGCATCCTCATACGCGTCCGCTCTCTAGAACCGGAATGGGTCGAGGTGATCGGCGTGGCCGGGCATCAGCGCGATTCCTCGCTGGCCACGGAGGGGCGCGAAGAGGTGTTCTTCACGGACGGTTTCGTCGGATCCGGCGCGGTTGGGCGGTGGGCCGTGAGGACGGCTGGAGATCCGGCGCATTTTGCCAGTGCGATCCGCAGCGAGATTGCCAGACTCGATCCGCACCTGGGGGTGTTCGAGATGCAGCCGATGCAGAAATTTCTCGAGCAGTCGGGGGCGGGGACGCGGTTTTCGCTGTTGCTCATCGGGGTGTTCGCGGCGATCGCCGCGGTGCTGGCGGCCGTTGGACTCTACGGGGTGCTCTCGACGCTTGTCCGCCAGCGGACGGCCGAGATCGGAGTTCGCATGGCGATGGGTGCGGCTCCGGCTCGCATCTTCCAGCTCGTGGTCGGTCACGGACTCCGGCTGAGCGCAGCCGGGATCGTGCTCGGCTTCATCGCAGCGCTTGGCCTCACAAGGGTCATGGTCAGTATGCTGGTCGGGGTCAGGCCGACTGACCCGGTTACATTCGCGGCGGTGGCGGCGCTGTTCTTCCTGATTGGCGCGGTCGCATGCTGGCTACCTGCGAGGCGGGCGGCGCTGCTGGATCCCGTCAGCGCGCTGCGGGAAGAGTAGAGGCAGTCAGGGGTGAGCTACTCGTGCGGGTTGCCGGTTCCGTGGTCTTTTCCGAAAGCGTACGCGTGGCCTTTCTTCAGCTGAGAATGCGCGGTGGTCCACACCGAATTTATGGACAGGCCTGAGGTCATGAGCACGGCCGCAGTTCCCAGGGATGCAAATGCCAGCAAGAGCGTGTACTCGACCAGGTCCTGTCCGCATTCACGGACCACGAACCGAGTCAACGCGCGCATGCTCGGAGTGTAGGGGAAATAGGCGCTCCGCACAAGGTATTCAGCGGTGATAAGAACTACCTCGAACGTGGGGAAGTACTGGTACGCGAGCCTATTGTAAATAGTTCTGGCCCGCGAACCCTGGCCACGATTGTTCCGCCGAGGCGAACGGAAACCGTTACCTGCATCTCCGGGCCGGACGCGCCGGTGATAGAATCGAATCGGCAGGAGGAATAAATGTTTCGTCTGGACGCGGATCGACCGGTCGAGTTCTGCGACGGACTGAGACGGCGCGATTTTCTCCATGCCGGTTCGCTTGCAACGCTGGGCCTTAGTCTCACGGACTGGTTCGGGTTGCGTGCGCTCGGCGCCACGGATGGATCGCGCGCCGTCAATTGCATCCTGTTGATGCTCATCGGGGGACCGTCTCAGCTAGACACGTTCGACATGAAGCCGAACGCCCCGGTCGAAATCCGGGGGCCGTACAAACCGATCAAGACCAACGTGCCGGGTATCGAAATCTCCGAGAATTTCCCCCGGACCGCCAAGCACGCCGATAAATTTTCACTAATCCGAAGCGTGTATCATACCGCTGCCGCCGTACACGACACAGGCCACCAAATGATGCAGACCGGCCGGTTGTTCCAGGGCGGCATCGAGCATCCGCACATGGGCTGCGTGCTCACCAAGCTCAAGGGGCCGAAGGGCGACGTGCCGGCGCACGTGCTGCTTCCGCGGCCTATCGGCAACACCGGCGGCAACATGCCGCACGGGCAGACCGCGGGCTATCTGGGCAAAGCTTTTGACCCGTTCGTGCTGAACGCCGACCCGTCCGACCCGAACTTCAAGGTGCCGGATCTGCTGCCGCCCGACTATCTCACCGCTTTGCGAGTGGACCGGCGGCGCAACTGGCGGGAGATGGTGGACAAGTCGGTGAGCGAGTTCGAAACGTCGCAGGACGCGCGTCTGCTCGACTCGACATTTCATCAAGCCTACACGCTGATGTCCTCGCAGAAGGCGCGCGAGGCGTTCCAACTGCATCACGAGCCGGAGCCGGTTCGCGAGAAGTACGGATTGAACCGCTTCGGCCAGAGCTGCCTGCTTGCCCGGCGCCTGATTGAAGCGGGGGTACGTTTCGTCACCGTGAACATGTTCGAGACGGTGTTCGACGAAATCACCTGGGACATCCATGGCTCGAAACCGTTCAGCCCGATCAGCTGCTACCGCGATTTGGTTGGTCCGATGTTCGACATGGCTTACGCCTCGCTGCTCGAGGAACTGGCCGAGCGCGGCCTGCTGAGCAACACGATGGTAATGGCCACCGGCGAGTTCGGCCGCACGCCGAAGATCAACCCGGCCGGGGGGCGCGATCACTGGCCGCAATGCTGGACCATGCTGATGGGCGGCGGTCCAATCAAGGGCGGAACTGTCGTCGGCTCGTCTGACGACATCGCGGCAGCGCCGAAGGAGCGTCCGGTAACACCTGCGCAAGTTGCGGCGACGGTCTACCGGGGCCTCGGCATCGACTTGCAGATCGAGCTGCCTGGCGCGCAGGGGCGCCCGGTTCCGCTGGTCGACCGGGGCGTGGAGCCGATTCGGGAGCTGTTTTCGTGAGACTGCTGCTGTTATTGGCCGCGCCGGTAATTGCGCAACAGCTTGTGATTTTGCCGCCGGCGGCCGAGCTTACCGGGCCTGAAGCCCGGCAGCAGCTTATCGCCGAGGGCACGGCCGGGGATCATCAAGAGGACTGGACGTGCGCCACGGAATGGTCGTCGTCCGATCCGAAGGTCGCCACGGTCGATGAGCATGGGTTGGTCCGCCCGGCGGGCAACGGCGAGGCCCGCATCACTGCGCGCGCAAAAGGCCTGGAGGCGAACATCGTAGTGCGCGTGAAGGATGCGCATGCGCCCTTCACGTGGAGTTTCCGTAACCATGTCATCCCGGTGATGACGAAAATGGGGTGCAACCAGGGGGCTTGCCACGGCGCGCTCGCGGGCAAGAACGGGTTTAAGCTGACGCTTCGCGGTTATGATCCGGAGGTGGATTTCGCTACGCTGACGCGGCAGTCGACGGGACGCCGCGTATCGCTGGCAGATCCGACCGCCAGCCTGATTCTCTTGAAGCCCTCGTTTACGATTCCCCACGGAGGGGGCAAGCGGTTCGCCAAGGATTCGCTGGAGTATCGCGTGATCGAGGAGTGGATCGCGGCGGGCGCGCCTCCGCCCACGCCGGCCGACGCTGAGATCCGCGGGCTGGAGGTGTTTCCGGCCGCGGCTACGCTCGCGCCGGGTGCCGAGCAGCAGCTTGTGGTTCGCGCGAAGTACTCCGACGGCCACATGGATGACGTGACCCGCTGGGTGAAGTTCAGCTCCAGCAACGAGGGCGTCGCCACCGTGGACGATTGGGGGCACGTGAAGATGAACGGCTCCGGAGAAGCGGCGGTCACGCTGTGGTATTCCAGCCGGGTACTCTATTCGCGCCTGAGCGTTCCATTCCCCAACCAGATCAGCGGAGAAGCGTACGAACGATTTCCGCGCCACAACTTCATAGACGACCTGGTGCTGGCCAAGCTGAAGAGCCTGCATATCGCGCCTTCCAAGATCGCCGACGACGCGACGTTTTTGCGCAGGGCGTATCTCGATGCGGCGGGGATTTTGCCGACTTCCGAGGAAGTGGAGAATTTTCTGGCGGACAAATCGCCCGACAAGCGCGCGAAGGCCGTAGAGCGCTTGCTCGAGCGCGACGAGTTTGTCGACTACTGGGCCTACAAGTGGTCCGACCTGCTCCTGGTTTCCAGCCGCCGCCTGAATTCCACCGCGATGTGGGCATTCTACGACTGGATTCGCGAATCCGTTAAGGAAAACAAGCCCTGGAACAAGTTTGCGAACGAGATTTTCCTGAGTTCCGGCAGCACGAGGCAAAACGGAGCGCTGAATTACTACGTGTTGCATAAGGACCCGATCGATCTTGCCGAAAATGCAACGCAGGCTTTCCTAGGCCAGCGCATCACGTGCGCCCGCTGCCACAACCATCCGCTCGAGAAGTGGACGCAAACGCAGTATTACGAGATGGCGAACCTGTTCGCCCGCGTGGGCGTGAAGAATGGAGCGGCGGCGGGCGACAACGTCGTATTTGCGAAGACCTCGGGCGATGTTCTTCACCCGCGGCTGGCCCGCCCGCTGCCGCCCACCCCGCTCGACGGGCAGAGCGTTCCGCTCGATTCGCCGGAAGACAGGAGAGTGGCGTTCGCCAAATGGCTCACCGGCCAGAAGAACGCGATGTTCTCGCGGACCATCGTTAACCGCGTGTGGGCTAACTTCATGGGCCGGGGACTGGTGGACCCGGTGGACGACATGCGCGCCACCAACCCGGCGTCGAACGAGGAATTGCTGGCGGCGCTCACCAAGGATTTCATCGAAAACGGCTACGACGTTCAACGGCTGATCCGAACGATCATGAATTCGAGCGTCTATCAGCTTTCGAGCGAAGCGAACGCTACCAACCAATCCGACGACATTTATTATTCGAAGCACATCATTCGACGGCTGTCCGCGGAGGTCATTCTGGATGCGATGTCGCAGGTGACGGGCGCGCCAACGGCGTTCCAAGGCTATCCCGCGGGCACCCGCGCGTTGCAATTGCCGGATACGCAGGTGAAGTCCGAGTTTTTGGTTTCGTTCGGACGCCCCGCGCGTAACGTTTGCGACGCCGCCGAGCGGTCCAGCGACCCGAGCATCGGCCAAGCGCTGCACGTTATCAACGGCGACACGCTCAACAAGAAGCTGAGCGCGCCGGAGGGGACGATCGCGCTCTTCCTAAAACTTGGTCTTTCCGACCGGCGCATCCTCGAATACATGTTTCTATCCGCCTTCAGCCGGTATCCCAGCGAAAGCGAGCGAGAGACCCTGACTGCGGCGCTCGAAAAAGCGAAGCTCAGCAAGGGCACCGAGGAAGCGCGGCGCGACGCGCACCGGCAAGCGCTCGAAGATATGGTGTGGGCGATGCTCACAAGCAAAGAGTTTCTGTTCAACCACTGATGAAGGTTGCCGCTTACTTCGCTGCATTCGCTGCGCTAGCCGCGCCTGGACCGCAGATCTATTCAGTCGCGTGGCGGCCGGACGGAGCCGTGATCGCGTTGGGAGGATATAAAGAATTACGACTGGTGGACGCGGCCTCGCGCAAGCCGGTCGCGACGCTTCCCGGGGAAGCCGAGGCGGTGCGCGCGATCGCATTCTCGCGCGACGGGAAGCGGCTCGCGGCCGCGGGCGGGCTCCCGGCGCGCAAGGGCGAGGTGAAGATTTGGGATGTAGCAGCGCAAACCGTGGCGGGCACGATCGCGGGCCACTCCGACTGCATCTACTCGGTCGCGTTCTCGCCCGACGGCGCGACGCTTGCGACGGCGAGTTACGACAAGCTGATCAAGCTATGGGATGTGGCGACCGCAAAGGAGATCCGCACGCTGCGCGATCACATCGACGCGGTCTACGCGCTGGCGTTCACGCCGGATGGCAAGCGGCTGGTATCGGGCGGGGCTGACCGATCGGTCAAAGTCTGGAATGTGGCGACGGGAACGCGGCTCTACACGCTTTCCGACGCCACGGACGGCATCAATACAATCGCGCTTTCCCCGGACGGGGAACGTGTTGCGGCCGGCGGGCTCGACAAGACCATCCGCATCTGGCATCTCGGCGAGAAGGAGGGGACACTCGAGAACACGTTGATCGCACATGAAGACGCGATCCTCAAGCTGGCATGGTCGCCGGACGGGAAGCACCTGGCATCCGCGGCGGCGGACCGCACGATCAAGCTGTTTCGCGCTTCCGATCTGACGGAGGTCCGCACGTTTGCGAAGCAGCCGGACTGGGCGTTCGGACTGGAATTCGCGCCCAATGGAAAATCGTTCGCGGCGGGACTCTTTAACGGGCTGCTGGAGATCTACGAGGTCGATTATGAAAAGGCGTTGGCTGCGAAATAACGCACGGGAAACAGACGCTCGCACGGCGTTCCGTTGGCGTTTTCTAAGGACGGCGCTGGCGACGCTGGCGGCTTGCACGGCGCTGACGGGCGACTCCAATCACCCCACAGGGAACCGTATCACGCCGCCAACTCTAGACTCAGTGCTGCC
>QHXU01000023.1:6812-7533 GCA_003223065.1 Acidobacteriota bacterium | reverse complement strand
CGGTGGAGGGTCTTAACCTGGCCAATGCCAGCGCGATCTACTTCAGCGATCCTGGCGTGACAGGACGCATCGTACGCGTGAAGGAGTTGCCGGACCGGCCCGATATCCGGCTCGGCTCGAACGGCACGCCTTCGACGATCGATCTGGGCCCGTTGCCTCCGCGCAACCAAGTGACGGTGGAAGTGGAAGTCTCGCCCGATGAGGAGATCGGCCCGGTAAGCTTTCGTTTACTCACGCCGCTCGGCACGAGTCCGGAAGGAAAGTTTCTGGTGGAGCCCTACTACGGTGAAGCGCCCGATCAGGAACCGAACGACACACCCGAGACAGCGTTCGAGACATTCCTGCCTGCGATTCTGGCTGGCACGATCTCCAAGCCAGGCGACGTCGACTACTACAAGATCCGGGTGAAGGAGGGCCAGCAGGTAACCTTCGAAAACGGCGCGATGCTGATCGGTTCGACGCTGCAACCGGTGGTGACGATTCTCGATGCGGACTTGAATGTGGTGCAGGAATTCGGCACGCGCGGAGACGAGGAGCAGTTGATGTTCGCGCACCGTTTCGAGAAAGGCGGCATGTACTACATCCGCATCACGGACTATCAGCACAGTGGTCGCCCCGGGCACTCTTACCGGATCATAGCCGGCGAATTTCCCCTGGTGCTGGGCACGTATCCGCTTGGCCTGCGGAAGGGCGCAAGCGGAGAGATCGCGCTGCGCGGTTA
>QHXU01000023.1:1339-6768 GCA_003223065.1 Acidobacteriota bacterium | reverse complement strand
TGTTGCACCAAAGCTGAAGGTGGAGGGCCGCCCATCCCCGGACTCCGAGGACACGCTCACGCTGCGGCCCGAACACGCGTTCAACCAGGTGCGCGTGGCGCTCGGCGCGGAGCCGGAGATCGAATCGCAGGGCGGTTTGATTCCCGTTCCGGTCACGGTAAACGGTAGGATCGCGGCGCCAGGCGCGGAGAACCGCTACCGTTTCCAGGCGCGGAAAGGCGAGCAACTCGTTCTCGAAGTGAATGCGAGACGGCTGGGGGCGGACCTCGATTCGTTCCTCGAAGTACTGGACGCGAAAGGGAACCCGATCGAGCGGGCGGTGGTCCGGCCGGTGTGGGAGACTTCAACCACGCTCCGGGACCACGATTCGGTGGCTCGCGGCATCCGCATCCAGTCCTGGAACAGTCTGCAAGCCGGCGATTACGTAATGATCGGCGGCGAGATTGTTCGCGTGGAAGCATTGCCTCTTTCGCCCGACGCCGACACCGAGTTCGAGGCGTTCAACGGCCAGCGGCTGGCCTTCTTTGATACCTCGACTGAAGCGCACGCGGTAGACTCGCCCGTTTACAAGGTCTCGATCCATCCGCCGGGCACGAAGTTCTCGCCGAACGGCCTGCCGACCGCCCATCTTTACTATCGAAACGATGACGGCGGTCCCGGCTATGGCAAGGATTCGCTGCTCCATTTCACGGCGCCGGCAGATGGCGAGTACATGGTTCGCATTCGGGATGTCCAAGGCCTGGGCGGCGAAAACTATGCCTACCGGCTCACGTTGCGGCGCCCGCGTCCAGACTTTCGTCTGACGGTAACCCCGCGGAATCCGAACGTGCCGGCAGGGGGCGCGATTCCTTTGACGGTTACGGCGTTTCGCATGGACGGCTTCGATGGTCCGATACAGATTTCCTTAGGCGACTTGCCTCCGGGCTTGCATGCCGCGTCCTGCGTGATCAAGCCCGGGCAGGTTTCCGCCACGATGATGTTGAGCGCGGACGCGGACGCGAAGCTCAACCGAGCGGCGGAAATGAAGGTGACCGGCAAGGCTACGGCCGCGGGCGCTACTCTCGAACATATAGCCAATCCGGACGATCACCTGAAATTAATCGCGCTGATGCCCCGCCCCGATGTCCTGATTACTGCCGAGACAAAAGACGTCGCGCTCGAGCCTGGCGGCACGGCGCAGATTACGGTTTCGATCGCGCGCCAGGGCGATTTCCGAGGGCGCGTACCGGTGGAGGTCCGCAATCTGCCGCCGCGGGTACGGGTTCTGGACGTCGGGCTGAACGGAGTCCTCATCACCGAAGACGAATCCCGCCGCAGCTTCACGCTGGAAGCGCTGCCGACCGCGGAGCCGGCCGATCAACTGATCTACGTCTCCGCCGCCGTGGAGACGCGCTCTACCCAGCGATCGTCCTACGCTGCGCCTGAACCGATCCGGCTGCATGTAAGACCGAAACAGGCAACGGCGGCTGCAGCGAATCATTAATTGACTATTTAGCGGCTACGGCTGGAATTCGATAGTCTCAACCTTAAGCAGATCGCCGTCGAGCACGCCGGTCGCCTTGGCCTTCAGGTCTTTTTCCTTGGATAGTTTTTTGAGCACCGAGAGCGTGCGTGCGTTGCCCGCTTCGTCGAACTTCAAGAATTTACCATCCGGGGTTACAAGCCCGAAACCACTCTTGGCGCAAGTGAGCGCGCAATCGCGCGTGTGGCTGGCAAGATCCTTACCGTGGCACATTACATCCACGACCGTGCCCGAGAAGGATTCAGCAGCGGCCGCGTTCGCGAGCACCGTCAGAATCGTGAGCGAAAGGACAACACATTTCATGGATCCATTATGTCGTGAATAGGGAGAGCCGGGCGGCTAGTCATCCCATCTGATCCACCGCCTGAATAAGCGCGCGGATGTAACCGTAGCAAAAAGCAAAGGACTGCAGCCCGTTTGGATCGTTCGGCGCCTGGGGAACATGGTCGGGCATGAGCAGATATGGATAACCCACCTCTTTGTAAACCTGGATGGCCTTCACGAAATCGACATCGCCCTCGTCAGGAAAGACCTCCTCGAAATCATCCCGGCGGCCGCGGATGTTCCGGAAGTGCACGTTGAAGATTTTGCCGCGCGATCCGAAGTACCGGATTACGTCGAAGATTTCCTTGCCGGGATCATTCAGCATTTCCGCAACGGTCCCCTGGCAGAAATTAAGCCCGTGATATGGACTTTCTTTTATGCTGATGAACTTTGTCAGCCCATCCACAGTGCCGAGCACGTGCGTCACGCCCTGATAGCCCTCGGGCGGAACACCGGGATCGTGCGGGTGGCACGCCATGCGGATCTTATACTCCTGAGCCACGGGGATCACACGATCGAGGAAGTAAGTGATCCGTTCCCAGAACATGCCCGCGTCCACGCGCCCGGCGCGCGTCAAAGGCGGATTTGGGTGCGCATCCCTCAGTCGCCAGGTGCTGTAGGTTGCATCGCCGCGGCCGCGCGAACGTCCAGTGCGCAGCACGCCCAGAATGCTCATGTTGTACTTGATCGCGGGTATGCCCGCCGCCGCGCAATTCCTGATCAACATTTGCAGCGCTTCGATATCGCGGCCGCGCTCGGGACTTTGCGCGAGCATGATGGCCGGATGTTTCTCGCGGTCGATGTGGCTCGAGGCCAGGAACGGCGGAGCAATGCAATCCACACTGATCCCGTTTTTCTCCGCGAGATCGCGCATGCGCCTGAGTTCTTCGACGGTCGCATAGATGCGGTCCCCCGCGATTTCGGGATAGCCGCAGATATTACGGACCCCGTACCGCGCGAGGTATTTCAGATGGGTGTCATTGGTCGGAGCGCTCTGGCACCCTAGTTTGAAGAAAGCGCGTTTGGCGGGTTCAGCGGCAACGGGTTCCTGCGCCATCCCGGCAAGCGCAACTACTCCCGAAGAGGCGACAAAATGTCTGCGATTCATGTTCAGCATGCGACCCGACTTTGAGCGTATCAGATCAGGAATGAAAAGACTCGATAATGCGGCGCACGTCCGTAGAGACGTAAATAGTTTCGATTGAATACCAACCGAAAGATAGCTTGTACCAAGCGCTATGTCAGTGTTTTAATTAGCTCGTGAAGCAATATCGGTTCAGAGGTTAGATTCAGGATTTGGCCCGCAAGAGGCGAACGCGACCGCGTCGCGACCTGGTAACCGGATATGCCGGATTATCGGTTTGAGGGCTTCCGAATTGTGGCTGACATGACTAGAAGAGTTGGGAGTTATAGGCAGCAGGACAACGTATGACATTTGAAATCGGCAGAACAGTTGGAGGGTACGAATTCCTCGATATCCTCGACAGCTCCAAAACCGGCGTGGCTTACAAGGTCCGAAACGTCAAATATGGACGTGTAGAGATGCTCAGGATCCTGCCGCGCAGCGTTCAGGACGATCAGGAACGAGTGGAGCGATTCCTTCGAGAGGTCAAGGTACACGGCCGTTTGAGCCATCCCAATATCATCACCTTCTTTAACGCAACGGAGATTGAAGGCCAGCTTGTGATGACAATGGAACTGGTGGAGGGGACTCCGCTGGCTTTTCGGCTGGAATCGGGATCGATCCATTATCTGGAAGCCATTTATTATGTGCGCCAGATCCTTTCGGCTCTCGGTTACGCGCATAAAGAGGGCATCGTACATCGGGACGTTACGCCGGCCAATATACTAGTTACTCCGGACAACCGCGCCATGTTGGGCGGGTTTGGCATGGCGAAAGCCGCCACGGATCCCAATCTTACTCAGACGGGAACCGCCGTCGGTGTGGCCCAGTACATGTCTCCGGAGCAAGTGAAAGGTGTGGCCACGTTAGATGGGCGATCGGACCTGTATTCTCTGGGTGTAGTACTTTATCAGGCAATCACGGGAAAAGTACCATTCCAAGCCAGCAGCCAGTTCGAGGTCATGCTGGCGCATGTGAACAGCGCGCCCAAGGCTCCGAGCCTAATTACGCCGGGCATCCCCGCGGAGCTCGACAAGATCATTTTGACCGCGCTTGCGAAAGATCCGTCCCAGCGCTTTCAAACGGCGAACGAATTCAGTACTGCGCTGGCAGAGGTAAAGCTGGCTGCAAAGGACAAGGCCGCCGAGAAAAGTGGTCCCTGGCTGGTTGAGGTACCCAAGTTGCGAGAGGAGGTCGCTCGTGTTGTCAGCCCTCCGAGCCCCGCACCCGTTCGGGCTGCCGCCGCCTCGGCCCAGCCGGACCAGGCGAAGGTCAAGTCAGTAACGTTTCTTCCAAAACTGGCGACCACACCAACCAAAGACACCCGCGCCAAGGAATGGACATTCGCGGAATTAGCCCTGAGCGGCGTGGTCACGTCGATCATATTGACAGTTGTATTCCTGGTTCTAATGACAATGACAGGATTATTGCCTCTGGTTGCAGGTCACTAGGGTCCTCAGTGCAACCGTAACGAGAAGCAAGTGAAAAGTCGAATTCGAGATTAGTGTGCACGCCCGAACTGAAGGAGTGGTCTTCAGTTATGCAATTGTCAAACAAGCCGGCGATTACCCGGCCCGAAGTATCGTTTTGGAGAAAACTGCCTTTCCGCAGTTCTAACACGCCAGGTCCCACAGCCGGAACGCCTCAATGAGCTTCACGATCGGAGAAGCGGTCGGCGATTACACAGTCGTCGGGATGTTGGGCAGCGGAGCCGTAAGCACCGTCTTCAAGGCTCAGCATGCGATCACCAGACGAATCGAAGCGCTCAAGATTCTGAAAGTCGACGGAACGGACGCCCAGCGGCAGGCACAACGGTTTCTGCGTGAAATAAGGGTCCACGCCAGCCTCACTCATCCCAACATTGTATGCGTGCATCACGCGTTCTGGATGAACGATGACCTGGTAATGGTGATGGACCTGGTGGAAGGAACCTCCTTACGGAGCTTGCTCGATTTGAGAAGCATACCTGTGGCGCTTGGCATCGACTACGCGTGCCAGGCCCTGGTCGCCCTCAGCTACGCGCATTCTCATGACGTCGTGCATCGTGACATTAGCCCGGCGAACATGATCATTACGCCGGAAGGAACAGTCCGGTTAACCGATTTCGGTCTTGCAAAGACGCCGGCAGACCCGCAGCTCACGCAAACGGGCGCTGTGCTGGGCTCTTTGTATTACATGTCGCCGGAGCAGGTCAAGGGGATCGATGGCGCCGATGCGCGAAGCGATGTGTATTCGCTGGGCGCTGTGCTGTATGAAATCGTCACGGGGAAGAAGCCGTTCAATGAGGCGGATGCCTTCTCGATCATGCTGGCCCAGGTGGAACGCCAACCGGTGCCTCCGGTCGAATTAAACCCCGCGGTGCCGCCAATCCTGAACGAGATCATCCTTACCGCTTTGGCCAAGGATCCGGACGAACGCTTTCAGTCCGCCGATGCTTTCCGTTCTGCCCTGGAGCGCGTG
>QHXU01000023.1:0-1267 GCA_003223065.1 Acidobacteriota bacterium | reverse complement strand
CGTCCAGCAACATTCAGCGGATCGACCGCCGGGCCGCACCAGCGCGAAGCTTACGGCGATCATGTGCCGGCGGAAAGGAACGGGAATGGAGCACCGCCATCCCTACGAAACCGTGATCCTCGCAGACGGTCTGAGCCGCATGCGGCTGCCGCGGATGCAACAACGCGTAACTTTTCAGGATTCAGAAAACCCATGGAACGCAAAAATCTCTTAGTATCGGTAGGGTCACGCTCGCAGAATGTCCACTTCTTCGTGGCCAGTTGCTTACTCGCGGTGGTCTCCTGGTACACCACCGAACAGGGAATGGGGCTGTACCTGCCGAGCTGGCTCTCGCTGTTCTCGTCGATCGGCGTGCAGTCGGCCTTAGTCTTTGTGGCCTGGCGGATCGGGGTCACAAAGAGCAAACGAGGTGTGCTGATCGTGGTTCTCACGATCACGGCGGCGGTCTCGGTGTCGTTCTCCTATGTCAACTTGTACACATGGTTTTCCGCGCGGGAGCGGCCGGCGCAGGTGCAGCGCCAGCTCTATGACACGATCCACGCAGCCACCGACAAGACTGAGCAGCTAGTGACCGCCGCCATCAGCGAGGGCCAGAAGCACGTGTTGGCTTTAGAGGACATGGCGTCCGCCGAAAAGAAGCATGGCCATATGTCAGAAGGGATGGACGCCGACCCATACCTCGCCGTTATTCGCGAGGCCGTTGGGCGGGAAGCACAAGCCCTTGGCAGCGCCAATAGGGGGCGCGGCGAGGGTGTGAATTATCTTGCGTTCACCCGTTATACGAGGCTGGCCCGCCAATCGGTCGACCGCATGACGGAAGCCGAGCGGAGCCTCACTGCCTTTCGAGCGCAAACGAAGCCTTTCGAGGCGAGCGACAAGCAGCTTCGCGATTTCCGGCAAGTTTACGACGCCGTTCCCTGGAACGATGTGGAACAAGCTCTGCACACACAACGATTCGAAAAACCAGCGCTGCCGAACTTCGGCGATTTCGTCGATCATGCAGCGAGCGGGCAGGAAGACCTCCTGCTCGCTTTCAAGGACCTGTTCGAGCGGCCAACGGGCCGGCACGTTTTTGCCTTTACTCTGGCGACTTTCCTGGATCTAATCGTGTCGTTGCTGGCGTATGCGGCCGGTCCGGTTTTGTTCGGGAACTCGGAGAAACGCTGGTTTGCAGCCGGCGCCACGCTCGATGCCCTGGACAGCCAGATCTTCGTGCGCGACTTTTTGCGCAAGCTGATGCCGGACCCGCGCGGAGTGGCCCGCGTGG
>QHXU01000022.1:5042-14556 GCA_003223065.1 Acidobacteriota bacterium | reverse complement strand
AACACTTCTAGTTCGTTCATCTCCGTCTTCACGCTGCCCGGCAAGCGCTCATAGGCGTGCCGTCGCGCTCGAATCTCCTGGGCTTCAGCCCTCTGCCCCGGGCGTTCTGTTTCGTTCGATCTCAGCGCGTAGCCGATCGCGTTCTGCCCGATACTTTTCCATGAAATCCATGGAAAACCTCGAATTGGCCGTCGGATGTCTTTCGAAAGGAAAAGCGGACGCGCGCCAGCTAGGAAGTTTCGCGAGTTCTCCTTGTTTTCCGATGACATTGCTGTGCGATAGTCTCTTGCCCGATCCATGGCGGTATCCCCTCTATGATATGGCGGCGTACCCGTTCAAGCGTTGTCTGTCTGGTATCCAATGGGTGGGAATATCGAGAGGATCAGCAAGGTTCAGGTCGGGTCAACGGGTCCCGCGCGAGCTTAACACAACTCGCAGCATCAATTGGTGCGCCTGGATTCTTTCTTCAGCCGCTCGATCACCTCGGGTGAGATCCGCCGGCCCACCTTCTGTGCCTGGTGGACCATCTCCCAAGCCTTGTCATACTCGCGGGTTTCGGTCGTGTAGATCGCGACCCCATTCTCGAGAGGGTTGTAGGGGCAGGATTTGTCGTCTGCGACACCGAACTCGGTCGATTTCTGGTACGCCGCTGCGGCGGCAGCAAACTCTTTTTGTTGTTGATGCCGGAATCCGAAGAAGCAATATGCGTCGGCCAGCCTCTGCTTCCCTAAAGGATCGAGAGCCAATTCCTGTGTATAAGCTCGGACAGCATTGTCCTCCTCGCCAGCCTGCTCATATGCTAGGCCAAGCCGGTCCAACGCCAGCGAATTCTTGGGGTCCTTCTCGATGGCCTTCTCGAAGTCCGAGGCCGCCGCGTCAAGCCATGACTTGGTGGTGGGATCCACTAGCCATGGTTCCTTGTTATACACCAGGTCCAGCGTGCCGCGATCGTAGTTGGCCTGCCCCCGATTGAAGTACACTTCTGCGCTGCTCGGATTGAGTGCCACCGCCTGGTTATGATCCTTCATTGCGAGATCAAACAAACGCTCATATTCCTCGCTGGGGATCAGCTTAAGGATCCGGCTATAGCGAGCCTTCTCCGAATACGCTGTGCCACGCGATGAATACGCTTTCGCGCGTTCGACATCATTGCGGGCGGACTGGACAGCTTGCGTCGAATCGCTGATTTCGCGGTCGCGGGCGCCAAGGAACATCGACGGGCCCATTTCGCAACCGCCGAGCAGACTGAGGATACAAAGCACGGCGAGGCCGCGAAGCAAAGCAGAGCCGGGCCGATTCGCAGGTCGCAACGTTTCCTTCATCGGGCCTTTAATCGTCATGCGGTTGGACCGGTTGAATATCGGCAGGAACAATCATTTTCATTATGTTGTGGTGTCGCCTTGTCTTCTCTTGTCCGCGGATGAGGCTATCGCGACGGCACTGCACGCCAGGGTGAGTGAAGGTCCAGATATAGAAATTGCAACGTCGTACTTCGGTTTCGCCATTATGGGTGCGTCTCTCAGAAAGCGCATCGGGCTTACCACCGGCTACGTCGATTACTACAACACCACGCCGAAGGAGGGTCGCAGGAGGAAATCCATGAAGTGCCGTGACGTGGATCGTACTCTGTTCGAACACATAGACGCTTTGGCCGCAGAATTGCCAGCACAAGTTCAAGAGCACCTGCTGACTTGCGATCGCCTGCCGGGATTTTTGTACAGGCTCTTCACCTGTCAGTCGATGACGACGCGCCTTCGCCGGAGATCCTTCGTGATCCAATCGCCGCGATTTGCGTTCATGTTCTCGCACGCCTTCTTCCAGTATCAGCAGGGCATCGTTCTTTCGAATGGACTAGCCGCACGACTCAGCGTGTCGGGAAACTGCCGTCCCACAAAAGAGTAGGTTTCGAGGCAAGCCTGCGAAGCTTTAGCCTGAACCAGATCTACGGCTTGACTACCTGCTCGTGCCCGTCCTTGTTGGTCAGCTTTACGAAGGTGCTTGCACCATTCGCCTCGATTCGGGCATATGTCGGTTCAGAGTCGCCAAGGAGTCCGAGCACTGAACCCTGCTCTGAGGCGGCGAGTTTCACAAGAGGCTTCCCCTTCCCGTCAATAAGCCGAAGGATCACGGTCTCAGGAAACGGCTGCTTGTTCGCCGTTGAACCTGGTAGCACGGTGATACTCGCTCGAATCCGGCCTTGATCATCGACAATTTCGAGCCCCTTACCGCGCAATACCGGCGCGACGCTCTGGGCCAAGGTCGGTCTCGCTTGGAAGAGCTGCGTCAGTAGGAGTGCCAAATTGAGAATGGTGAGGACAATGAGAAGTCTTTGGATCTTCATTGAATTTCTACTCTCGGTGTGTTGCTGAAGTATAGCTGATTTGGGGTTCAGCCGCGGGCCGTGAAATTCACCGCTGTCGGTAACACACGATCTGTCTGCTGGAATTAGCACATGATCTGTCCGCTTTAGCCCGAGGGCCAGTCCCTGATCTCGTTCCAGATTACGCTGAACAAGCTCCCGCCGCGCCGCACGCGGCTGAAGCGCCACGCAGGGCGGATGCCTCGAATCAGCCGGTTGATGGCGCTCGCGATTCGCTTCGAGGAGCTGCTTGAGAATGGCACTGCTGCCGACTACGCGGACCTTGCGCGAATGGGCAAGGTGAGCCGGGCGCGGATGACCCAGATCATGAATCTTCTGAACCTGGCGCCGGACATTCAGGAATCGCTGCCGTTTCTTCCGCCGGTGCGGAGTTGGCGAGATGCTATCTCTGAGCGCACCTGCAGTCCCGTGGTTGAGGAGGCTTGCTCTTGAAACTCCGGTTTTCTCACCAAAAATGTGCCTTTGGTGGTCCGGAAAGTCGGGCATCCCTTGTGCGATAAATTTCGAAGTCTTTTGGGACGGGCGCATCAGCGGAACGGTTCTTGGCCGCTACGGCCAACCCGCATCCGGAATGATTACTACGGCGATCCGAACGCCTGGAAATCCATTGTTCGGAAAACTGTGGGCAGGGCGACCAACGAGCAGACAGCAATCCTCGCCATAATCCCAATCACCGGCACGAAAGTCCGGGAGTTCACTTGTGGCGGTAAGTGATTCTGCCCTTCGTCAAATCGTATGGTGAGAGTTCCACCGAAACCTTATCGCCATTCATGATCTTGATCCGATTGCGTCGGAGCTTCCCGGCCATCGTCGCCAGCACTATCTTGCCTGCGTCGATTTCTATCCCGAACATGCCAGCCTTGAACTTCTCGACCACCTTGCCCATTACTTCGATTGCGTCTTCTTTTGGCAACTCTTCCTCCAGCCTTTCCCGTTTGATCTCGATCGCTCCCTGAACCGTCGATGCCTTGTCGATCGCCGTTCACCGTGTCCGTATGTCTTTAGAACAGACACAACGGGTAAAGAGTGGCGTCTTGCGAACGCCACGCCTTCTGTCTGGAGTGTCTAATACCGATTGCGGCGTTGGCCGCCGAAACCACCACCGCCGTTGCCACGTTCAGCTTTCGGACGGGCCTCGTTGATGTTCAACGCTCTGCCGTCGAGTTCCTTGCCGTTAAGCTCGGCAATGGCCCGATCTCCTTCAGGACTGTTGGTCATTTCGACGAATCCAAAGCCTCTGGATCGTCCCGTATCCCGGTCGGTCATGATACTGACCCGATCAACGGGACCGTATGTTTCAAACATGGATCGAACCGCATCCTCGGTAGCACCGAAGCTGAGGTTTCCTACGAAAATATTTTTCATTTTTTACTTTCTGAATTTGCAGAACAGTGAATCGGGGCAGGATCGGACGAAGGGCGTTTAGACCGGACGAGGCGAAAGAGCCAAAATCAGCGAACTGTCAAAATACGGCTATATGATCGCACAGAACGAACCCCGAAGGCAAATGCAATTCCACGGCTGGGCTAACAAGCTGTCGTTATCAACCCCTTAGCCCTCAAGTTGTTGCAATTCAAACTCCCTAACGGCCATTTCTTAATTCCCAACCCACAATCGCTTGATCCCGGGCGGCCTGCCGACACTCGAGGCTTCACGATTTTCAGTGTCCCTTGTACTTTCTCTGAAAATCAGTTCATGACTAACCTGGATTACTGGCAAACGAGTAAGAGCAGATTCGCCGCCCGCTATTTCTTTGCCGACAGTTTTCAATTCGTATCGCTGCCCAGCCAAACCGGGCCTATTACCGAGGGCCAGGCACACGCACTGACGCTCGAGGTGCTGTTTCATTTCAAGCCGCACGATCGGCGGCTTCGACCTTTTGTCGCGGGAGGAGTGGGCGCGAAGGATTACGCCATCGCCGGCCCCGAGCCGTTTCCGCAGCCGATTCCGCAGATCGCCAGCCTTACCACGAACGATGTCTGGAAAATCGTGTTCAGCAATCGGCGGAGGCGCGCAGTTTCTGCTCCGCCCGGGCGTGCTGCTGCGCGCGGAGTTCCGGGATTATCTGACGACCTTGGGCCGGGGGCGTGAGGGTCCGCGCAAGATCCTCGGTCAGTGGGAAGGAATTTTACAAACCGATGGCTACTCAGCCTACGACGATATCGGCGGGCCGAAGCTGGTGCATGTGGGATGTTGGGCGCACGCGCGGCGCAAGTTCGTCGACGCGGTGAAACTGAATCCTAAAGATGGCGAGGCCATCAACATGGTCACGCGCATGGACGCGTGTTTCTGATCGATCGCGACGCGCGCCAACGTGCATTGAGCTCGATGAACGTCACGTTCATACGCCGGGAATACGCCGAGGAGTGGTTGCAGGGGATTTGGGAGGCGTGCTTGATGTTGGCTCAGCAAACGTTGCCGAAAAGCGCGCTGGGACAAGCGGCCGCCTACACATTAAATATGTGGGCGAAAAATATGTGGGCGAAGCTGCGGCGGTGTTTCGACTACCCGGAAGTGGAGTTGTCCAATAACCTGGCGGAGAACTCGATGCGGCCCGTAGCCCTCGGACGCAAGAACTGGTTGCATGTGGGCAGCGCGCAGGCTGGACCGAAAGTCGCCGCGATCCTTTCGGTCGTGGAATCTTGCCGCCGCCTCGGCGCGCCGGTCAAACGCTACCTCGCTGCCGTGCTGCCCGGACTGAATCGAAGGACTCTTTCCGAAGTCGCCAATCTCACCCCAGCTTGTTGGTCCGCCCGCGCCTGAATCACCTGGTTTCCTTATCCTTGTCCCTTGGAGCACCCCCAGTTTCCCCCCGGTGCGAGACAATGCGAACCATGGCTGAACTGGAAATTCATCACGAGGGTAGTGCGTCCGACCCGACAGGCAAGAAGGTGGGTGTGCTAGCCGGTGTGCTTGCCGTGCTATTGGCGGTGGTGACCATTGCATCGCACCGGACTCACACCGCGGCTATCATGCACAAGTCCACCGCCAACGACGAGTGGGCTTACTATCAGGCGAACAGTATCAAGTCGCACATCCAGGACCTCGGTGAAAGCATCTTGACCGTGAGTGGTGCCGGCAGCGAGGCTGCGGAGAAGATGCGCGCCCGCTTTGCCGATCAAAAAAAGAAGTACGACGCGCTGAAAGACGACCAGCAGGTAAAAGCTCAGCGTTCGGATGAATCGGCCGAGGCCGACGAACGCCGCGCGCTGCGCTATGACTTCGGCGAAGGCCTGCTGGAAATCGGCCTGGTGCTCTCGTCGCTTTTTTTCATCGCTCGCAAACCGATGTTTCCGGTGATGGGGATGATTTCAGGGGCTGCGGGCATCGCGGTTGCTGTCACCGGGCTGATCGTCTAAATGCCGAACCACCAAGTTGGTTCCTTTGCGGGAGATCGGGCGCCTCGATGCGCC
Source organism: Acidobacteriota bacterium (assembly GCA_003223065.1). Classification (GTDB taxonomy): domain Bacteria; phylum Acidobacteriota; class Terriglobia; order Bryobacterales; family Bryobacteraceae; genus Palsa-187. The sequence continues at coordinate 8,763 of QHXU01000022.1, read as the reverse complement.
GATACTGCTCCTCGTCTAGGTCGGCTGTAGTGTATCGAACCATATGCGTGCGGGACAGTCTCAATACGCCGCTCGTGGGAGCCACAATTTTTTGGCGCGGAAAACGTTTCTGCAGTTCACGGCTGACCATCATTTCTCTTTCGTGAGTTTGAGGCTCATTGCCGTTGGTAGGCGGTATCCGACCGGCAATCAGCACAATCAGAACGGCCAGGCAAATGATACCGTTTCGAATGGCGCGGTAGCTTCGCGGTCCCTTTTGCGGCCGTTGTAGCGTCTGGCGCCGATCCAACGTTAACGGTGGCGAGCGGCGCGGGCATCGGCGGCGGCGTCCCACGACTTCAGGTAGCCGGTTAGCTGTATCTTTTGCAGGAAGAGGTCAGCATTGAACGTCACTGCATATCCGGAGATTAATGCGCTGCTTGCCGAATGGGTGCAGGGGGTGGTGCGCCTGCTGGGCGACAACGCGATCGGGCTGTATTTGTCCGGCTCGCTGGCCTATGGCGATTTCGTGCCGGATCGAAGCGACATCGACCTGCAGGCGGTGGTGCGCGTGCCGCTGACTCCCGAGGAGCTTCGATCAGTTGAGCGGCTGCACCGGGACATCGAGCACCGCTACCCGGCATGGGCAAACCGGATCGAGTGCACTTACGTTCCGGTCGAATTGATGCGCGAACTGACGCCACCCAAGACGCCGCGGCCCTGGTGGGGCTTCGGCACGCTCTATCCGGAAGCCCCGGCGGGCAATGAGTGGATCATCAATCATTACCTCCTCTCCAAGCATGGCATCCCGCCCAAAGGGCCCGATTTCAATGAACTCGTGCCGCCGATCGCGGTCGATGACGTGCGCAGGGCGAGCGCGCAAGACCTGTTTGCCGAATGGGTGCCGAAAATCGATGACGCGGACTGGCTCGCGAACAGCCACTATCAGTCGTACCTGGTCCTGAACCTCTGCCGCATACTTCACACGGTGATCGAACGCGAACCGCGGTCCAAGAAGATTGCGGCCGGTTGGGCCAAGGCGTCCTATCCGCAATGGAGGGACTTGATTGAGGAATCCGAGACGTGGAGCTATGGCGACGAGATGAATCGGCAAGCCGAGGCGATTCGATTCCTGAGGTTCGCCGTCGACAAGGTGAACGAATCCAAAATACTGGGCTGAGCGAACGATTGGTGAGCAAACGAAAGCGAGGTCACCTTCGTCTGTACATACTTAGTTTTTCATAATGAACGGCCACGACCTCCTGATGATTCCGAGCGACGTAATCAGCCTGCCGGATTTCCTCAGACAGCGCGTCCGTCTCCTGGGGGAAGCGAACGCTAGTGCCTGAACAAGTTGCGTTGGCGTACGGAAGCGCCGTTAGACGCTAAGACTGCCGGGACTTGAGCCCAAGCGGTCCGCTCCGACATAGCCGCTCTTGTTATTGAGCAGCACAAGAGCCGAGCAGACGCAACAGATCCCCAAGATCGGAGTTGTCGACTGGGAAGCCTGCTTCCAGAACGCGATGATCAATCGCGGACGGCGGCCGAGACACTGAGAAAGTCGTCCGCCAATGGGTAATGAAGAGGTCTCGGGCCGCGCGAACGTGCTTTAATGTCCACTATGAATCGCATGTATTGGATCCTATGCCTGTCTTCTGCGCTGGCCGTGACCTCCGCCCAGACCCGCGACTGGAACAAGCCATTTCCCGCTCACAAAGTGATCGGTAACGTGTACTTCGTCGGAACCGCCGAACTGGGATCGTTCCTGATTACGACGCCCGAAGGCCACGTCCTCATCAACACCGATTTCGAATCGACCGTCCCCAGCATCCGCGCATCCGTGGAAAAGCTGGGATTCAAATTCACCGATATCAAGATCATCCTGGGAAGCCACGCACATCGCGATCATATGGATGCCGACGCCCTGATGAAAGAGCTTACGGCTGGCAAGGTGATGGTCATGGAGCAGGACGTTCCAGCGCTCCGAAAAATGAAGCCCGGCGGCAAAGAGCATCCCATTGATCGCATCCTGAAGGACGGAGACGAGGTGAAGATCGGCGGGACAACCCTTGTCGCGCACCTGACCGCGGGCCACACCAAAGGCTGCACCTCGTGGACGCTCAAAACGCCGGAAGACGGTAAAACCTACGACGTGATCATCCTGGGAAGCATCGGATGGAACCCTGGCTACATTCTGTACAACAACAAGGACTATCCACAGATAGCCGACGACTACGGCAACAGCTTCAAAACTTTGCGCGCAATACACGTCGACGTTTTTCTCGCCTCACACGGAAGTTTTTATGGTCTGGACGAAAAGTATCCCAAACTAGGCACGCAAGAGGTGAATCCCTTCATCGATCCGGCGGGATTCCAGGCGCACATCAATCTCAAAGAGAAGCAATTCCAGGACGAGTACGCCCGTCAGAAAAAAGCCGCTTCGTCATTCTAAACCGATCCGCTAGCCGTAGGCATGGCCGCTGATGAAGGCGCACCTCGTGAAACAATCGAGCGTTCAAACTCAATGTCGTGCACACCTGACAACAGGGTGAGGGTCTGGCGTAGTTAGCGCGAAGCTCCGCCTTCAAACTCTGCTCCCCGAGCAGTCTTCTCATGGTTGCCTTTACGATTTGGTTACTTAGGCTATCGGCAGTCATTTCATCGAACGCGCCGCGCCTCACTCCAACTGCTCATGCGTCTGTCCAAGCCGAGGCTCCATTTTGCGTCTGTCCACAGAAGTTCGTGGCGCGATACCATCTAAAGTCGGCACCATGCACGCCAATGCAAACCAATTACCGGCGGGCGCCACGATGACCGGCTTTGACATCTGCATCGCCGGGTCTGGCGCGGCCGGCATCGCCATGGCGCAACGTCTCATCGGCTCCTCGAAAAAGGTGCTGTTGCTGGTCAACGGCTCATCCACCGATGCGGGCCCGAAACCCGATGAAGCGCTGCAGCAACTTTACGGCGGGACGCTCGGCCCGTTCATGACCCGCGTAGATCCGAACTTTCTCACCCGCTCGAGGCTGAACATGTACGGCGGCACGACCAATCATTTCTCTTTCAACGCCCGCCCGCTTGATGCAGCCGATCTGCTCCCACGCCCTGGCTATCGGTCCGCGTGCTGGCCGCTGACGATGGAAACGCTCAATCCGTATTACGACGCGGCGAACGAATTCGGCAACTACGGCCCATCGAACTACAATGATTTGGCTTTCTGGGGCAAGGTGCTCAATGGCGAGCCCTTTCCTCCCGGCGACTCATTACAGAGCGTAATCCTGCACTCGCAGGCGCATCAGGCGTTCTATCCGTGCCAGGCGCGATTCGGATGCGCGCTCGAGGCCGCTTCCAATGTGACAGTGCTCTTCCAAGCCCAGGTGCTTGCCATCGCCGCTACGCCAGATAACAAAACCGTGACCGAATTGCGATGCGCCGCCATCGACAACGGAGAGCGGGGAGTTGATTTTCAAGTGGCCGCCGGCTCCTACGTGCTGGCGCTGGGAGGCATCGAGCCGGTGCGTTTGCTGAAACTGTCCGGCAATCTCGGTGACAATTCCAAAGGACATCTCGGGCGAGGCTTCATGCTGCATCCCCTGATTGCATCGGCCGCGCAGGTGACGTTTGCCTCTCCCGTGGATACGCGGATCCAGAACTTCTACACGCGCCAGACAGTGACGCTCGGCGGATCAATCACGCTGGATGCCTGGGGGGCGTTCGCGCCAACACCGGAGGCGATGCTCCG
>QHXU01000022.1:0-4908 GCA_003223065.1 Acidobacteriota bacterium | reverse complement strand
TACCTTGGACCCGAACCGCGTGGATCCGGTCTTTGGCCAACCGGTGGCGCATCTGGACTGGCAAATGCAGGATACGGAAAAGCATACCGTGGTCCGGGGCTTGGAGTTGCTGGAGCAATACCTGCGATCCAACGGCGCCTCCGATTTCTCGCTGAACACCAACCTCAGCGGCGGGCCAGATCAGTGGACGTTCTCGCCGGACTTGTCAGATCCAGCGGCCCTGCAGGCGGGCGATCATCATATGGGCGCGCTGCGCATGTCCGCCTCGCCAGGTGCCGGGATTGTTGATGCCGACTGCAAAGTGCATACGCTGAGCAACCTCCATATCGCCGGTTCTGGCGTCTTTCCCACAACGGGGCATGGCAACCCCACGTTGACGATCGTCGCGCTGGCATTGCGCCTGGCCGATCATCTGAACGCGAAACCATGAAGGTCCGCCCGCCGGACGCCTAAGGAAATGATGTTCCTCGGCTAACCGCATCGCCGTAAGAGATCGGAAGCCACGAACGCTGAGGTGTTTTCCGTTGGGAATGAGCATAGATCCATGCATACTCCTGCGCCAACGTGCGCCAGCGGCTGCAGACAGGATGAACCCAAAGACTGTAGACTTCAGCTGACCACAGAGCGGCTTCAAGACCAGGCAGTCTCGGGCGAGGGGACAACACGCGCTCAACGGCCTACTGTGGATCGAAGCTGCCCGCTCTAGTTCGGCGCCCCCGAAGTTGCCTCAACGGCCATCCGAGAACACCGGAATCCTGCCAACCCTGAGATCGAATCTGCGGCGAACGGTGGCTACCGGAAATCCTCCATCAGCATGATTTCATCCTTGGCATGTTCCAACTGTGCGAACAGGAGCCGCCGGCCATCAGGCGACAGTGCGAGCCCCGGCTGCCACCACAGCGCTTCGCCCGCGACCTCCACCAGCGGCGTGATGCGGCGCGTAGCGAAACTGAAGAATCGAATCGTCTGGCGCGGCGCACTCTCTTTGGCGATGAAATAAATGCCCCCCTTGACAACGCCCCATGAGCGCCAATACCCGGCTCGACTGAGTTCGGGCACCAGCTTTTCCTCGCCGCCCTCCGCCGGCACGGCGTAAATGCCGTACTCGCCGCGCGCCTTGGTGTAATAAAAGATGCTGCCGTCCGGCGACTCGAATCCCTCGAAGCCGCCGTGGAAAGTGATCTGTTTGGCCGGACCGCCGGCGGCTGGCATTTTGTGGATCTGGTAGCTGCCGGTACGATTCGATTTGAAATAAATCCATTGCCCGTCGCGCGACCAGGCGGGCTGCGTTTCCGCGGTTTTCTCGTACGTCAATCTCCGCCAGGGCCCGCCGGTCGAGCTGATCACGTAAATGTCGCCGTCTCCGCCGATGTGCGAATCAAACGCGATCCACTTACCGTCGGGCGACCAGCGCGGCGAGCCTGCGGGGCCGCCCTGTGTGGTGAGGCGTGCCGCGTTGTTGCCGCCAGCGTCGCTCACCCACAACTCCTGTCCACCGGTGCGTCCGGAAACAAAGACCAGCTTTTGTCCATCGGGAGAAAAGTCAGGGCTGTGCTCTTCGTGAATCGAGGAGGAAGGAAGCTTGACGGGAGCGCCGAATGGACCCGGCTTGGCGCGTCCGGCGAAACCGGGGCCTTGATAGAGCCAGATGTCGGAATCGCTGGAGAATTCGGTCCAGACGAGTTTGTTGCCCTGCCGCGAAATACTGGGAGAGACCGGATTCTGCCCGTTGATAGGGACGCGTTCAGGCGCTCCGCCCGCCGCGGCAACGCGCCACATTCCCCGCCCTTGTCGGCGAACCCCGGCATAAACGATTTCGCGGCCATCGCTGGTCCATGCCGTTCCGAACACACGGCCCTTGTCAAAGGTAATTTGTTTGGTTGCCCCGCCGGCGGCCGGAACGATGAAAAGATCCGTTTCCGTTGGACCAAAGTCGCGCGTGAAGGAAATCAGTTTTCCATCCGGCGAAAAGCAGGGGAAGTTGTCTCGAGTGGCTGGCGGCGGAGTGGTCAACCGGATGCGCTGCCGCCTCCGTCTTCCCAAGCCGGGTGGTGGGGAACTTCAACGAAATGCCGGCCGAGTTTTTCAGGGCTAATATTGCTGGCGTTGGGGCGGCCGATATCAGTCACGCCGTTTCCATCAAAGTATCTGAGCTGTAGATCTCCACTTTCGGTTGGCGTCGAAAAGTAGATTCCAGACTTGACGCCAAGGAAGTAGCTATAAGCCTTAAACGGCTTTAGAATCAACTGCAGACTGCCCGATTCGATATCGTACTTCCAGAGCTCTCCTTTGCTCGAAAACAGTTGCGATCCGCGCGACCCGTAGTACTCATCTCGAATAAGATAGAGCGCCTTTGAGTCTTTCGACCACTGGAAGTCGTCATCCCGGAAGAACTGCCGGCCGATTGGTTTGGGCTCTCTGTAGATCGAATCGACGGCGGTAACTTGACGGAGAATCGATGCCGTCCCAACCACTATTAGTTGCCCATTCGCAACAACAGCAATCTTCTTATTGTCGGGCGAAACAAGAAAGTTCCGTGTCTGCCCGCGCATCAATGTCGGTGCCTGGGGATCAATCTGGTCCGAGTATTTCAGCTGGGTGCCGAGTGAATAGAAAAACTCGGTGTCCGCGGTGGCCCGGAAGACCACAGGATCAAAATCAACAATGTTGGACGGCACACCGACGGTAGCGAAAAACAGCGTTAGGGCTGCGCACACACCTATTGCGATGAAGACGCCAGCGACGCCACCAATGACAGCCAACCGTCTTCCCAGTCGAGTCATGAAGTAGTCTCATGAGGACACAAGCGCTATCGTCCCGAGTCCTTCGGGATTGTAACGCAGTGCGAGGCGTTGTTGGGGCACACCTGCGGAAAAGGAAATTCACGGACGCTTACCGATGATCTGGTACCGCCCTAAACGGTCCAGGCCGAGAGCGAGCGCTTACGCAGCCGCGGACCAATTGACGGAGTGTCGCCGTCCGTGCAAGTGGCTAAGCTCCCTCGAAAACCGTCAAAAACCAGGTGTGGCATGTTCACGTTCAGTCTTGATCCCTTCGGTTGCTGTCTCATGCGATAGTAAAGGCATACTCGCGATCATCACGATCCTTGCAGCAAGTTGCGTCGCGTACTTCCTTTCATCGGGAGTCGCATTCGTTGTGATGTACCGAGTCGGAACTCGCTTCCCTTCGAAACTCGCGGGCCTCATATACACGCCGCTTGAGGCACTGGCGCGACGGTCGCGATTGTTCAGCGACTATTATAACGGATTTCTTTGGTGGATGTACCGGCGTTTCGTTAACGATTCGCCATCCGCGCCACCTCCGCGCCTGGCGGCTTTGATGAAAGAGCACGAGGGAGACTAAGGGACCATTCACGCCAGCAGTTCTTTTCAGGCGCTACCAGGCGGCCTTCCAGCGCACCTACTCGTTCCTTAGGCTGCTAAACTACACCTGCCAGTATCCCAGATTGCCGCCCGCCAGGCGTCTGCCCGGCTCGCAACGCGTGACCGGCGGATAGTAGCCGACATATTGATAATCCCTTCCGCCTGCCCATCCGTTAAGCCGCAACCTAAACGCTACGACTGCTCGTTCATGTAAAAGGAGAGGAAGCCGCTTCTGCCGTACTCCTGCGGTTGTGCAATCAGCTCATATTGCATACCCGTGGCATGCAAAACAATCTTATAGCCGTGCGTCTCTATAGGCTTGTCCGGTAGCAACACAACATTGTCATCGAGAGTTACGTTAGCTATACAGCACCCCTCGATGTTCGGCCGAGCATTTATGAGGAGACTTTCAACCACTCGTTGATTTCGCCTTGGAAGGCTGGTAGGGTGATATGCAAAGAGAGTCATTATCAGCACCGACACAGATAGAGCTGTAATCCAGAAGTATTTCGTTGAGCGTGTCATTTCACACAATTCTTATATATCAGATTGTCGTTTTGGGCGCTCTTCCAAAACTCCGTCATAAACAAATTGGGATCCGCCGGCTGTCCTAGCTACACACACTCGCTGGCGTCCGTCGGGCCAGGCCGTGCGGCATTGCAAGCTTCAGCCGTTTGAAGCCCGAATTTGGCATGCTGCTCAGCGTCCGATCACCGCCGTCAAATTGGAATGCTCCTTCCCATGATGGGCCAATACGTCCTATGCTACCAGTTCGTAGAAGGCCCCCCGAGGTTCGTTGAAAGTCAGTCGCGACGATCGATGCCGTCTTACTGCGCCAGTGCTCCCCGTCGAGCAGCAGATTTCAAGCCCAAACATCCTTGACCTCGCTAGCCGGTTAAGAGATGGGCTCATTTTTCGCTCTTCACAAACCTCTGCGCCGACACAAACGCAATTCGATGATTGCTAAATTGTTTCTTGTGTACGTACTTGTAGTTGTATAATTTTACGGAAATAAGAGAATTTAGAGAAAACACTTTCACATTGTTGGGAGTACTGTGGACTGGTCTAGATCGTGCGTCCTAAAAGACGTTTGTTCTCGCGGGTGAAAATCCCGCTTCTGGGTAAGCGAACGAGAGTCCGCCAGACCGCGCAGCGGGGCGGACGACGCGCACGCCCCTCAAGAAGATCATCGTTAAAGCTGTGTGCGGAACACCGCGTGGACAAGTTTGAAAGGAGTGGATGGAATCCTGCCTGCGCTAACGCTGGTACCGCGCCACAATCTACCACTTAACAATTTGTGGCCTCAACATGTTTTTCCCCGACGGGCAGAGCCGCTTTGCCGAACCCGATACGGTACGTCGGGACTCGGGCCGCGCTTCAATCTCAATAGCTGCGCACTTTGACATGCGCAGCCACCGGGCTCCAACTCAGCCTCGAACTCGCAGGTCAAGGCAACGTCGCCCGAAGTGGGCAAGTGACCTTCCTTGGCGGGCCTGGGCCTTATTAGCGATAGTGGTCCGATTCG
>QHXU01000021.1:808-21394 GCA_003223065.1 Acidobacteriota bacterium | reverse complement strand
TGTGACGCTTACAATGTGTGCACCGGCAGCACGCCGGCCTCGCACACACCGTCCGCGGCAAGCCCGCCGATGCGGACATCCTCGATGCGGTTCGCTTCGCGCGGCGCTGCGAGCGTCACCTTCAAATAGTTATCGCTGAGGGCCGTCAGCCCGCCCTCGAGCGTCACCACGGAAAGCATGCGTCCGGCCGCGGCGCGGCGGAACTCGAGATTCTTTCGCGCCGACAGCTCGCGGAGGACGTGAGTCCGTTGCTTGCGAATCTGTACCGGAACTGGCGCGGCGGACTCGGCCGCCGGCGTACCAGGACGCTCGGAATATGTGAATACGTGCAAATACGTGAACGGAAGGCTCTCAATGAACGCACGGGACTCCTCGAACTCGTCGTCCGTTTCGCCCGGAAATCCGGTCATGACGTCGGCGCCGACAGCACACTCCGGCATCCGCGCGCGGGCCTTGAGGATCCGGTCGGCGTAGTGGCGCGGGCGGTACTTGCGATGCATACGCCGCAGCACGCGGTCGGAGCCGGATTGCAGCGGGGCGTGCACATGCTTGGCGATCCGCGGCGACTCGGCCATCAAGCACAGCAGGTCGTCGGAGAAATCCATCGGCTCCACCGAGCTGAGCCGGAGGCGCTCGACCGGGGTTTCCTCGAGCAGGCGACGCAGGAGATCCGCCAGGCGCATGCCACCGCCATCCAGATCGCGCCCCCAGCGCCCGAGGTTGATTCCGCTCAGCACCACTTCGCGATACTTCCCGGCCAGCCGCCGGACCTGCGCGACCACCTGGTCCCGCGGCGCGCTGCGGCTGCGGCCGCGCACGAACGGAATAATGCAAAAGGAGCAACGGTTATTGCACCCATCCTGGATTTTTAGATTGGGTCGCGTGCGGTCCCCCAACGCATCCTCGACCGGCGCGGACAAGAAGTCGCGCTGGGCGAAAATGTCGCCGATTTGGATCTGGCCGTGATAGGGCATCGAGCCCGCCACCAGGTCCGGAATGCACGTCTTGTGCGAATTTCCCACCACCAGTGAAACTCCCGCGAGCGCGGCGATTTCCTGGGGCGCGCGCTGTGCGTAGCAGCCGGTGACCAGGATGCGCGCCTGCGGGTGTTCGCGATGAATGCGCCGGACCGCTTGCCGCACTTCGTCGTCGGCCGTGGCGGTTACGGTGCACGTGTTGAGCACCACTAAGTCGGCTTCGGCGGCGTCTCGGGCCGCGCCGAGACCCTTCGCGATGAGGCCCGCCTCAATGGCCGCGCCGTCCGCCTGCGAGGCTCGGCAGCCGAAATTCTTGATCCAAAATCGTTCCACTAGTTTCAATTCTAATCGCTCGCTTAACCCGCCATTGGCCACTAACTACTCCAATCGGAATTGTCCGTGTTGAACGTCTCGTCCAATCTGTCGATAGACCAGTGTGCCGGTCGAACGCGCGCTCTTGCAACAGGAAATGGACACGAAAGCGGAAGCCTACGATTTCCGGAGACCGGATCGCATCGCGAAGAACCAGCTTCGCGCCATCCACCAGTTGCACGAAAACTTTGCGCGCAGCCTGGCTTCGAGCCTGTCGGCTTACCTTCGCGCGTACGCGGCCGTGAACCTGGTATCGGTGGAACAACTCTCCTTCACTCAGTTCACGCAGCGTCTGCCGGCGCCGACGACCCTGATCTCGCTCGGCATGAAGCCGTTCGATGGCAACGCGCTGCTCGAAATCAATCCCTCGCTGGTTTTCCCGGTTCTCGAAATGCTGCTCGGCGGCACCGGCAAGGTGTCGACGAAGATCAGCCGCGAGATCACGGAAATAGAGCAGAGCATTCTGGATGGTCTGCTGCGGATCATTCTGCATGACCTGCGCAGCGCCTGGCTGGGTGTTACGAACATCGAGTTTTCCATCGAAAGCCACGAAACAGAGCCGCAACTGCTGCAGATTCTGGCGCCGAATGAGGCCGTGGTGGCGATCAGCATCGAGGTGCGCATCGGGGATACGGCAGGCATGATGAACATCGGCATTCCGTCGATCATCGTCAAAATGCTGCGGCAGAAGTTCGAACAGCAGTGGATCATCCGGCGCACGCAGGCGACCGAGGAAGATCACGCCCGCATGCTGCGGTTGATCCGGCCGGCCGTGATTCATCTCGATGCACGGTTGCAAGGACCGACACTGGGAGTCGACGCGCTGCTCGATTTGAAAGAAGGCGATATTCTGGCGTTCGATTATCCGGTGGGACGCGCGGTCGACGTGATGCTCAACGGAAAGCTCAAGTACCAGGGCGAGGTGGTCGCCAGCGGCCGTAAGCGCGCGGTCGAGATAAAGCAATTGGCGGCCGCTCCCTGAAGGTCGCCTTCAGTGCTTTAGCGGGGTCACGCTGACTTCCTTGAATGAGATCACCGCTACGGTGTCGTGGTGCTGCAGCGCGATGTAGCCCTCAGGGGGCCGCGGGCCGCGTTCAGGCTCGTAACTCTTCTTCTTCTCGGGCACTGGTGAGACGCCGTCGTAATCCGTCACCAGCGTGCCATTGACCTTCACGATGGTCCGCAGCCCGTCGAGCGTGATCTCCATCGTGTTCCATTCACCGGAGGGCTTGTACGGGCGCGCCATCGCTTTGGTCATCGAATATAGGACGCCGGTGCAGTGCCAGTCGTCATCGCGATTGTCGATTTGAACTTCGATGCCCTTGTTGATCGCGTCCGCCTCGCTTTTCGGCTCGGTCGGGATGCGTATAAAGACCCCGGAATTTCCCTTTTCATTTGACATCTTGTACACGACCCTGATCGTTGCCTTACCGATCTTCTCTTTCGTGTAACAGAGCATGCCCTTGTTGCCGTCCGTGGTTTCGAGAACGCCATGGTTCACGGCGAAGCCGGCCGGCCCCGGTTGGTTGGACAGAAATATCCAGCCGTCGAGATTCTTACCGTTGAAAAGCTGGTGCGTCTGGGCCTCGACCGCGGGCGCCAGAGCGGCCAAAAACGCGAGTAGCAGAGTCCGGGTTTTCATGGGCGTTTGACTCCTTCAGTCTCCTCCATTGGCGCGTGTTGGAGCAAGCCCGGATCCCCGGTGATCAGGCGGGCGCCCCGATCGAACGTGAAGTACTGGAATCCCCAGCGGATGAAGACAATCAGGCGGTTGCGGAACTGCACCAGGTACATCAGGTGAATGAACAACCAGAGAAGCCAGGCGATCAGGCCGTGAAACCGCAAGCGGCCGAAGTCTGCCACAGCGGCGGCACGGCCGATCACCGCGAGGCTACCCTTATCGCGATAGCGGAAGGGCGCTACCGCGCGGCCCTCGATCCGCGCCACAATCGTTTGAGCCGCATAGCGGCCCTGCTGCATCGCCACCGGCGCCACGCCCGGCAGAAGCTTGCCGTCTTGTTCCAGATGTGCCAGGTCGCCGATGACGAAGATCTCAGGGTGCCCCGACACTGTCAGATCAGGCGCGACCTTCACGCGGCCCTGGCGGTCGAGAGGTGCGCCCGCGCATTTCGCAAGCACCTCGCCGAAACTGGAAGCAGCCACGCCTGCCGCCCATAGGACCGTGCGAGTCTCGATGCGCTCCGTGCCGTTGGGCGTTTCGAGCGTGACGCCTTCCGGATCGATCCCCGTCACCTTCACGTGGCTGCGCGTCCGCACGCCCAAGCGGATGAGCGAGCGTTCAGCTGCCGCCGAAAGGTCCTCGGGGTAAGACGGCAACACCCGCGGCGAACTGTCCAGCAGCAGAATGCACGATTCTTCGGGATGAATCGAACGAAAGTCATTAGGCAGCGTGTCATTTGCGATTTCCGCGAGCGCCCCCGCAAGCTCGACTCCGGTCGGACCGGCGCCGACCACCACGAAGGTCAGCCAGGCACGGCGGCGGTTGGGGTCCGGATCCCGCTCGGCTGCTTCGAAAGCGTAGAGAATTTTGTGGCGCATCCGGGTCGCTTCCTCCACCGACTTTAGACCCGGCGCTACAGCGCTCCAGGAATCGTTGCCGAAGTAGTAATTGCGAGCGCCGGTGGCGACGATAAGCGTGTCGTAAGGGACGGCTTCGTCAGCGAGAATCACGCGCCGGCTTTCGGTATCCAGTGAGACGGCTTCGCCCAGCAGCACTCGTGTGTTCTTCTGATCGCGCAGGACCGCGCGCAAGGGCGCCGAAACTTCGCCCGGCGAGAGCGATCCGGTAGCCACCTGGTACAGCAATGGCTGGAAGAGGTGGAAGTTGCGGCGATCGACCAGCGTTACCTCGACCGGTGCGCGCCGTAAGGACTTGGCCGCGTAAAGCCCGCCGAACCCGCCGCCGAGGATGACGACGCGATGCATACACTTGTTTGATGCGGCATCCTGCCCGGCAGAATCACTTGTTTAGCCCGGCCCCGTGGGAGCTTTACTCCTCTTCCTGCTGGGAGGCGAGCCGGGTCACTACGCTCAAATCTTCGAGCGTCGTGACGTCGCCGCTAACCGAGTGAGTGGTCACGATCTCCCGAAGCAGGCGGCGCATGATTTTGCCGCTGCGCGTCTTCGGCAGGGCGTCTGAGAAACGGATCTCTTCAGGCCGTGCGAAGCTGCCGATTTCATGCGCCACCCATTGCCGCAGTTCTCTGCCCAGTTCGTCGTGACTCCAATCGCCCTTCTTGAGCGTCACGAAGCAGCAAACCGCCTGCCCGGTGATCTCGTGCGGTTTCCCGACCACCGCCGCCTCGGCCACGGCCGGATGCCGGACCAGCGCCGATTCCACCTCCATCGTGCTCAAGCGGTGCCCGCTGACGTTCATGACGTCATCCACGCGGCCGAGTACCCAATAATAACCATCCGCGTCGCGGCGAGCGGCGTCGCCGGTGAAATAGGCGCCTGGCACGCGGCTCCAATACTGTTCCTTGAATCGCTCCGGATCGCCCCAGATGGTGCGAATCATGCTCGGCCACGGGCGCCGGATGATAAGGTATCCTTCCTTGTCGGTCCCCACTGGCTGGCCCTGCAGATCCACGATGTCGGGACTGATACCGGGCAAGGGCACGGTCCCCGAACCGGGCTTGAGAGGGATCGCTCCCGGCAGCGGCGAGATCATGATGGCGCCGGTCTCGGTCTGCCACCAGGTATCGACGATCGGGCAGCGCCCCTTTCCGACGACCCGGTAATACCACTCCCAAGCGGCGGGATTGATCGGTTCGCCCACCGAGCCCAGTAGCCGGAGACTGGAGAGATCGTGCGCGTTAGGCCAGTGGTCGCCCTGGCGGATCAGCGCCCGGATGGCCGTCGGCGACGTGTAGAACACATTGACGCGATATTCTTCGATGATGCGCCACCAGCGGTCAAACTGCGGGTAGTCGGGCGAGCCTTCATACATCACGGTGGTGGCGCCCGCCGACAGCGGGCCGTAAACGATGTAGCTGTGGCCGGTCACCCACCCGATATCCGCCGAGCACCAATAGGTATCTTCCTCGCGCAAATCAAAAACCCATTTCATCGTCGCCGTGACTTCGGTCAGATAGCCGCCCGTGGTGTGTAGAATCCCTTTCGGTTTGCCCGTTGTACCGGACGTGTAGAGCACGTACAGAGGATGCTCGCTATCGAGCGGAACCGCGGGGCAATCTTCGGTCGCGCTTTCGTCGATCTGGTGCCACCAGTGGTCACGGCCGGCCTGCATCGGCGTGTCGCCGCCCGTGCGGCGATGGACGATCACATCGCGCACGCTGGGGCATTCCGAAATCGCCTCGTCGACAGCGGGCTTTAGCTTCACCTCCCTGCCCCGCCGGAAGCCGCCGTCGGCCGTGATCACCAGGGTCGCGCCCAGGTCTAGCACACGAGCCTTCAGCGCTTCCGCCGAGAATCCCCCGAAGACGACGCTGTGAATGATGCCAAGCCGCGAGCAGGCCAGCATCGCGATGGGCAGGTCCGGGATCATCGGCATATAAATGATGGCCCGGTCCCCGGTCTTATAGCCGCGCGATTTCAACGCGCTGGCGAATCGGACCACCAGGCGGTGCAATTCCTGATAGGTGAGGAAGCGCTGCTCGCCGGGCTCGCCTTCCCACAAAATCGCGACTTTGTTTTTGCGAGGCGTTGCCAGATGGCGGTCGAGACAATTAAAGGAGACGTTGGTCTTGGCGCCCGCGAACCACTTGGCAAACGGGAGATTCCACTCCAGCACGCGCGACCACTTTTCGAACCAATGGATCTCGCGTTCTGCCACTTCGCCCCAGAACTCCTCCGGATTCTCCTCGGCGCGGCGGTAAAGGTCGCGATAGGCCTGAATGCCTCGCACATGAGCCTTGCTGACAAACTCCTCGCTGGGCACGTATACGGCGGGGTTACTCATTCCATCCGGATTGTAGCAAAGAGGGGTTTCGTGGCGCGGCCTCGATCTTCGCGTCCCTGTCGCAAGCGTCCGCGCTATCCTGATCGGGTGACGGCTGAGGAGACCGGCTGGCTCGCCGATTTCATTTACACCGGCGGCGCATTCGAAACCGGCTTGGCGATGTTCGTCGGCGCGAACGGCCAGATCACGCGCCTTTCCCGCGAACCGGCCGATCTGGCGAACGCCCGGCGCCTCCCGAATCGGGCCATTCTGCCGGGCCTGGTGAACGTCCATTCGCACGCCTTTCAGCGCGTGATCCGCGGGCGCACGGAGCATTCGAGCGGAGCGGAACGCGACACCTTCTGGACCTGGCGCGAAAGCATGTATCACGCCGCGAATCTGCTCTCGCCGGAGGCCATGTATCATGCCGCGCGCATGACTTTTCTGGAGATGCTCCTCTCCGGAATCACCACTGTGGGCGAATTTCATTATGTGCATCACGCATCCGGCGGCGCTCCTTATGATGAACGCAACCTGCTGGCGCTCCAGGTTCTGCGCGCTGCCGAAGAGGTCGGATTGCGCATCGCCCTGCTGCGCACCGCGTACGTGCGCGCGGGCTGGCGGAAGCCCGCCGATCCGGGGCAAGCCAGGTTCCTGACGCCGCGCGTGGAGGATTTCCTCGCCGATACGGATGCGCTTCGCGCCGCCATTCCACGCGTGGCCTCTCCGGCGCGTGCGTGGGTAGCGGTTGCGCCGCACAGTGTTCGCGCCGTTCCCCTCGATTATCTGCGGGAGGTCGCAAGTTATGCATACGCCAACGGCCTTCCCATCCACATGCATGTCGCCGAGCAGCCTGCTGAGGTGGAGGCCTGCATCGCGGAACATGGCGCCCGGCCCGTGGAATTGCTCGAGCGGCGTGGGCTTTTGGGCGCTCACTTCACCGCGGTTCACGCCATTCACATTACAGGCGAGGAGATCGGTTATCTCGGCCGCTCGAAAGCCAATGTGTGTGCGTGTCCAACGTCGGAAAGGAACCTCGGCGACGGCGCGGTGCCGGCTGACGCGCTTTTTGCTGCGGGCTCCGGCATCTGCTTTGGGTCGGACAGCAACGTGCAAATCGACTTGCTCGAAGATGCCCGCCTGCTCGAGTACCACCTCCGCATGAAGAGACTCGAGCGCGTGGTGCTTGCTCCGGATGCGGAATGGGAATCCCTCGCGAGGCGTCTCTTTTCCAGCGCAACCGAGACGGGTGCTCGCAGCCTGGGTGCGGCGGGAGCGGTCCTCGAGCCCGGCCGGCCGGCCGATTTTTTCACCGTGGATCTGGACGATCCTTCCATCGCCGGCGCTGGAAGACACTCCCTTCTCAGCCACATCGTCTTCTCGCTCGAACGGACCGCGGTGCGCGACGCCTGCGTCGGCGGCGAGTTCGTGATTCGCGACGGCCGCCACCCTCTCCAGGAGGACATCGTGCGCGCGTTCGCCGCGGTGCAGCGCAGCTTGTGGGGCTCGCCGGAATGAAGACCGAAGTCCAAATCCTGCTCGACCTGGTGGCGATCCCCTCCGTCTCGTCCGTCAGCAACCAGCCGGTGGTCGATTATGTGCGCGCACGCCTGGATCCACCCGTGTGGAAGGTCGGCTTGTACCCTTATCGCGACGCTGCCGGGACCCGCAAAGTGAACCTGGTCGCGCTAACGAAAAACGGGCGCGGCAAAACAGCCGAGCTGGCCTTGGTCTGTCACACCGATACCGTACCCTTCGATCCTGGCTGGAGCGAAGCAGTCCACCCGAAAATCCGGAACGGCAGGCTGTACGGCTGCGGCAGCTGCGACGTGAAGGGTTTCCTGGCTTGCGTGCTGGCGAGTTTGTCCCGGGTGGACCTGAAGCGCCTCTCCAGACCGCTCGCCTTGGTGCTGACCGCCGATGAAGAGATCGGTTGCGTGGGCGCAAAGCACCTGGCCCGCAAGAAGGCGATTCGCTCGCGCTACACCATCATCGGCGAGCCGACGGCACTTCATCCGGTTCGCGCCGGCAAGGGATACGCTCTCGCCGAGATCGTGGTGCGCGGCAAGGAAGTCCACAGCGCGTTTCCCGCGCGAGGCCGTTCAGCCATTTACGACGCCGCCCGCGTCCTGGTTCGCCTGGAGCGCATCGCCAAGAAACTGGCACGCAGGAAGAATCCCAACTTCGATCCGCCCTTCACCACTCTGAACGCTGGACTGATTCAGGGCGGCACCGCAAAGAACGTTATTCCCGGAGAGTGCCGCATCACGGTCGAGTGGCGCCCGATTCCCGGGCAGGATCCTGCTTGGGCAGCGGAATTGATTCGCGAAGAGCTCTCGCGCTCGACCCGCGCGTTTCCAGGCTTCGACGCGAAGCTCTACGTAAAACGAATGGATCCCGCATTCGCCCCCTCGGCTACCGATGATCTCGCGAACCTTCTCGGGTCATTGACCGGGCGCCGGGCCGCGGCCGTATCCTTCGGCACGGAAGCAGCGCATCTCAGCGCTATGACGTCGGAGGCGGTCGTGTTTGGACCCGGCGAAATGACCGTCGCGCACAAGACCGGCGAATTCGTCTCGACAGCCGCGTTGAGCAAATGCGTGGCCTGCTTGGGGGCGGTGATCGAGCGCCTATGCGGATAGGTCGGCTTTGAACTCCGCCGCCGGCGCCGGCCGGTCGTTGACGGTTAACCGAAACACGTCGGGCCGCGCATAATGTCCGGCTACGTCGAGGTCATACTTGCCTTCGACGATTTCACTCAGATGGAGGTCAGCCGTCAGGATACACTCTCCCTCGTAATTTGGTCCGCAAAGAACCACGCCCTGCGGATTTACAATCACACTGCCTCCCCGGATCAACACCGTGGATGGGTCGTCGCCTTGAATCGCGGGATAATCCTCCGGGCAGTCGCCTCGCCGCAAATACTGCACTGCTGAAAGCACAAAGCAGCGGCCCTCGAATGCGATGTGCTGCATCGAGCGGGCCCATGTGTCGCGGTCATCAACCGTGGGCGCGCAATAGAGCTGGATGCCTTTGGCGTACATAGCCATTCGCAAAAGGGGCATGTAGTTTTCCCGGCAGATCACCGCACCGAGCTTGCCCAGCGCTGTGTCGAATACCGGCAGCGTCGATCCGTCCCCCATACCCCAGACCAGCCGTTCCATGGCGGTCGGCATCAGTTTGCGGTGCTTGCCCATGAGCCGACCCTCGGGGTCGAAGAAGAGCGCCGTGCAATACAGGGTGCCGCCGTCGCGCTCGATTGCGCCGATCACCAGATACACGGAGTGCTCGCGCGCGGTGGCAGCCAGGGCGTCCACGCCAGGCCCGGGCACCCCCACTGCGCTATCGAAATAACGGCGGAACATGCGCCGTCCTTCAGGCGTTCGCCCGCCGACGCGCGCTCCGAAATCCAGCCCCTTCGGGTACGCCGAAACGAACGCCTCGGGAAACACCACCAGGCGAGCGCCACGCGATGCCGCGTCGGCCGTTAAGGCCCGGACTTTCTCGAGCGTAGCTTCGCGGTCGAACACCACCGGCGCGGCCTGGACTACAGCCGCCCGAAACGATTCAGTGACGGTTTCTGGCAAAACACGATTATAGTGAGTGTGAACGATACGTGTTAAGGGGCGCTCTTCATGCTCAAGGACCTTCGCTACGCGCTTCGCGTTCTCGCAAACTCGCCCGGCTTCACCGCTGTTGTGGTTCTTTCGCTCGCGCTTAGCATCGGAGCCAATACGGCGATCTTCTCGGTGGTGAACGCATACCTTTTGCGGCCCATGCCGGTCGACGATCCGGACCGGCTGGTTGCAATCTACCTTACCGCGCCGCGTTGGGGCGATTCCATCGGCTCATTCTCCTACCCGGACCTGCTTGATTATCGAAAGCAGGACACCGGTTTAGCGGACCTGATGGGATCCACTGGAACACCCCTCAGCATGACTGACGGAGAGAAGCCCGAACTTATCTGGGGCGAGATCGTGACCGGGAATTACTTCTCCGGGCTGGGAGTCCACCCAATTGTCGGACGGGGTTTCCTGCCGGACGAGGATCGAGCCCCGGGCGAAAAGCCGGTTTGCGTCCTCAACTACAATTTCTGGCGCCGGAGATTCCAAAGCGATCCGAACATCGCCGGCAAGACAATCAAAATCAACGGACATTCCTTTGCGATCGCCGGCGTGGCGCCGCGCGGATTCATCGGCACAACGCTGTTTAACTTCATTCCCGACGTCTGGATTCCCGTGATGATGCAGCAGGCCATCTCACCGGGAAACTATCTGGAGGGAAGGGGGAACCGGTGGATCAATCTTCGCGGGCGCCTGAAGCCGGGCGTGAGCCGGCGCCAGGCGGAAGCCGCCCTGAACGTCGTCGCACGCCAGCTGGGCAAGGAATATCCGCAAACCGACCGCGATTTGATTGTGCACGTGATTCCGGGCGGCGCTCGAACGCAACCCTGGATGGTCGCGACCGGCATCGTCTCGGCCACCACGGGAATCATGGCGGCGGTGGTGATTCTGGTATTGCTGATCGCCTGCGCGAACGTCGCCAACCTGATGCTGGCCCGCGCTCAAAGCCGTGCCCGGGAGATGGCCATTCGAGTGGCCGTGGGCGCCACCCGCATACGCCTGGTTCGCCAGCTGTTCACGGAAAGCCTATTGCTCTCTCTGGCGGGCGGCGCGCTCGGTATCGTCCTCGCTCTTGGGTTTAACGAAGGCCTGAAGAGCTTCTATCCCTCGCTGGATTTCCAAACCGCGGACCTCGAGTATGAGTCGCGTCTCGATCCCCGGATTTTCCTGTTCACGATCTTCATCTCGGCCGTGACGGCGGTTGCATTCGGGCTCGTTCCCGCGCTTCGAGCCTCCAAGGTCGACCAGGTTTCAGCGATAAAAGGAGAATCCCGGCAGTTCGGCGGCGCTCGCTTCGGGTCGGGCAATTTTCTGGTGATGGCGCAGGCTGCGCTTTCCTGCGTGCTCCTCATTTGTGGCGGCCTGTTCTTGCGCAGCATGCAGTTCGCCCGCACCGTCGATCCGGGGTTTGATCGCATTGGCATCACCATGTTCTCGGTCGACCTCGATTTGCAGGGTTATGATGCCGCCCGCGGCCGGATCTTCCAACAGGCCCTCCTCAGCCGGTTGGGCACAATCCCCGGTGTCGATTCCGCCAGCATCGCCTTCCCGCTGCCTCTCGACGCTTATGACTCTTCGTCCCTGCTTTTGCCGGAGGGATACATTCCCCGCTCGGACCGGGAGGATAACACCGCTGGCCTGAGCCGCGTGGGCCCCCACTACTTCGAAACCATGGGCACACGTCTTCTGGCCGGACGCGCGGTCGACGAGCGTGATACCGCTTCTTCGCAGCATGTGGCCGTGGTCAACGAGACGATCGCCCGCCGCTATTGGCAGACGCCCGGCCGGGCCATTGGCCATCGTTTCGCAGCCTCGCGCGGTGGCCCGATGATCGAAGTGATCGGCGTGGCGAGAGACGGCAAGTACATGACCTTCGGCGAACCTGCCACCACCTACTACTTCGTCCCGGTCGCGCAGAATTACCAGGGACGGATTACCGTCCTGGTCCGGTCGAAGCAGAATGCGGACGCGCTGATGCCGGCGATAAGGCAGCAGGTGAGCGCGCTTGATCCGGCCCTGCCGGTCTTCGGTGTTCGGACTATGCCCCAGTTCCTCAACCGGCTCGTTTCCGTCTATCAGATGGGTGCGTCCCTGGTTGGAACCTTCGCCGTCATGGCGCTGCTGCTTGCGGCGGTCGGGATTTACGGGATCCTGCATTTCACGGTCACGCGGAGGACTCGCGAAATCGGTATTCGAATGGCGCTGGGCGCACGCCAGGGCCAGGTCGTGCGCCTGGTGCTCGGACGCTCGATGCTTTTCGTGACCATTGGCGTCACTCTGGGCGTTGGGATCGCGCTCGGCGCGGGGCCGGTCACCGGGAAGCTGCTCGCGGGCGTGAGAGGAACCGATCCGGGCACGTTCAGCGCGGTGGTCCTCCTGTTCGGCTTGATCGCATTTCTTGCCAGCGTGATTCCTGCTCGCCGCGCCTCGCGGGTCGACCCGATCCGGACCCTCCGATACGAGTGAATCGCGGTTCTCCGGCCGCCCACACCGCCGAACTCTTGCTCCCGTTCCTCGCTCACTAGAGATGTTAAGGGACCTCAAGTAGTATATGTCAGACCACTTTTCAGGAGGCTTCGATGGACACGCTTGTGCGTCGTATCACCAATACTGCGGCAGCGATGATCGGGACGCTGGCTTTACAGTTCGCGCTCTTTTCGCAACCGCCGGTAAGCGCCCAAAACATCTACATACAGCACAACCTCGTATCCGACGTCCCCGGGTTGGCGGATGTAACCGATCCTAATCTGGTTAACCCCTGGGGCGTTTCCATCAGCGCCGCCAGTCCCTTCTGGGTCTCCAACCAGGGCAAGGGCAACACCACCCTTTATAACGGATCCGGAGCGATTACGAATTTAGTCGTGACGATTCCGGGCCCCGGTGGAGCCCCATCCAAACCCACGGGACAGGTGAATAATGGCTCGACCCAGTTCATTCTGGCGAACGGCAACCGGGCGTCCTTCATGTTTGCCACCGAAAACGGCACCATCGACGCTTGGAATGGAGGCGGTGTGGCGCAACTGATGGTGGACAACTCAGGCTCGGGCGCGGTCTACAAGGGCCTGGCAATCAATAACACAGGTGCGCTGCTTTATGCGGCCAATTTCAACGCCGGCAAAATCGATGTGTTCGACGGAAAATTCGCTCCCACCACCGTCCCCGGAGGATTCAACGATCCGAACCTGCCGAGCGGTTTTGCCCCTTTCAACATCTGGTTTCTGGGCGGCAAGCTGTATGTCACCTACGCCAAGCAGGACGCCGCCAAGCACGACGATGTTCCCGGCCCTGGCAATGGCTACGTCGATGTGTTTGACCTGAACGGAAACCTGCAAAAGCGCATTGTCTCGGGCGGCCAGCTGAACTCGCCATGGGGAGTCGCCATCGCGCCTGCCGTCTGGGGCGCCTTCGGCGGCGCGCTACTGGTGGGAAACTTCGGTGACGGGAAGATTAATGCGTTCGATCTCAATACCGGCAACTTTCTCGGCGCACTGCAGGACAAAAGCGGGAAGCCCATCGCCATCGAGGGCTTATGGGCGATCCTTTTCGGAAATGGGAGAAACGGCGGGGACACCAATACTCTTTATTTCGCCGCCGGCATCTCAAATGGGGACGTTAAGACCCACGGGCTATTTGGAGCTCTTGCACCACCCACTCAGGTCTTGAGTCTGAAGAACGGCGCCAGCCAGATTTCAGGTTCCGTGGCTCCGGGCGAGGTCGTAGTGGTCAACGGATTCACCATCGGCCCGTCCCCCCTCGCCGCCGGAACGATCCCCGCGTCAGGGAAAGTGGGCACTACTGTAGCGGCCACCGGCGTCACTTTCAACTCCACGCCAGCGCCGGTGCTGTATGCGTCCGCTTCGGCCACCAGCGTCATCGTTCCTTATGAAGTCACCGGCTCCACGGCTAACGTGGTGGTGACATTCAAAGATCAGACAACAGCGGCCTTCCTGGCACAGGTCGTACCCTCTGCGCCCGGCCTGTTCACGCTCGACACCACCGGAAGTGGGGCCGTTGTCGCCTTTAACCAGGATGGTACCCTCAACGGGGCGAACAACGCGGCGGCCGCGGGATCGATTGTGGTTCTCTACGCCACCGGTGAAGGGCAGCCCGATGCAGCCGGACAAGACGGGGAAATAACGGGCCGGATCCTCCGCCAGCCGATGCTCCCGGTATCGCTGACCATTGGCGGCCAGACCGCCAAGGTAATCTACTCCGGGTCAGCACCAGGCCTGGTCGCGGGCGTGATGCAAGTCGAGGCAATCGTGCCGAGCGGTGCGGGCTCGGGAGCCGTTCCAGTACTGCTCACGGTCGGGACTGCCACAAGTCAGCAGGGCGCCACCCTGAACGTCAAGTAGGATCGCCCGGGGACGCCGGCCCTGCCAACCGGCCGTTCGAATATCATGAATGGTCGCGGTGCGGCTGGAGCGTTTTTATCCGATCCTGGACGTCGAGACCGCTGCGAGTCGCGGCGTCAGGATCGTTCGGGCCGCCGGCCAGATTCTCGAAGCCGGGTGCCGGATTCTCCAGGTTCGCCACAAGAGATTCTTTTCGCGCGACGTGTTCGCGGACCTGGAACAGGTCGCCGCGCTGTGCCGCGACGCCCAGGCGTTGCTGGTGGTGAATGACCGCGCCGATATAGCAAAATTGCTGGACTCGGGAGTGCACCTTGGCCAGGACGACTTGGCTCCGGCGGATGCCCCTTGGCTCCGGCGGATGCCCGGCGGGTAGTTGGCGGCGCTGCGATGATCGGTTTTTCCACCCATAACGAGGCCCAACTTCGCGCCGCCGCCGGCGAACCAGTCAACTACCTCGCGCTCGGGCCCATTTTCGGCACCGGCTCCAAACAAAACCCCGATCCCGTAGTTGGCATCACGGAGCTCCGGCGTCTGCGTCCCCTTTCGGCGCTGCCCCTGGTCGCGATCGGCGGCATCACTCGCGCTAACGCCCGCAGCGTGCTTGAGGCTGGCGCAGACTCAGTCGCCGTAATCGGCGATCTGTTTCCCGAAGGCGGTGATATCCGCGGCCGCGTCAAAGAGTGGATCCGCGTCCTGACTCCCTCTTGACATCCTATCAAGTTCGTACTAATTTACTAGTATATGCGGCCGGCCAAACCGACTCTCACCGAGCAGGAACTCGAAATCATGAAGGTCATCTGGCAAAGGGAAACGGCTACCGTCCGCCAGGTCTACGAGACACTTCTCGAACGGCGCCGCATCGCCTACACCACCGTCATGACGATGATGAACATCCTGGAACAGAAGGGTTATCTCAAGAAACACCAGGAGGACCGCGCCTACGTCTACCAGCCCAGCCAGCCGCAACAGCAGGTGATTCGTTCCATGGTGAGAGAATTCGTCAATCGCGTCTTCAATGGCTCGGCCGAGCCGTTGCTGGTGCACCTGGTGGAGGACCAGCACCTCACCGAAAAAGACTTGGAAGAGATCCGGCGTACGATTAAATCGGCCGCCAGCCGGAGGCCTCGATGACCGCGTCGTTACTGCTCGATAATCTCCTCGCCTGGAGCGCGCAGATCTGCGTGCTGGTGGCCGTGGGCGCGCTCGCAGCGCTCACGCTGAAACACCCCAGGGCGCGCCTCATTTTCTGGCAGGGAGTTCTTACGATTGCGCTGCTGTTGCCGGCACTCGAACCCTGGAAGCGGCCGAGCCAGGCGGAGGGCTCAGTCTCGATTACGACTGCTCCGGTCAGGGTCATTTCCCCCGCCTCGCGCCACAGGATTCCGTGGCGGCGCGAGTACCTGCTTGGTTTGTTCGCCGCCGGCGCTGCGCTGCGTGCGCTTTGGATCGCGGCCGGGTTGCTGCGGCTTCGCCGTCATCGCCTCGCGTCCCGCCCGCTCGCCGCACCTCCCGTGCCGTTCGAGCGCGAACACGTGCGCTGGTATCTTTCCGACACGATTTCGGGTCCGGTAACCTTCGGGTGGCTGCGCCCCTCGATCCTTCTGCCCGCGCGCGTCAATGAATTTCCCGCCGGGCTGCGCGAGGCGATCGCCTGTCACGAACTCGTGCATGTACGCCGGCACGACTGGCTTTTCGTTATCGCCGAGGAGGCGATTCGAGGCCTGCTCTGGTTCCATCCCGCCGTGTGGTTTTGTCTCGGCCAGATTCATCTCGCGAGAGAACAAGTGGTCGACCTCGAAGTGGTCGGATTGACACGCGACCGCGAGCGCTACCTTGACGCTCTGGTGGCCGTCGCAGCGCGCAAACTGCACCCCGATGTTGCGCCCGCTCCCCTTTTTTTGAAAAACCGCCATCTCGCAATGCGAGTGGCGGCAATCTTGAAGGAGACGTCTATGTCCAAGTCCCGGCTCGTTGCAATATTCGCCGCCGTGTTTTCAGCCGCGCTCGTGGCCGCGCGTCTGGCGGTCTGGTTTTTCCCGCTTCAAAGCCCGGCGCAATCGGGTCCGCAAGCCGCGGAGGGTCGCGCTTTTGCCGTGTCTGACGGCCCCGGCATCACGGTGGAGCCCGGCGCGAAGCTCATGCATCGCCTTCCGGTGTTCTATCCGCGCGGGGCCAAGGCCACGGGCACGGTGGTGATCGAAGCCATGCTCGATTCCAAGGGCGAAGTCACCGATGCGCGTGTGCTCAGCGGCCCCGAAGAGCTCCGCAGAGCCGCGCTCTCGAGCGTGCTCAATTGGCACTACTCGACCGAGGCCAGCCTTCCGCCCTCGGTGCAGATCGCGATTAAGTTCGACCCGGTTCCTGCGGACCGCCCTCGGTTGGAGGCTAAACCCGCGATCCGGCCGGCCCCGCTGCCGCTAAACGCGACCTTGAAGACCATCGAGTTCTCCGGCGTCACACCGGAAGTCGAACAAAAAGTGCGCGACCGCCTGCCGCTGCGTGAGGGTGATCTGATCTCGGGCGAAATGGTGTCGCGTGTCTCCGCCGCGGCCAGAGAGATCGACGAGCACTTCGCGGTGGGCATGTCGATGAATAATCTTCCCGACGGCCGCCGCGAAGCGACCTTGCGGATCTACCTGGGCGGGCTTCCCCCGCTGGCGCCGGGAGACCGTCTTTCCCTTTTTTCACCCCCGCCAGCCGTCAGTGGCCCGTCCCTATCCGAACGTCCTGACAAGGCCGAAACGCCCCGCCGCATCCGCGTCGGCGGCAACGTCCAGGCGGCGAATCTCATGACCAAAGTCGCGCCGCCCTATCCGCCGCTCGCAAAAGAGGCGCGCATACAAGGCACCGTGCGATTCAACGTCGGGATTGGCCGCGACGGCGTGGTTCAGGATGTGGAACTGGTCAGCGGCCACCCCTTGCTGGTGCCTGCGGCGGCGGAAGCCGTAAAGCAATGGATCTACCGGCCTACATTACTAAACGGCGAACCGGTGGAAGTGATAACGCAAGTCGATGTGAACTTTACACTTCGCGGCGAACAGTAAGAACGCGGGGGTCGGAAAGTGTTTGACACGTTACCGGCCGACGTCTTATGATGGGGTCATCACTGAGAAAGGAGGTGGTCCAGTCGAATGATACCTGGCAGTAATTGCAAAACTCTAACCACGCGTGAGGTGGCCGACTCTTAAAGTCGACCGTTCCTAACGTTCAGGTTTCGTTCAGTGACGAGGCCGCTGCTCCTGTGGACCGGCCCCTTCACGCGAATCATGAGTCTGTAGAAGCCCCGCATCTGCCGCATGAGGCCGGTGCGGGGTTTTCGTTTGCATGCTAAGCTGAAATTAACCCCAATGAAAGCCGGAATTCATCCCGCCTACGAAGAAGTTAATGTCATCTGCGCCTGCGGCCACGTCTTCCGCACGCGCTCCGCGCACAAGGGCGATATACGCGTGGAAATCTGCTCCAACTGCCACCCGTTCTTCACCGGCCGCCAGAAGCTGGTGGACACGGAAGGCCGCGTCGATAGATTCCAGAAAAAGTACCAGAGGGCCAAGGAAGCCGAGGCGAAGAAGAAACAGCCTGTGGCCTGATCTAGATACCAGGCCCGGGACGGCCCGTCTGCTTTTGGCGCTCTTTGCGCTCCTGTAGCATACGGTCGTATTCGCGCTGCTGGTCGGGAGAGAGAAAAGCGCGGAACTTCTCGGACTGCTCTTGGTGGATCTTGTCGTATGTCGGCCTCATCTTCTGCCTGGCCTCTTCGACACGCGCCCGCGTCTCGTCCATGACGGAGTTAAGCGTCGCCACCTGTTGGTCAGTCAATTTTAGCCGCTGCTGATACTCGGCGACCATTTTCTTGCGAAACTCCTCAGGGTTCCTGGGCCTGTTGGCATTCACAGTAGAGGCGCTGTAGAGACGGTCGCCGAAGACACCCAACACTACTCCGCTGGCGAACACCAGCCCGACATATAACGCGATCGCGCCGCGGGAGAGCTTCATCGTATATCACCGTTCAGGATGTCGACGTAAGTATTGGGGTGTTGGGCAGTCAACTCATCGACGTAGCTGGCGCTATAGACCGGTAGGCGCTGGACAAGCGGAATCAGCACCATCGCCATCAACAAGGTCAGCATCGCCGTGGCTGCCACGCATACGGCTGTCAGCCTGCGAAAAACCGAGGTAGTAGCGGCTCGCTGCGCCTCAATGCGTTGCCACAGCTTGGGCATGAAATCCGGGCCCGGTTCCGGGTCGGGACATGCCTCCCGGTAATCGGACCACAAAGCATCCAGTTTGTCGTCCATGCGATCCATCTCTACACCTCCCGGCCACTTTTATCGGCAATGGCGGCGCCGGCTTTATTCGTTTCGGCTTCGTACGCCTTCAGCACCCTCTGCCGGGCTCGAAACAACCTGACCTTAAGGGCATTCTCATTAACCCTGTAAACCTTTTCGAGCTCCTTGAGCGATAGCCCCTCCACTTCTTTCAACGTCAGCAGAATCCGGTCTTCCTCGGACACTTTGCCGAGGAGCGACTGCACGAACTCCCGAACCTTCGTCTTCCGCTGCTCCTCATCGCGGCGCTTTCCGCCCGCCGCCGCGTCCGCCAGCATCACCTGCTGCTCGCTCAGATCCGACATCCGGCTTTCCTGCCGGCGCCGCTGGCGCCTCAAATAATCGTACGCCGCGTTCACCGTCAATCGGTACAACCACGGCTCAAAAACCTCCGGCGTGCGCAGTTGGTCGAGGGAATAGTACAAGCGGAGAAACACCTCTTGCCCAACATCCTCGACGTCCTCCGGCTTGCCGATCAAACGCGCGATCGTTCCCAGAATCCGTTTCCGGTAAGCTTGAACGACCTGGTTGAATGCACCGTCGTCTCCACTTCGAGCCCGTCCCAGGAGTTCGAAGTCAACCAGCATGGCCACCGCACTTACCGGCGGTCGTCAAAACCCAATCTGTCCAATGAAAGAGGCGCACCGGCTCACTGTCAGGTTACAACAGTTCAGCCTCGGGGAACTACGGAACACGTAATGTATTAGGCCATTCCGGCGATACGGCGCCTGTTCTCTCCTCCTCTCTTGTCCTGGGTGCAAGTCTGCGGCATCGGCAGTTCATATACCGAGTACCTTTCCAGACAAAAGATCAGTTCGTCCAGAACCGCTTTTCTGCGGCGGAGGTAGGCTAGCCGTGCCTGGATAACGCCAGGGTTCTCGGTGGGATCGTTCTGAAACATCTCTGGTTTTGTAGCAGTACCGGAAGATCCATGGCAATACCCCCATTTGGGGGTAGCGATTAGTCGCGGCGGTGCGCGCAGCCGGGGATGCTAGAATGAGTGTTTACATGGACTTTTTGGAGGGGCTGAATCCGCGCCAGCGCGAGGCAGTCCAGCACGTGGAAGGGCCGCTCCTGGTGTTAGCCGGCGCTGGCAGCGGCAAGACCAGGGTCATCACCCACCGTATCGCCCACCTGATGAGCACTCATAAGGTACCCGGCTGGGCCATTCTCGCCGTTACCTTTACCAATAAAGCGGCCGCCGAGATGCGGGAACGCGTGCGCTCGCTTGTTTCCGGCCCGTCCGATGCCTCGCCTACCGTCTCCACGTTCCACTCTTTTTGCGTGCGCTTGCTGCGCCGCGATGGCGCCCCGCTCGCCTCCCTGCGCACCGGCTTTACCCCCCGGTTCACCATCTACGACGAGGACGACCAGGTCTCGCTTCTCAAATCGGTCTACAAGGAGCTCGGTCTCGACGAAAAATTCATGCAGCACCGCGCTGCGCTGTCGCGGATCAGCCACGCCAAGAATCATAAGCAGACTCCGGAGGACCTGGCCGCCTCCGCCACGGACCCCATGATCGAGCGTCTCGCTGTGGTCTATGAGCGCTACCAGGCCCGCCTGATAGAGTCCAACGCCCTCGATTTCGACGATTTGCTGCTCGAAGCGGTGCGCCTGCTCGCCCACGACGCCCCTACCTGCCAGCGGCTCAACCGCCGTTACGAATTCGTGATGGTGGACGAGTATCAGGACACCAACCGCAGCCAGTACGACTTGATGCGACTGCTCACTGCCGAGCGGCTCAACATCGGCGTCGTCGGCGACGAGGATCAATCGATCTACGCCTGGCGTGGCGCTAATATCCGCAACATTCTGGATTTCGAGCGCGACTTCCCCGGCGCCGCGGTGATCCGGCTGGAGCAGAACTACCGATCCACCAAGAACATTCTCGAAGCGGCCAGCACGGTCGTCGCCAACAATACCGAGCGTATCGGGAAATGGCTCTGGACCGAATCCGGTCCCGGTGAGAAAATCACGCTTTACGAATCTCCCGACGCCGAAAACGAAGCCCTC
>QHXU01000021.1:248-789 GCA_003223065.1 Acidobacteriota bacterium | reverse complement strand
GCAGGCCCGGGTCGCCGTACTGTATCGCACCAACTCCCAGTCGCGGCAGATCGAGGAGGCCTTACGCCGCTATGGACGCAAGTACATCGTCGTCGGAGGATTCAGCTTCTACCAGCGCGCTGAAATCAAGGATACCCTCGCCTACTTAAAAGTGCTGCTGAGCCCCCAGGACTCGATCAGCCTCTTGCGCATCATCAATACGCCCGCCCGGGGGATAGGCCGCACCACGATCGAACAGATTGAGCAGCACGCGGCCGCGCATCACCTCTCGTTCTGGGCCGCGATCGAGCAGATGCTCGAACAGCACCTCCTTCCGCAGCGAGCCGAAGCCGCGCTCGCAGCTTTTCATCAGATGATCGAAGGTCTGGCGGCCGGCGTCGAAGCGCGTCCTGTCGCCGAGACGCTGCGGGCGGTCCTGGCGTCCAGCGGATACCAGCGGATGCTCGAAGAAGAAGGCACCGAGGAGGCGCAGTCGCGCCTGGCAAACCTCGACGAACTCCTCAACGCCGCGACCGATGCGGCCGAGCGCGGTGAGAACCTG
>QHXU01000021.1:0-200 GCA_003223065.1 Acidobacteriota bacterium | reverse complement strand
AGCGCCACCGTCTCACTACTCACGATGCACAACGCCAAGGGTTTGGAGTTCCCTGTCGTCTTCATCGCTGGCCTCGAAGAGGGCCTGTTTCCGCACAGCCGCTCGCTCGACTCCCCAACCGCCATGGAGGAGGAGCGCCGGCTCTGCTACGTTGCCATGACGCGGGCCCGAACCAAGCTTCATCTGAGCTGGGCGCGCTA
>QHXU01000020.1:23531-24064 GCA_003223065.1 Acidobacteriota bacterium | reverse complement strand
TGTCGGCGAGTAACTGCCGCCAGAAGGCGCTTCGCGCGCCCCCTCCCGAAACGCGAACCGATTCAACCGGCGCGCCAAGCGCGGAGACCAGATCCAGGCAATCCTTCTGGCTGAAGCTAACGCCCTCGATCAGCGCGCGGATCAGATCAGCGCGCGTGTGCCTGGCCGTGAGTCCGATCCAGCCGCCTCGGGCCGCGGCGTCGAGGTGTGGTGTACGCTCGCCCATCAGGTAAGGCAGCCAGAAGAGGCCCTCGGCCGTCGCGGTGGCGGCCTCCGCGGTGAGATCGTCGTAACTTGCGGCGGCGGCGAACTGGTTGCGGAACCATTGCAGGCTCAAACCCGCGCCCTGGGTTACGCCCATCACGTGCCAGGCTCCTTCGACCGCATGACAGAATGTGTGGACCCTGCCCTGCGGGTCGTAGGCAGGCTCAGCGAGGTGCGCGAACACGACCCCCGATGTGCCCAGCGTGCAGGAGACGATCCCCGGCTCGACGATGCCGTTGCCGACGGCGCTTGCTGCCTGGTCGCCCGCG
>QHXU01000020.1:22417-23505 GCA_003223065.1 Acidobacteriota bacterium | reverse complement strand
GCCGCGGCGGCCCGGGCGTGAACGCGTCCCGTGACCGCGCTCGACTCAACTACGCGCGGCAGCAGCGCAGGATCGATCTCGATGCGATCCGCCAAAGCGTTCGACCAGCGCCGGTGCACAACGTCGAACAGTCCTGTCCCCGACGCATCCGAGACGTCGCTTGCGTACTCGCCCGTGAGCTCGAAACGGATATAGTCCTTTGGCAGGAGAACCTTGCGTGCGCTGGCAAAGTTCTTCGGCTCGTGCTCGCGCACCCAGAGGAGCTTAGGCAGCGTGAAGCCGGTGACCATAGGATTGGCGGTGGACTCCAGCACAAAGCCGGTGCCGGCATGCCCGTTGACCCAGTCCACTTGCGGCTGGCTGCGCTGATCGCACCAGATGAGCGCAGGGCGAATAACGCGATCGGAGGCATCGAGCAAAGTCAGGCCGTGCATCTGGCCCGAAAGCCCAACGCCGTGCACTTGCACCGCGCCGGTGCCGGCTGCGCGGAGCACGCCGCGGATGGCAGCCTGTGCCGCCTCCCACCAGTTTTCGGGGCTCTGCTCGGCCCACAGCGGCCGTTCCATCCGCATGTCCTGGTGGGGAGCCGTGAAGGCGTGGCGCACGCGGCCTTGCTCGTCCACCAGAAGAGCGCGGCTTCCGCCTGTGCCGATGTCCAGCCCTAGCCAGGAGGCATTCATCGATTGAGTGTGGCCTGGAACGGAAGATAGGCCGCGCCGTACAGACCGGCCTCATTTCCAAGCGTGGCGCGTTCGATTCTCGTCGGCGAATTGCGATACGTGAAGGAGCGCCGCTCGACTTCGGCGAGCATCGGCGGAGCGAAAAAATCCCAGGCCGGCAGCACACCGCCGCTGAGCAGGTACAAAGGGAAGTTGAAAGTGTTGATCAAGGTCGCAAGCGCGATGCCGAGCGCCTCGCCCATCGAACGAAAAATCATCATCGCTTTCTGATCGCCGGAGACGGCGAGATTGTAGACGTTTTCCGCAGTGAGATCGTGGCCTAGGCCGAGGAGCCTTGCCATGGCGGAGACCGCGGTGGCTGACGCGTGCTTCTCTACGCAGCCGGTGTTGCCGCAGCCGCAGGGGTTG
>QHXU01000020.1:12973-22399 GCA_003223065.1 Acidobacteriota bacterium | reverse complement strand
TCGCCCGCCATGCCAAGCTGGCCATGCAGCACACGCCCGCCAATGATGATGCCGCCGCCGATGCCGGTACCGAGAGTCAGCAGTACCATGTCGTCGACGTCACGCCCGGCGCCGATCCACTTTTCGCCGAGTGCGGCCGCGTTGGCGTCATTTTCGAGGATTACCTTTGCGCCGAGCCGCCGCTCGATCTCGTCGCGCACCGGGTAGTTTTCGAACTCCGGCATGTTGTTCGAGCCGACGATCACGCCCTTGTCCATCAAAATGAACCCGGGCACGCCCACGCCTACGCCCGCCAAGTTGTGTTCACCCAGCCTTGCGCGGAGCGCCTCGATGGACCGCACCATATCGTCGAGCACCGCGCCACGGCCGGCCCGGAGATGTGTGCCGCCGGCGATTTTGTCGAGGATTTTACCGCCCTTGTCAACGGCAGCGGCGCGCAAGTTGGTTCCTCCCAAATCGACACCAATGGAGTATTCGCTCATTTGGTTAATAACAAGGGGGTCCATGCGCGAGGCACGATAACCATTCTATATTCAAGGGATCAGCGGAGGTGCCACAAAAGCGTGACCGGGTTGTCCTACCGCCTGCGCTTGCGCATGGCTTGGGAACTCACCTGGCCGCTGGCCCTGCTCGATTTCCTGTTGGTGTTTGTGTTTCACGGGATATTTGACACTGCGGCTGAGACTTGGGACTCGATCTGGGCCGTCGTTTCCTTCCTGGCCGTCTCACCCTGGGTTGTGCGCCGCGCGCTCCGGCGCCAGTACGGCCGATTGCGCGTTGTTGTTTCGGGCTCGCCCCGTGCCCTGCGCTATCAGGAGAGCCTCAAGGTCATGTGGCTGCTGGCATGGCGGACACTGGTGCTATCCCTCGTCTCACTGCTGGTAATATCGCTGGTACTACGACTTGCCGGGCTCAGGTCACGCGCGTTCACGAACGAGGATCCGCTGTGGAACAGCCTGGGCCTCAGCGCAGCCGACGCCGTCTCAAGCTTGGTGTTCGCCCCGTTGCTGATTCCAGGAATGCTGCGAAAGCGATTTAAAGGTTTTCATTTGGAGTTGGTTACAACTGGTGGTAAACTACTTAGGTAACGGGGGGCCAAACTGGGGCGTCCCTAAAAGTGAAAGATTAAGTTTCTCCGACTTGGTTAGTCGATAACCTAGCGGAAGGGGCATTTGTGGAGATTCTGGGCGATCGGAGATTCGTCGAGGTGCCCGGCTCAAAGACACATGAGCTGCCGCCACTTCTGGTGCGGATGGCGCCCGACGTTAGGCGGCTCGACAAGGTGATGGGCATGGCCAATGACCTGATCGAGCAGGAGGACATGATTGCGCCTCTGGAGTCCGCCGCCCCGGAAGCTGACCCCGGCCGCGCTCACCTGGACATCGAACGGCGGAAGATGGATCTTGCGCTGAACCTTGTCGACCAATACTTGGGATTCGTGCAGCACTGGCAATGGGGCAACAGCATCCTGGAGTGGATTCGCCAGTGTGAGACGACTTTCGAAACGCGAATCGATCTCCGCAATCTATTGCGAGCCGATTTGTGGCCGCACGCGGGCCGGTCGAGTTTCGTGATGCTGCTCGAGGACAAGGCTGTCGAGACCGGCGGCATCGGCATCGAAAAAGCCGTCGGCATGCGGCTGACTTTCCGCCACCCTCCACCACTGAAGTGTTTTTCGAACCAGTTCCTGTTCTATTTGAACTCGCCGGTGGCGAGCAGCGCCTATCAGACTTGGGCGGGGATGACCCCTAGCCCGGTGAGCGCGCTGCCTCCGGAGCGGTTCATGTTCCAAGTCGTCAACATGAGCGTCGATTGACGCTGTCGGCCCGAAGTTCTAGCGAACGTCGCGTCAAGTCGTGTGGTCGAGAATGATCTTCCAGCCCTTGGAAGTCTTCCTAAACAGCAGAGTATAGATTCCGCCGGTGTCGCCGCCGGCTTCCTTTGGACGCTCGAGGTTCCACCGGCCGATCACGTAAGCGTGATCCGCGCCGATGGGATGGATCTCGAGGTCGGAAAACGTAAGTCGCCCCATGGCGGCCGGCGTCGGGTAGCGCTGCTGATAGCGCGCCCGCACTTCGCCGATTCCCCGGGTGATTTTGTCGCCAACGAACACCGTATCGGGCGCATAACCCTCTAGGAACGCTGCCGTATCGCCCCGATTCCAGTCCACGGCCTGCTTTTCCAGAACGGCGCGGATCTCTTGTTCGGTGCTCGCGGCGGCGGCCGGACCTGCAACCATCGCGAAACAGATGAGTATTTTCGATATCATGGCAATGATGGTCCAGCGGGAGTCCGTTTACAGCCCGCCAGTTTCGCTCTCCAGGTTATCCGAAATCGAGTCGGCGTTAGGCGAAGCGATTCGTGGTAAAGCGGAAGTGCTGCGCTTGTCCTTGGCATGCCTGCTCGCGCGGGGCCACTTATTGATTGAGGATGTTCCCGGCGTGGGTAAGACTACGCTGGCCCAGGCGCTGGCCCGGAGCGTCCATTGCGGTTTCCACCGTCTTCAGTTCACTTCCGACATGCTGCCGAGCGACGTGTTGGGCGTGACGATCTACAACGCCCATACGCAGGAGTTCGAGTTCAAGCGCGGGCCGATCTTCACCAATTTTCTTCTGGCCGACGAAATCAACCGCGCCACTCCGAAAACACAGTCGGCGCTGCTGGAGGCAATGAATGAACTGCAGGTCACAATTGACGGCCGTTCCTGGCCCTTGTCGCAGCCCTTCATGGTGATCGCAACGCAGAATCCCGTTGAGCACCACGGGACCTATCCTTTGCCTGAATCTCAGCTCGATCGCTTCCTGATGCGCATCCGCATCGGCTATCCGGATCACACGGCGGAGCGGGAGATCCTGCGGCAAGCCGCCCCTTCTCCGGCGGCCGACGGCCACGCCGTGATTACGGGTGAAGACCTGACGCGGTTACAAGATAGCGTGGCGCAGATCGCTGTGGATGAGACGCTGGTCGATTATATGCTCGAAATCGTGGCGCGCACACGCACCCACGAATCGCTGGCGATGGGTGTGAGCCCGCGTGGTGCGCAGGCTCTGTATCGTGCTACGCAAGCGCTGGCCGCGGTGGAAGGGCGCGACTACGTCACACCGGACGATGTCAAGCGGATGGTGATTCCAGTGTTCGCACATCGCGTGATGGTGAACACGCGGGTCGCTATCGCCCAGCGGTCGGCCGAAGTTGCCGAGAAGATTTTGAGCGAAATCCTCACGCTGGTGGACGTGCCACTATAGGGCTGTTCGCTTGATCTCGCCCGAACACCCGGTGTCCCAAACATGAAGACCGCAATCGTTGGCCTGCCCATGGTGGGCAAGACAAGCCTGTTCACAATCCTCACCGGCGTCCACGAGGCTGCGCGTGTCGGATCGCTCGAATCGCGCGTTGGCGTGGCGAAGGTCCCGGATCAAAGGCTCGACGCGCTGTCTAAGCTTTTCCAACCCCCGAAAGTCACGCACGCCACCGTCGAATATCTCGATTTCCCGTCGATTTCCAAGGAGGCCCTGCGCGATCCCGGTTGCCTGGCAAGCCTTCGTGTGGTGGACGCGCTCGCGCACGTGCTTCGCGTTTTTGAAAGCGACACGGTGCCGCACGAAAAAGGCTCGGTCGATCCGATGCGAGATTTCGAGGACGTTGAGATCGAGCTGATCCTGAGCGATCTGGTCGTGGTCGAGAAACGCCTCGAGCGCCTGGAGAAAGATCGCAAGAAGATCAGGAACCCGGATCTGGACAAGGAGTTTGCGCTGCTGGAACGATTGAAAGCCGAGCTCGAAGCGAATCGTCCCTTGCGCGGCCTTGAATTCAGCGACGAGGATGAAAAACGCATCCGCGGATTCCAGTTCCTTTCGCAGAAACCGGTGTTAGCCGTGCTGAATCTGGGCGAGGCGGATGCCGGGCGTCTGCACGAGATCGAAGCCGAGTATCGCGATGGTCCGCTTGCCGGCCGCACGCACACCGCCGTCACAGCAGTCTGCGGCAAGATCGAGGCGGAACTGGCCGAGTTGTCGCCCGATGAAGCGCGCGATTACCTGGCGAGCTACGGCCTCAAGGAGTCGGGACTCGAACGGTTGATCTCCGCCACCTATACGCTGCTCGGCTTGATGTCTTTTCTGACGGCGGGCGAGACGGAAGTGCGCGCCTGGACCATCCCCATCAACAGCACCGCCATCAAAGCCGCGGGCGCGATCCACAGCGATTTCGAGAAGAAGTTTATCCGGGCCGAAGTAGTGAACTGGAAGGCGCTGATCGAGCACGAGGGCTACGCCGGTGTGCGGGAGAAGGGATTGCTGCGGCTTGAGGGCAAAGAGTACATCGTCAAGGATGGCGATGTGCTCGTGATCCGGCACGGATAGGGAGGCTGCTGATGAGGCCGGCGGCCAGAGCGCACCACGCGAACCAATCACCGTAGCGCGTGTAAGTCGTCGTGTCCTTCAGATAGCGATAAGTCACGGAGCCGGCCAGCTCGCGATAGGGCGGGGCGCGATAGATGACGCGGCCGGCGGGGTCGATCGCCGCGGTGATGCCGTCGTTTGTGGCGCGGAGAATCCAGCGGCGGTTTTCGGCGGCACGCATCCGTACCAGCGCGAGGTGCTGCTCGCGCGCCGCGCTG
This sequence comes from Acidobacteriota bacterium, assembly GCA_003223065.1. GTDB lineage: Bacteria > Acidobacteriota > Terriglobia > Bryobacterales > Bryobacteraceae > Palsa-187. The sequence continues at coordinate 17,781 of QHXU01000020.1, read as the reverse complement.
TGGCCGAAGTACCCGTCATTCGAGATATTCACCAGCACCTCCGCGCCTCCTCGCGCGAATTGGCGTACCAGATCGGGGAATGCCGATTCGTAGCAGATAAACGCGCCGATGTGATGCCCGTCAACGGGAAAAACGACCACACGATCGCCGCTGGCGAAGTCCCCCGCTTCTTTCGTGATCCGGTTCACCCACCCGAAAGCTTGGGGGACAAACTCGCCAAATGGCACCAGCTTGATCTTGTCATAGCGATCCACGGTGTTACCGGATGGATCGAGCAAATAAGCGGAGTTGAGGGGCGCGCCCGACGGCGTGTAGCTGACGGCGCCGAAAAGAAAGTACGCCTGCGCGCGACGCGCGATCTGGGCGGTGTAGTCGCGGAATGCCGTGTCGCTGGGATAGAACGGCGCGGGCACCTCCGGCCAAACGATGAGGCTCGCGCCAGGCGAGCGCGACAGCAAGGCCAGCTCCTGTTCGACGGCGCGCAGAGAGCCTTGTGTCCAGTTCATCTCCCCGTCGATGTCCGGTTGTACCAGAAGGGCCTGCTCGGGCCCGCGGTCGCGCGGGGGTACGGAAGGCAACACGAACAGCAAGGGCAGGACCAAGAGCCACGCGATTTCACGGCGCGGACGCCGCAGCACGACCAGCGCCACGGCACAAGCGAGCATCGCGAACGTGAACGACAACCCATAGACGCCGCTGTAAGGCGCCAGCCGCATCGGTACCGGCATATCGATTCCGGCATTGCCCAAATCGAGCCAGGCGAAGCCCAGCGGGCCGTGCGTGCGCTCGAGACCCGCCCACAACGCGGCTGTAGCGGGAATCGCCCATGCTTTGGGCATCAGGAAACCGGCGAGCATCGAGAACAGCGCCAGGTGCAGGCCCTTCAACATTGAAAACAAAACGAACGTTCCCCATCCGCCCCACCGACCCATTCCGCCGTGTACTTCAAGCACAAACTGAATCCAGTAGCAGACGCTGAACCAGAACGTGAAGCCCGCTGCCCATCCATTCAAGAAGCGGCGTTTCCATGACGCTTCGCGCGCGCAGGCTACCAGCAGAGGCGTCAGGGCGACGGGCGCAAGCCAGGTCAAATTGAAACGTGGAAACAGGAGGACAAGCAGAACAGCCGAGGCGAGCGAAAGTGTGAGATTTAAGTACGGCAAGCCTGCTCGCTCACCACGTCCGCCATATAGGAACTGCGCACCAACGGTCCACTGAACAGCATCTTAAAGCCGATGGAAAGGCCGTATTCACGATAGGCGTCGAACTGCTCCGGCGCCACGAACTCCGCCACTGGCAAATTCCGCCGCGCCGGCTGCAAATACTGCCCAAGTGTTACTACATCGGCCCCGGCTTCGCGCAGATCCCGCAACAGCTCCTCGATTTCCGCCGGCCTCTCACCTAATCCCACCATCGCTCCGGACTTGGTGAGCGCTTCGGGACGATAACGCTTGGCGAAACGCAGCACATCGAGCGACTGGCGATAATTCGCCTGGGGCCGCACGCGCTTGTAGAGGCGCGCCACTGTTTCCATGTTGTGGTTGAAGACGTGCGGCTCCGCATCGAGCACGCGCGCCACAGCATCGGGATCGCCGCAAAAATCGGGCGTCAGGACTTCGACGCGTGCGCTCGAAAGCGCGCTCCGCACTTCGCGCACGGTTTGGGCAAAGTGGCGCGAGCCGCCGTCCGGCAAGTCGTCCCGGTTAACGCTGGTGATCACGACGTATCGCAGCCGCATGGCCGCGGCCATCCCCGCGACGTTTTCAGGCTCCTTCGGATCGAGCCCGCCGGGCCGCCGGCTCTTCGGCACCGAGCAAAAACCGCAACCGCGCGTGCACAGGTTTCCAAGGATCATGAACGTCGCGGCGCCGCGATGGAAGCACTCGTGCATGTTGGGGCAGCGCGCGGATTCGCAGACAGTGTGGAGGTTAAGACGGCGCAGTTCCGTCTTCAGATGGTGGACCGATTCGAAATGGGTGCGGTGTTTGCGCAGCCATGCGGGCAGTCGCGGCCCGGGTGGCTGAAGCTGAATCAACCCGCCCATTCAAAATGTTTTCTTGATAGCGGCGTTGCCGGGGAACCCTGCGCCTTGCAGCTCGGCTCGTATCTTGTTTACGACGCTTTCGATCACGGGTCCAACCAGTACGCGAAACATGCCGGGTTTCTCCGGAATTTCCGCCGCCAGGGCCTTGAAGCCTTTCTGACGGAGAACGTCCACCATGATGTCGGCATCGGGTTTGTTGGTGGCTGCGAGCTGCAGGTAGGTTTGCCCGGCTGCCGGTTGACCACCCGAACCCGCGGGATTCGAGGCGCGTACGAGCCCGGCTCTGGCGGCCTCCGATTTCGCTTCCTTCACGGACTCTGGCTCCTGCTCCGCTGCCGCAGGCTGTCGCGCCGCGGTTTCAGTCGGCCTGGCACCGGGCACCGACGGGGTCTGGTCCTGCTGCCGCGCCGGAGAATCAACGACCAAAGGTTTCGTTTCCGCCTTGCGCGCGGAGGCGACGTCGGTTCCCGTCGGAGCCGAGTTGCGCCCCACGATGTAACCCATCGTGAAGAATACGCCCAGCAGGATCACCACAATAAAGAACACGCTCAGCAACTGGCGGTTCCCTAAGATCAACTCAAATTCGCGGTCTTCGTTTTTGGCCACTTAAGTTCCTTGATTTTTATGATGGAGTTGCGCCGGGTTCGGGACCGGCGAGTTTCCTCAAAACTTGTCCCAATGATGTAAGTATATCCATCGGCAAGGGGAAAACAACAGTTGTGTTTTTTTCCGAGCCGATCTCAACCAGCGTTTGCAGGTAGCGAAGCTGGATCGCCGCTGGCTGCCGGGCCATCATCTCGGCCGCTTTCTCGAGGTTGGCCGCGGCGGATGCCTCGCCCTCGGCGTGGATGATCTTGGCGCGGCGCTCGCGTTCGGCTTCGGCCTGACGCGCGATGGCGCGAATCATCTGGTCCGGAAGATCCACCTGCTTCACCTCCACCATCGCGACTTTCACGCCCCACGGCCCGGTATGCTGATCGAGTGCGGATTGCAGTTTCACGTTGAGTTTCTCGCGCTGCCCGAGCAACTCGTCCAGCTCGACTTCGCCCAGAACGCTGCGCAGAGTGGTCTGCGAGAGCTGCGAGGTCGCGTAAAGATAATTCGCCACCTCGATCACCGCCTTGGTCGGCTCGACGATGCGGAAATAGATCACGGCATTCACCTTCACGGTGACGTTGTCGCGCGTGACGACGTCCTGCGCGGGTACTTCCATCGCCTCCACGCGTAGCGAGAGCCGCACCATTCGATCTATGGGCGAAAACACCAGGATCACGCCGGGACCTTTCGGTTTGTCGAGCACGCGGCCCAGCCGGAAGATGACGCCGCGCTCGTATTCGGCGAGAATTTTGATGCTGGACAAAAGATAGAGCACGATCACGATGATCGGGATCAGAGACAGATCCATAGGGCCTCCTTGGTTGGCCTATCTACTGTATTGCGCCCAAGCGGCGCACGGCAAGCGCTACTGGCCGCTACTCGATCCGTTTTCCGGGCATCTGCTGCCCGCCCTGGTGCAGCACCATCCCGGTGACCTTGCCTGACGCGTCCAGCTTGAACTCGATCTCTGCGGGTAGCACTTTGAGAAAGAATCTCGTCGCGGAGGCGGGGAAGATCGGCGCCTTGTCGTTGTTGGGTCCGGCGAGGAGCTGATTGCCTTCGCGCGCCACATAAAAGACAGAGTCGGGAAGCTGATACTTGCCGGTGTAGCGATCGAGCAACTTGGGATCGAGGCTGATTTCCTTCCGCTCTACCGGCAGCTCATATTTTTCACCGAAGACGATCGCCGCAAGTGCGTTCGCAAGCGCGCCAATCGAGGAACTCGCGAGGTTGCTGAGCACCACAATGCACACGTCGTCGTCCGGGAAGCGGTTAATGGCGGTGCTGAAGCCGTTGATGCCGCCGCCGTGCGAGGTCATCTTGTGGCCGAATAGCGGCGCCCTGAACCAGCCATAGGCGTAATTATTCAGAAATGGCGTGAACATTTTCTCGCGCCACTCGCGCGGCAGCACTTTATCCGTGTACAGGGAGCGGTCCCAGCGATAGAGGTCCTCCACGGTCGAATACATCGACCCGGCCGAATAGGGAATCGACATGTCCAGATAATCCGCATTGCGGATTTTCCCGTCTTTCGAAAGCATGTACCCGGCTGCGCGCTGTTTCAGGATCGTGGTGTCGTGGTCGTAGCCGGTGTCGCTCATGTCGAGCGGATCGAAGATGTGCTTCCTGAGATAATCTTCGTACTTCTCGCCCGACACCTTCTCGATAATGTAGCCGAGCGCCGCATAGCCCGAATTCGAGTAGCTGAACTTTGACCCCGGTTCGAAATCGAGCGGGCGATCCTTGAACACGGCGATCAATTGGAGCGGCGTGACCGGCTCGCGCATTTTTTTCAGGTAATCGGGAAAGCTCGTATAGTTCGGAAGACCGGATGTATGCGTCAGCAGGTGATGGATGGTGATATCCTTCCACGCCGCGGGGGCATCCGGCACATATTTCGAGACTTTGTCTTCAACGCTCAGCTTGCCCTGCGAGGCGATCTGCAGAATCGACGTTGCCGTGAATTGCTTGGTGATCGAGCCGAGGCGGAACTTAGTTTCGGGCGAATTCGGTACGTCGAGTTCCACGTTCGCCATTCCGTAGCCCTTCTTCACCAAGACTGTTCCGCCCTTGGCCACAAGCGCCGAGCCCATGAACCGGTTCAGCTTCACATATGCATTCACCAGCGCGTCGGCATTGGCTGGAATATCCTGGCCGCGAACCAGGG
>QHXU01000020.1:1877-12674 GCA_003223065.1 Acidobacteriota bacterium | reverse complement strand
TCGGCAAGGGCGCGCTTTCTTTCACGATCCAGGTCCTGCACCCGTTGTGTCAGCTCCTGATGCGAGAAATTGTGATGCGCGACGTGCCGTTCGTAATCGGCGCGCAGCGCCACCAGGCTGCGCTCTGCGTTCATGGCGCGGCGGAAGGCGTCCCGGTATGCGCGCGCCAATTCGGCGGAGGGCGGCCGGAAATTCCCTTTGCGCGCGGCGAGCGGAAGCGACCACGTCTCCGCGTGCTCGACGCCGAAGTCAGGCCAGTTCTCGGTCGCGATGTAAACACTCGCAAAGCCTGCTTCCGCGAGCATGGCGCGTAAGGAGCCCTCGGTGAACACGCGCATTTCGAGCGTCGAGCCGTGCCCGCCATGGAACACCAGGTTTTCAAACACCTCGATTTGACCGTCTCGTCTCCTGTTGACAAGAACCGTCCGGCCTCCGGGTGCGGCCAGCGTGTACTGGTGCAATTCGGGAAAATGCTCGACGGTCCGGCCCTGAAGAGTGTAGGGAACGGTTAGCAGCAACAGGCCGTCCGGCCTGAGCATCCGGCACAGCGTGGCGAAAGCGTTCTCGACGGGCGGCGGTACGTGCTCCATCACCTCGCTCGAAACAATGAAATCGTAGCGTGCGAGATCGCGCTCGTCGGGCCTGGTGACGTCGAACACCGGCGGCTGATGGTAGAAAGTGTTGGTGTAATCGAACTTTTCGGCGAGCAGCGCCGCGAGTTCCGGCGAATCGCTCATTCCCATACCGCGAATGCCTTTGAGCGCGGGAAATTCCGGCAATGACAGAGGCAACCCAAAAATTTCCTGCGATAGCAGGGCGATCAGCGCGCGCAGCCGTAAGGTCGATTTGCATTCCGGGCAGTTCGCTGTCTCCCGGCCCATACTCCCGGCGGGGCGCTCGCAAACGGCGCCGCAGATGTTACACGTGAATTTGCCGGAATCGGAAGACGTCAAAAATGGTCCTCCCGTTACGATCGTAAATGGTGGCTGCGTGGTCTTCGCGATGAACCCCAAAGCGATTGGCACGAGCGCGCGCGTATTCGATCGGTCACCTCGCTATACTAACCGTTGCCGTCAGGTCAGGTCCAAAATGAGAAACGCTAAACACGGACTTCTTTTCGCCGCGCTCACGATAGCGGCCGTCGCGGCGGCGGATGATGCGCCGCGCCGTCTTGCTGCCCGGGCGATTGGTGACACGCCAATCTTCGACGACTTAAGGGAGCTCTGCGATGGTGTCGGCGGCCGGCCTACCGGATCGCCCGCCGCGTTCCGTTCCATCGAGTGGGCGGCACGCAAGTTCAAAGCGGCAGGCATCGAGCGGGTGTCGCTGGAGCCGTTCAAGATTCCGAATCTTTGGCTGCCCGGCACCGCCGAGGCCTCAGCCACCGCACCGGAACAGTTCACGGTTCGGGTCGCCGCCGCGCCTTTTACCAGTTCGACGGAGGGCACGCTCGAAGCGCGTGTTGTCGACGCGGGCGAAGGCTCGGAGGCGGATTTTGCCAAGCTCGGCGCAACGGCCAAGGGCGCAATCGCACTCGTCCACAACAAGGAGATGAAGACGTTCGACGATCTCTTTGCCGAATATCTCCGCAACGATTCGCTGGTGGCCGCCGCGAAGAAGGCGGGCGTAGCCGCGCTGCTTCTCGAGTCGACCCGCCCGCGCGGGCTCTTGTATCGCCATCCAATGAGCTTCGATGGATCGCTGGTGCCGATCCCCACGGCGATCGTCAATCGTGAGCACGCCGAGCGCCTCCGGCGTCTCGCGGAAAAGGGCGAGGTTCGCGTGCGCTTGAATCTTCAAAACAAGTTGGGCGGCGAGTATGAATCGCACAACGTCGTGGCCGACATCCCCGGCCGCGAGCAGCCCGGCGAGATCGTCCTCATCGGCGCGCATCTCGATTCCTGGGACCTCGGCACGGGCGCCGAAGACAACGGCGTCAACGTAGCGCTGGTGCTGGACGTCGCGCGCGGGTTCAAACAGCTGGGCATCGTGCCCCGGCGCACGATCCGGTTTGTGTTGTTCACGGGCGAGGAGCAGGGCATGTGGGGCTCGCGGCGATATGTGGAGCGCCACCGCGCCGAGCTCGACAGGCACGCGGCGGTGGTTGTCTTTGACACGGGCTCAGGCCGGCTCACCGGCTTTTACCTGAACGGCCGCGAAGACCTCCGCGCGCCGGTAAACCAGGCGCTCGCCGTGGTCGGCGGTTTCAACGCCATCGATCACACCATCGAGGCCATTGACGGCACGGACAACTTCGATTTCCTGGTCTCCGGTGTGCCCAATCTCGTCGGAGTGCAGGACCCGATTCCGTATCTTCCGGACTATCACGTCGAGTCCGACACCTTCGATCGCGTTAATCAGCGTGAAGAGAAGGCCACGGCGGCCATCGCATCGGCGCTCGTTTGGGCGCTGGCTGAAAATCCGGAGCGCCTGAAACGGCAGACGCGCAGCGAAGTGGAAAAGCTGCTCGTCGACACCAAGCTCGACGAACAAATGAAGGCGTTCGGACAATGGGAGGATTTCAAATCCGGCAAACGCGGATTGTTTCAGTAGCTAGCGCGCGGCCTGTCTCGCCTTTTGCTCCTTGAACACCGCACGCACACCCTGGATTTGCTTGACGTGATTCTCGGCGTGCTCGGCATACATTCGGAGCATCTGCAGCAGGGTCATTGGCCCGCGCACGGCGTGTGTGCCGCGGCGCTCGAAGACTTGGACCGGCTGGTCCTTCAACAATTCGTAATTGGCGAAGCGCAACATGCGGAAGGTTTCTATTACCTGCGAGATCTTACGTTTGCTGTAATCGAGATTGGCCGCCCAGGCCTCCTGGTTCCACGCCGCCATGGTGGGATTGTCTTCGGCGATGAGCTGGCGGAATCGCATTACGCCCACCGCTTCCGCATCCGCCAGGTGACACGCGATCTGCCGCACGCTCCACTTGTTTTCCCCGGGCTTGAAATCAAGCTCCGGCCCGGCGGCGCCGGTGGTGGCCACGGCGAGAAGCTCCGCTCCGCGCCGGAATCGTTCCAACAGCTCTGCCAGCTCGCTCATCAGTAGTAGTCCCCACAACTCATATAGTAGCCGCAGCGTTCGCAGACCAGCTTGCATCTGCGCTCGGCAAGACGGCGGCTGCAGACGGGACAGTAGAGCATCGGTTCGTCCTCGTAACCGTCTCCGCAACGATTGGCAACCACGTTCTCTGAGTTCGGCTCCACTCCGGAACCATTATAATAGTGCGTGAAAAACATGATACGTAAGACGGTCCTGCTTGCTCTCACGTTAACGAGCTTGTGCGCCGGCCAGGCGCGCCGTGAATTCGACCGCCCGGTTCGACAGGCGGTGCGAGGCACACACGGCGCCGTAGCCGCCGGCAGCGAGTACGCAACCGAAGCCGGCATGCGTATCTACTACAAAGGCGGGAACGCGGTGGATGCGGGCGTGACCGCGATGTTCGCCGGCTCGGTCACGGAGCTCTCGCATTTCGGCATGGGCGGTGAAGCGCCGATCCTGATCCGCAACAAAGCAGGCAAGGTTTACGCCATCGCCGGCGTCGGGACGATGCCCAAGCTCGCGACCTCCGAAATGTTCCGCACACGCCGCTTGATGCCCGGGGAGATTATGGAGATGGATCCGGGTGGTCTGAAGGGCATCATTCCCGTGGCCGGCATCATGCCTGCGCTGGTGCCGGGCATGGTGGATGCGGGCCTGGTGGCGCTGCGTGAGTTCGGCACGAAGTCGTTCAATGAGATCATCGCGCCGGCGATCGAGCTGGCCGACGGATTTGCGATCGATGAGATGCGCGCCGGCAGTATCGCGCGCAGCCGCCGCTTCTTCGATCTGTGGCCGACCTCGAAGCAGCATTTCACACCCAACGGCCAGATTCCGAAGGTCGGCGACATCTTCCGGCAGCCCGATCTCGCGCACACGCTGCGCTCCATGGCCGAGGCGGAGCGCAAGGCTCTGGCCGCAGGAGCCAGCCGGCAGGCCGCCATCGATGCGGTACGCGATTACTTCTACCGCGGCGAAATCGCCCGCAAGATCGATGCATTCATGAAGGCCAACAACGGCCTGCTGCGCTATGAAGACATGGCTGCGTTCAAGCTCGAAGTGGAAGAGCCGGTTTCGACCATGTATCACGGCTATAAAGTGTACAAGCCTGGCTTCTGGAGCCAGGGCCCGGCCATGATTGAGGCGCTGAATATTCTGGACGGATTCGACTCGCGCAACGCTCCGTTAAATTCCGCCGAATATATTCATCGCACCGTGGAGGCCCTGAAATTGGCTTACGCCGATCGCGACACCTATTATGGCGATCCGAAATTCTCCAGCGTTCCGAGCCAGATATTGCTGTCGAAGGAGTATGCGGCCGAGAGACGCCGTCAGATTACACAGAAAGCGTCTCGGGACTTTCTGCCCGGACGCATTAACGGGAAAGTGGGTCATCATCCCGCGGAGAACGAGACCGCGGCGCTGCACATCGACGAAACGTTGAAGGCGCACGATACGACCTGCGTCGACGCTATCGATCACGAGGGCATGATGTTCTCGGCGACGCCTTCAGGAGCATGGCTGCCCAGCGTGATCGCGGGGGATACCGGGATCCCGCTGACCGAGCGCGCTCAAAGTTTCGTGCTGATTCCCGGGCATCCCAATGAGCTCGCCGGAGGCAAGCGCCCGCGCGTGACGCTTAGCCCGACGCTGGTGACCCAGGGTGACGGACATCCTTATCTGGCGCTTTCCACTCCGGGTGGGGACAACCAGGACCAGGCGCTGATTCAAGTGCTGCTGGACGTGCTCGATTTCAACCTCAACGCGCAGAATGCCGTGGAGGCCCCGCGTTTCCAAACGCGCCATCTGGTATCGAGCTTCGACAATCATGCCTGGAACCGCGGAGACCTTTTGTTGGATGAACGTATTCCGCCCGCGACCTACACCGATCTGACTGAGCGCGGCCATCAGACCAGCTCGCGTTCGCGTTATGCAAACGGAGCGGCTCCGGTGGCGATCAAAGGTGTTGCCGAGCGGCGTCATCGAAGCGGGCGCGGATCCGTTTTACAACCGGTCGGCGCACGCGTGGTGATCGGGAACTGGATAGTAGGAACTGGTTTGAACGAACCTCGCAACTGCCGCTTCCCACTCGCCGCTACCCGATGACATTTCCCTTATTCGACCAGCCGCCCCTTTTTGACCGCACCTCCCTCGCCGCGCGTCTGCGTGCCCTGGCCGCAGAGAATATCTGGATCGGCACCAGTTCGTGGAAGTACGAAGGATGGCTCGGTCAGATCTACACGCCGGACCGGTATCTTTCACGTGGAAAGTTCTCACGCAAGCGTTTCGAGATGGAATGCCTGGCCGAGTACGCCGAAACATTTCCGATTGTTTGCGGCGATTTCTCGTTTTACCAGTTCCCGTCGCCCGAGTATTGGGGGCGCCTCTTCGATTCCGCGCCCGCGGCGTTACACTTCGTGTTGAAAGTGCCCGAGGAAGTAACGGTCGAAGTCTTTCCGAAACAGCCCCGGTACGGTCCGCGCGCCGGTGGGAAGAACGAGTCGTATCTCAATGCCGAAGCGCTCAGCGCGTTGTTTCTCGAACCGCTTGAGCCCTGGGCGGCGCGCATCTCGTCGCTGATTTTCGAATTCGGCGCGCGCGGAGCCGCTCCCCGGGAGTTCATGGGCCGGCTCGATGCGTTTCTCGCAGCGCTGCCAAGCACGTTTCGGTACGCTGTCGAAGTGCGCAATCGTGAATACCTGCGCCCGCGTTACTTCGCGTGCCTCAACTCATACCGCGTGGCGCACGTCTTCAACGCCTGGACGCGGATGCCCGTGCTTTCCCACCAGATCGGTATGCCGGATGCGTTCACCACGGATTTCACCGTGGTGCGCGCGCTGCTCCGCCAGGGACGCTCTTACGAAGACGCCGTGGCGCAGTTCACCCCATACGATAAGATCCGCGACGAGAATCCCGAAGTGCGGGAGTCCCTGCGTGCGCTGATCCACCGCATGCGCGAGGAGCGCCGCGCCGCGTACATTTTCGTTAACAATCGACTGGAAGGAAACGCGCCGGAGACGATTCGCGCCGTCGTCGACGCATGAGACTCCCCGTTGACGCGTTACTGCCCCGCATCGTCCAGACACTGCGCGCCGGGAAGAATTTGGTGATCGAGGCCCCGCCCGGAGCCGGAAAGACAACACGCGTCCCGCCGGCTCTGCTCTCGTTGAATCCGGGCGACGTCCTGGTGCTCGAACCGAGGCGGCTGGCGGCCCGCATGGCGGCCCGCCGCGTGGCGAGCGAACTGGGCGAGCGTGTTGGTGAAACTGTCGGCTATCAAGTGCGGTTTGAAGACATGAGCGGCCCGCGGACGCGGCTGCGGTTCCTCACCGAAGGCGTGCTGACGCGGCGTTTGCTCTCCGACCCCAGACTCCGCGGCACCGGCATTGTCGTGCTCGATGAATTTCACGAGCGCCATCTCGATACTGACCTCGGGCTGGCGTTGCTGAAACGCCTCGGCATCCGTATCGTTGTGATGTCAGCGACGATGGAAGCGGCGCCGGTTGCCCGCTTTCTGGATGACTGCCCGATCCTGCGCTCGGAGGGAAAACGCCACAACCTGAGCATCGAGTACACTCCGCATTCGGCTGCCCCGCTCGAGGATCAAGTGGCGTCCGCGCTGGAGCGGTTGGTGCAGGAAGGTCTTGACGGCGATGTGCTCGTCTTCCTGCCCGGAGCCGCCGAGATCCGGAAGGCTGCGCGCGTTATCGAACCGATCCTTCGCCGCGCCGGTTTGCTTGCCATGCCGCTGCACGGCGATCTGTCTCCGGCCGAGCAGGACCGCGCCGTTGCTCCCGCCGATCGCCGGAAAGTGATCCTTTCGACCAATGTCGCCGAGAGTTCAATCACTATCGAAGGCGTCACCACGGTGATCGACAGCGGGCTGGCTCGGGTTGCCGTCGATTCGCCCTGGACCGGGCTGCCGTCGCTGGACGTGCGCCGCATAAGCCAGGCCTCAGCGACGCAACGGGCGGGGCGAGCGGGCCGGACCGCGCCTGGCCGTGTGATCCGGCTTTATACGGCGGAAGATTTTCATCGGCGCCCGGCTGCCGATCCGCCTGAAATCCTGCGCCGCGAGCTGTCGCAAATCGTGTTGCAGCTTCGAGCGTTGAAGATCGATTCCTTGGACTGGCTTGAGCCGCCGCCGGAGCCGGCGCTCGCGGCCGCGAACGCGCTACTCGATCGCCTCGGCGCCACCGCCGAAATGGCTGAGCTTCCGCTTCCTCCACGGCTGGCGAAGCTGGTGCTCGAAGCAGCGCGGCGCGGCGCGCCGGAGAAAGGGTGCGCTGTCGCGGCCGTTCTCAGCGCAGGCGAGCGCGGCTCGTCCGATCTGCTGGAGCTGGCTGAATCGGATTGGCAGCCGCACACCCGCCGCGTGTTCGAGCAGTTGCGCCGGTTGATTCCCGGACGCGACCGCAAGGGCGACGATGCGGTTCTCGGGTCCGTGCTGGCGGCCTTTTCGGACCGGGTTGCCCGCCATCGCCGCGACGGCGAGTTGCTGCTCGCCTCCGGCGGCTCGGCGCGATTTCCAGGATGCCGTCATGAATTCGTCGTTGCGATCGATATAGAGGAGCGCCGGGATCGCGGGTTGCCGCTCGTTCGTCTGGCGGCGCCGATCGAGGCCGAGTGGCTCCTGGACCGCGCCGTGGAGCGCACAACAATGGAATGGAACCGCAGCGCGGAGCGCGTCGAGCAGGTCACCGCGCTGATGTACGACCAGCTCGTGATCGACGAGACACGCGGTCCCGCACCCGATTCGGAGGAGACCGCGCGCCTGCTTGCCGAAAAGGCGCTCGAAACCGACATCGGCAATTTTGTCGATCGCGACGCCCTCGAGGACCTTCGGGCGCGTGCGGCCTTCGCCGGGATTGGGATTGACGTTGCCGCCGGGCTCGAGGAATTATGCCGCGGGCGTTCGAGTTTCGCCGAGCTCGCCTCCGCCGGCCTTCTCACGGCGCTCCGGCCCGCGCGCCTGGATCAGATCGCTCCGGAGCGGCTGCGATTGCCGGGCGGGCGCCAGGTAAGAGTCCACTATGAGAACGGCAAGCCGCCGTGGATCGAATCGCGCATGCAGGATTTCTTCGGCATGCACGAGACGCCGCGCATCGCCGGGGTTCCGGTGGTGGTGCATCTGCTCGCGCCGAATCGCCGGCCGGTGCAGGTCACCACGGACTTGGCCGGCTTCTGGGGGCGGCTTTATCCGCAAGTGCGGCGCGAGCTGTCGCGGAGGTATCCCAAGCACACATGGCCCGAGCATCCATAATCAGCAGACCAGGCACGTCCAATCGCCCTCCTCATCCTGAAATCCCGAAAGAATCCGGCGCGGCGCCACTCGCTCGAGATCGGCGCGCATCGGACCAAGCACATCTTCGTTGATGTTGGCCACCACTACGTCGAACGCGCCGGTCCGCACTGCGTCCGCGCTTCCGATGAAAAACGGCGCGACCCTCGCGGCATCGGGGTCTATGTCGCAGGCGACGACGCGCCGCGCACCCAGAAGCTTGGCAGCCAGCGATAAAATCCCGGAGCCGCTGCCGACATCGAGCACCGCATCGCCCGGCCGCACGGCGCGTTCCATGGCTTCAAGGCACAAACGCGTGCACGGATGCTGTCCGGTGTCGCACTGCATGCCCGGATTGATTTCGAGACGGAGCCGGCCAGGCGGCGTCGGTTCCGCCCGCCACGGCGCGACCACGAAGAATCTTTCGCCTACCAGCAAGGGAGGCCAGGCATCGCGGGTATGTTGAACCCAGTCCATCTCCTCCACAAGCTGCGGTTCGCCGAAAAGAGCGGCGGCCGAGCGATCTTCAAAGAAAGCCTCCAGCCGCCCGCCATGCTCGATGACGCCGGCCGTCCCGGCATCGTACAAATCCGGGAGCAGGTCCGGGGCGGTGAAGACCGAATACATCAGCCTTGTACCCGTTTTTCCTTGCCGATCCAGAATTTCTCTTTTAGCAGCATTTTTCGAATTTTGCCGGTACCCGTCTTTGGAAGTTGGTCGGCCGTGAACTCCACGATGCGCGGAAGCTTGAATTTGCCCAGGCGTCGTTCAAGAAATTCGAGCAGTTCCTCTTGTGTGAGCGATGCGCCCGGCTTCAACACGACAATTGCAGCGGGCACTTCGCCCCACTTATCGTGCGGCGCAGCCACGACGGCGCACTCGAACACGGAAGGATGCGCGAAGATCGCCCTCTCGACCTCGATCGAGGAGATGTTTTCGCCGCCCGAAATAATGATCTCCTTCTTGCGATCAACGATGTGGATATAGCCTTCCTCGTCCCACACCGCCATGTCTCCGGTATGGAACCAGTGGCTGCTCATCACTGCGCGCGTGGCCTCGGGCTCCTTAAAATAGCCTTCCATGATGTGATCGCCCATCGCGATCACCTCTCCGATGGTCTGCATGTCGCGGGGCACGTCGCGCATTTCGGAATCCACCACGCGTACGGCGACTCCCGGGACGGTCCAACCGGCCATCGCCTGGCGCTTCAGGCGTTCGGCATCGGAGGCGCAGGCGAGCCCTTTCGATCGCGACGACGTCAACACGGGCGCTGTCTCGGTTAGGCCGTAGCCGGCGATGCACTCGCAGGATGGAATCGCCTTCAAGCTCCGGTGAAGATGCCGCACCGCCGATCATGACGCGCCGCATGCTCGAGAGGTCCCATTTGGACAGATCCGGCGCGTTCAGCAGGGCGTTAGCCATGGTAGGCACCAGGCACATGTCTGTGGCTTTGTGCTCCTGGATTAAGCCAAAAACGAACGCCGGCTCAAAACGGCGCACCAGCACCTGCTTGATCCCGTGCATGGTGGAGGCTTGCGGCCGGCCCCATCCGTTGGCGTGGAACATGGGAATCGTGTGCAGGTCAACCATCGTTTCCAGGTCCCGGTAGAGGCAGCCGATGTCTAGCGCATGCAGATAAAGCGTTCGATGCGAGAGTGTCACGCCCTTGGGCGTTCCCGTGCTGCCGCTCGTATAGAACAACTCGGCGATGGACGTCTCATCGTAGGAAAAAATATCTGCACGCTCCGCATGACCTTGGGCCATGAGTTCCTCATAGGTCAGGTCGGCGATTGGCGTCTTGTCATCGAGTGTCACCCAGCGCTCCACAGCCGGGCAGTTTTTCCGCAATTTTTCCACCAGCGGCACGAAATCACTTTCGAACAGAAGCATTTTTGCGCCTGAATGCTTCAAGATAGCCGTAAGCTCCGGTTCGGAAAGCCGCACGTTGAGCGGCATCACGATCCCGCGAGCCTGCACCACCCCGTAGTAGCCTTCGAGCAATTGATGGGTGTTGAAGCTCAGATAGGCGACGCGGTCGCCTTGCCTGACGCCGAGCTGCACCAGCGCCGCGGCCAGCCGTTGGCAACGTTCGCCGAACTGCGCGTAGGTGAACTGTTGATCGCCGCTGACGACGCCGATCTTGGAGCCGAACACGTCAACAGCCCGGTGAAGACAGCGGAGGGGGGTAAGCGGAACGAACATGCCAAAGCGGCATTGTACGACACCCGGGTATGAAGCTGCCCGTTCGTGCACCGGACGCTCAAGGGCGTCGAAACTCGATCCGGGTCACGACCGCGTCAGCGGCCACGTACTCGACGGTAACGCGCAGCTGTTGCGCGCCGCAAGAGAATTGATATGTTGCATCCGGCGCGTTCACCAGTTCCACCTCTTTCGGGTTCCGGACGATGAGGGTGACCAGCCTGCCGTCTGCTGCGGCGATGACCAAGCGTGCCGAAGTTCCGTCGCAGTTG
>QHXU01000020.1:0-1841 GCA_003223065.1 Acidobacteriota bacterium | reverse complement strand
CGTGATCACCGCGGGTTGCTTCTGTGCAACGGCGTCGCGGTTGTCTTGGGACTGCCGCAGCAGAGCCTCCGCCATGCCCGTCTCCTCCTCGCTCGCCGCCGTGACGATCGCACGCCGTGCGGATTCGATCGCTTCGGCGCGGCGCCCGATTTTGAGCTGCGCGTATCCGAGAGCGTGCCAAAAATAGGATTGCCGGGGCAGAATCCGCACGGCTTCGTGCAAATGCTCGATCGCCGCCGCGTAGTGGCCTTCGTCGGTGGCGCGCACACCGGCCAGGAAATGCGCTTCGGCAAAATTCGGGTTGAGTGAGATCACTTTCTCGAGTAGCTCGTCGACGCGTTCGCGGTTTCCACCTTGCTCCCGCTCGAGCATGGCCAATTCGAAAAATGTTTCGGCATCGCGGCTCCCTAACTCGATCGCGCGCGCCAGCTGGCGGCGCGCCTCGTTCCGCCGGTCTTCAGCCAGAGCCAGCGCGCCCAACCCGGCTTCTGCCTGAGGCGATTTCGGGTAGTTCCGCGCGGCCTGCTCGAAAAGTTTGCGCGCCAGTTCGCGCCGGCTCACATGTAGCGCCAGGTCTGCCCGCGCGAGCGTGGCCTGAACCGGAGTGATCCGTTCCACGGCTGCATCCTCCGGGCTGCCGGCGGGCGGCGCTGCAACCGTGCCCCCGTGCATGCTAAGCAGATAAGCGGCAAGATCGGTGAGCGCCTGGTCCATCGTGCTGCCGAAAGCTTGCCGGAACGCATCCATTGGTGGACTCCCCGTTGCGAGCAACTCGGCGAACTTCGGCATGCCATCGCGGTACGCCGGACCAAGGTTCAACATGTGCACCAGAGCCCAGCTCTGGGCATAAAAAACGCCGATGCGCGCAGCTTCGTTGTAGAGCGGCGACGCCTGCGTGACTGACGCAAGTTGATCGGCGGTCAGCCACGGCTCCTTTCGAAGCAGAGCGAGATGCGATTCGATGGAGTCGCCAACACGCAACCGGTCGCGCTCGAAATTGAGCGTCGAGTAGAATTCGGCAGTGCCCTCTTCAAACCATACCGGCAGCGGTCTGAAGGAGTGGTTGAGAACGAAATGCACGTACTCGTGCGCGGCCAGCCGCTCTGTGCTCCCGCCGCCGCACAACGCGATATAGTCTCGCTCCGGGCCGCTCTGGTAGAAGCCCTTGGTTGTCGCCGTGCTTGCGTATGCGCTGAATTCCTTCTCCGAAGTGAAAACGAACACGCGCAAGCCGAGCGCGCTTTCCGCCATATTCGCGTCTCGAAAAATGCGGCGAATCTGTTCGAGCCGCGCCAGGACCGCCCGGCCTGCCTTTTCCCCCGAATCGGTCAGAACTTCGATTTGAGCGGAGCGAACGCTCACCCACTCGGCGCTCGCCGGAGCGATAAGGAATGCGAGCAGAGCCGCGCCACGCGCGCGCATGCTTCCATCATGGCACCCTAGAGCGCCGCTATGCGGCGGTGCACCAGTAGAAAATATAGTCCCAGCCCGGCCAAGACGGATCCGGCGCAGGCCATCGTCAAGGGCGCGGTGTACATAGGAATCAGCCGTCCGAGCACCAGGCTCCCGATCGGCATGCCGCCGCGAAAGGCGACGTTGTAGACGCTCATCACGCGGCCGCGCATCTCATCCGCGGTAATTGTTTGCACCAGCGTCTGGATCAGCGTGAACACCGCGACCAGGGCCGCGCCCGAAAGAAAGATCAGGATGTAGGAAAGCGGGAGCCACTTCGACAGCGAAAACGCGGCAATCAACCCGCCCAGCAGGATAAGAATCAGCAGCGCCGCACGTCCCTGCCGCTTCAGCTTTCCGGAGCCGGCGACAACCAGCCCTCCGAACAC
>QHXU01000486.1 GCA_003223065.1 Acidobacteriota bacterium | reverse complement strand
GGCTTTGAAAACATCGATCCGAAGTAACCGTCTGAGGAACCCGCATTGAACAGCCGGCCGATAGTGCTGACATTGGCACATGCTCAGTAAGGAAGAGAAGCAGCGCATCGTCGACGGCTTCGCTCAAAGCGGAATGAGCCGGCGTGAGTATTGTCAGAAGCATAACATCCCGGTCACCACATTCGACTACTGGCGACACGTTCGAAAGAGCAAGCCCAGACTGGTCGAGGTCGCTGTGGAAACTCAGACCATGGCAGGATTCGCGTTGGTGCTGGCCAATGGACGGCGCATCGAAAGTTCGTGGAGATTCGCCGACGCCGACCTGCTGCGGTTGATTCGCGCGGCCGAGGCGTGACGTGTTCGGGTTGGGGCTGGCGACGAAAATCTATGTCGCCGTCGATGCCGTGGACATGCGCAAAGGCTTCGACGGCTTGTACGGGCTGGTGCGCGATCAACTGGGTCAGGACCCGCTGAGCGGATATCTGTTTTTGTTTTCCAATCGCACGCGCACGAGACTCAAAGCTCTGGTTTGGGATGGCAGCGGATTGTGGGTGTGCGCCAAGCGGCTGGAGAAAGGCCGCTTCCGTTGGCCCGCGGCGAGTGAGCCCAGCGCAGCGTGACCATGCGCGCCGAGGAGCTGGCGATGCTGGTGAATGGGCTCGATCTGAAGCACACGCAGCAGCGCAAGTGGTACCGGCGTTCAGCCTAAAAAAGATCTGGAACATTTTCGGCTGTTCGCGTACTATAGAGCTTCCCCACTGTGAACGCTCCCGCGCGCATCGCCGAACTGGAGAGGCAACTGCACTGGGCGCAGTTGAAAATCCAGGTGCTGGAAGAGCGCTTGCGCCGGCAGTGGATCAAGCAGCTGGGTCCGAAGAGCGAGACACTGAGCGATCTGCAACTGAAGTTGCTGGCCGAAGAGGAACCCTCCACGACGTGCGATGAGGTGGAAGCCGAGGCGCGGCGCGAAAGCTTGACTCGCACACCGAGGGAACGCCGGCCGCATCCGGGCCGCAAAGCGCTGCCGGAACACCTGCCTCGCGTCACCCAGATCATCGCCTGCAACGCAACCGCCTGCACGGCATGCGGTGAACAGACCGCCGTGATCGGTTACGACGAAAGCCAGCAGTTGGACGTGGAGCCGGCGCGCTACTTCGTGCGCGTGACCAAGCGTGAGAAACGAGCCTGCCGCCATTGCGCAGACGCAACAGTGATCGCTGCGCCGCTGCCCGAGCGCATCGTTGAAAAGGGGTTGGCCAGCGACGGAGTGGTCATCAACACCGTCGTGGCGAAGTATTGCGACCATTTGCCGCTGTACCGGCAAGCGGTGATGATCGAGCGCGAGGCGGGCGTCGAGATCGGACGCGCGACACTCGATGGTTGGGTGATGCGTGTGGGCGAGTTGCTCGGTCCCATGGTGGCAGCGATGCGGCGCGACCTGCTCGCCGCATCCTATTTACAAGCGGATGAAACTCCAGTGCCGGTGCAGATGCACGACAAGCGCGGAGAAAATCATCAAGCCTACTTGTGGCAATACGGCAAGCCCGGCGGCGAGACGGTGTTCGACTTTTGCATGGGCCGCGGGCGCGATGAGCCGAAGAAATTCCTGGGGCAATGGGAAGGGATTTTGCAAACCGACGGGTATGCGGCCTACGACGATGTCGGCGGGCCGAAGCTGGTGCAGGTGGGATGTTGGGCGCATGCGCGGCGTAAGTTCGTCGACGCAGTGAAAGTGAATCCGCAGGATGCCGCCGCGGTGGCGATGGTCACGCGCATGGACGCGTTGTTTCTGATCGACCGTGACGCCCGCCAGCGTGGGCTGGTCCCGGAAGAGCGCTTGCGGCAACGCAAGGAATACGCCGAAGAATGGCTGCGCGACATTCACGACTCGTGCCTGGCGTTGGCCAAAGAGGCGCTGCCGAAAAGCGCTCTGGGACAAGCGGTGGCATACACATTAAATATGTGGGCGAAGCTGCGGCGGTGTTTCGACTATGCGGAAGTGGAACTGTCCAACAACCTGGCGGAAAACTCGATGCGTCCGGTAGCGCTGGGTAGAAAAAACTGGCTGCACGTGGGCAGCGCCCAGTCAGGTCCGAAGGTGGCGGCGATTCTTTCGGTCGTGGAATCCTGCCGACGGCTCGAGGTGCCGGTGAAGGAATATCTCGCCGCAG
>QHXU01000485.1:1329-3830 GCA_003223065.1 Acidobacteriota bacterium | reverse complement strand
TTGATCCACGCTGATTGTCGGCGTGAACGGAAGACCTTTTTGCACCGTGGTGATGCCGGCGAAGTTCCATCCACCCAGCACACCGTCTACCCAAGAGGGCATGTGGTTGAGGAAGGCTCTCCCATGGCCGACCGGAAGCGCGTAATTGTAGCTAGCCACGAAATTCTGCGGAATGCTGAAATCGCACACCGCCTTGTTGATCGGAATCAGGATCGCTGTCGATGTACTTTCCGACGAGCCGTTATCAAGGCACTTGTTGAACGTATAGGAGATCAGGAAAGAAGACCCATGCCAATCGCGGCTCTCGAGTTTCACTTGCAGCGAGTTGTAAGTTCCAAAGCCACCATACTCCACGGAGCGGATCGCGTTCCACTGCGGATAGGGCCGGCGGTTCTGGATCGCGCCTGGACCCGGCGGCGGATCGTTTCGCTGCACGAATTGCGACAGACGCGTCGTTTTGTTGCCCACGTAAGCGACATCGAGCGCCAGGTTCGACGTAATCTGACGCTGCACCGAAAAATTCCACTGTTGCACATACGTATTCCGGAGATAAACCGGGCCACCGGTAATTCCGGTTGCGGAGCAGGAGATGGCTACGAAACCGAACGGGCAGGGCTGTCCTGGATTGGGATTGGCGGACACGATCGGCTGCCCCCGAAAGAAATTCCCGAAGGTTAGTGACGGAACGGCCGGTGGCCGATCGTTGAAGACCGTCTGAGTCTGATTGAATGGCACTGACTGCACGGTGTTATTGACCAGGTTTGTGTCCGGATAGGCGTAAAAGATGCCATAGCCGCTGCGGATCGCCCATCGGTCGGACCCGAAAGGTCTCCACGCCAGGCCCAAGCGGGGAGCCCAATCCCGGTAGTCAGTCGGACGAAGCGATTGCGGAAGGCCCAGGGCATTGCTCAACTCGATGCGGTCCTGGAAAAGCGCGTACAACTCGGCGGTGTGCGGCTGTGAGGTCATGGAGAAGCCTGTGGGCAGAATTATCTTTCCATTGCGGAAATCAAATGCGCTGATCGTGTTGTTCACTCCCGTATAGAAGGGGTTAATCTCCCATCGCCCGCCCAGATTGAGAGTTAGATTCTGCGTCACACGGTAGTTGTCCTGTACATAATACCCGGAGAAGTTGCCATGCGCGCCCCACAGGTTGAGCGCGTCTGCCCGGGTCACGTTGTCGGGTACACCGAGCAGGAAATCAGCCATGCCGTTGCCGCTATAGGTTCCGACGAAACCGAAGGTCCCCATGGCGGAGGTTCCGGACAAGAAGGTGTTAGTGATGTGGAACAGCTCGAACCCGAACTTGATGTCGTGCTTTCCGGTAGTGTAGTTGACTCCGTCGTGATATTGCCAGTCGCGGATGCGGTTCTGCTTCGGACGCTGATCGGAAGGCGAGCCAACAAAGGAGGCGTAACCGGAGATGTTGACTTGTGGAAAGCTCCTGATCGAGGAGGTAGTTTCGAAGCCTTGAATGCCGGCCATCTTGTCGATGTCCACACCCGGCAATGCTGTTCCGAACAGGAAGTAACTACGATAATACGCGGCCCGCGCCTCATTGAGCCAGTGAGGATTGAAAATGTGGGTTTCGCTAATGACTGCGCTCTGCCCGCGGCTGTGCAGGGCGAACTGGCCGATCGCCGGGAAGGGATTGGGATCGCCCTCGCTGTTGTCCGCGATCGAGTAGCGCGCCATCAGTCGGTCGTTTTCGGTCAATTGCTGATCGAATCTGCCATCGGCTTTGTAAATCTGCTGGCCCAGGGGACTCGTGGAAACAGAGCGGAAGGTCGTGCCCTGGACCAGGTTCGGCGGCGGCATGTAGGGAATCAGTAATTGCGACTGCAGAGCCAGACGGTCGGCTGGAATGATGTTACCTGGAAACGGCTGTCCTGTACGCGGGTCTTTAATCGTCTTTGGCAGAATATCGCTGAAATCGCCGCTGCGCTCGATGCCGCTGGCCACTACGTTGTTGGCGTCCACACCCTGGCTCAATTGCAAGCTCTCGAAATCGATAAAGAAGAATGATTTGTCTTTGCGGATTGGCCCCCCGAATGTAGCCCCGGGTTGGTTGCGCCTCAGCGGATCTTTGCTCAGGGACGATCCCGGCGGCGGAAGGTAAAAGAAATTGCGCGCATCGAGAGCACTGTTGCGGAGAAACTCATAGAGAACGCCGTGAAACTGGTTGGATCCGCTCTTGAGCGTAGCGTTAATCATAGACGGAGTGTGCCCATATTGGGCGTCCATGTTCGCACTCTCGACTTTGAATTCCTGCAAGGCGTCGACGTTCGGCTGGATTATGGTGCCGCCCAGCTGGAATTCGGTGATGTTGGCGCCGTCGAGCGCCCAGCCGGTCCAGGCAGGCGCCATCCCATTGACGTTGACGTTGACGATCGATGCGCGGATCGACGTGCCATCGGAGCGGACGTTCTGGCCACCAGGTATATAAGCGGCGCCCGGCGTCAACTGGGTCAACTGCCGGAAGGAGCGCCCGTTCAGCGGCA
>QHXU01000485.1:0-1166 GCA_003223065.1 Acidobacteriota bacterium | reverse complement strand
GGCAAGTTGGATATGACATAGTTGCCGTCGCCGCCGGTGACAACCGATCGCGAGAGGCCGGTCGACAGGCTTTTTGCGGTCACGCTGGCATTTGGAATAGCTCCGCCACTTGAGTCCTTGACGGTCCCGAGAAGAGTGGCGGTGTTGACTTGCGCGTCGAGAGCGTAGGCGATTAGAAAGGCCGCGACAAACCGACTGCGGACAGTGCAAAGAGACCGGGACATGGAATCCCTCCTTGAACGGACCGCTACCGCCGGCTCCATTCCTTGGGCTTTCCATCTTGCGAACGACCCCGGAAGACGTTCCGGCAGCGAGTCGATTCGTCGAGTAGTTTACCAATGAAACTATCGCTTGTCGAGGAAGGCTCTACACTAACCCAATCCGGGGGGCTAATGCAAACGCAAACCTGGGCGGGAAATGTGTTGCCCCTTGACGATGTGAATAACCGTCAGGCATGATTGCAAGTGCCAGCGCCGCTCGTTTCGACGGCTTATTCAGATCGTCGGAACGCTCTATTCACATCGCCGGAATCCGCACAAACCGTCTATGGGCGCGTGTTCACTCACTTGATAAGAGAGAAAATCAACGGAAACGGTGACGCAAGTTGGGACGCCGGAATCCCGGTTGTGGCTTCCCGATTCGACAGGGGCGCTGATGAGTTCGACCGCATCTTTGAGAACGTCCGGCTGATCGGCCCGGACATGGACAAGCTGATAGCGCTCTGAGACGCGCTGCTATTCTATTGCGCCGCAGCGCGGCTGCGCACGCGCCCGGTCACGATCACCGAGGCTGAGGGCTGCGTCGAGACCGCTGGAACAGGTATGCGCCTGCAGTGTTCCGCAAAAAGCCGGATGCTGGAGCTGGTGAGCGGTGGCCAACTCATCGATCATCTTCAGCGACGCCCTCGCGGGCGCCGCCGCATGACCCGGGGCCGGAATGACTTGCTAGATCTTTTTCGTGTTGAACTTCCACCTGCCTTGGTGCTGTTCACCAGCGCCCGCTCGATCAACTCCACTGGCTTCATTGGGGTGAAGCCGATTGGCGGAAGGCTTGTTCTCCTCTCAATACGCCGCTCGTGGATACCCGCTCGACAACGATGAAACACCATTAAGAATCCGCGACTGGAATCGCCGAGAGCAGTTCGCTAGAGCGTCGCGCTTGCGTCT
>QHXU01000484.1 GCA_003223065.1 Acidobacteriota bacterium | reverse complement strand
GGGAGAACTCTTGAACAAACGAATTCCCGCACTGGCGTTTGCAGTGCTGGGCTGCTTTCTGATTACGCGTTCGGCAGGGTTGGCACAGACTCTGACCGTGATGCAACCAACTACTTCCGCGGTCTCACCGCCGCTGTCTCAGATCCCGAACGGCAACAACACTCACGGAAACACCGCGCATGCCCACCGTCCGGTTCCATCCCACGTGGGCGCAGGCGGAAGTCACGCAGACACTGCACTGCAAAC
>QHXU01000483.1:1271-3772 GCA_003223065.1 Acidobacteriota bacterium | reverse complement strand
GTCCATTCTGAATGCGGCCAACGAGGGAGGTTGTAAGCTATGGAACAAGCGAGAACTAGGTCGGTTGAGCCACAACATCTGTTTACTCTACCGGAAGTCACGTGGGCGGATCTGGCTGAGCCCGGTGCCTACGTCGAACGGGGTAGCGGCGATCTGTATCGCATTCCCAAAGAGGCGTTGATCCCCGCTGGTTCCCCCATTATTCACAAAGAGAGCGTGGGAGCTTCGCGGTTGGTTCAAGTCAGCAAGAACCCATTTGTGACCACACTGGAAGCACGGCTCCGTTGTGTTCAACATAACATCGAGCCCAACTTCTAATACTTTTCGCTTCTGTTGATTGCGGCGGATGTTTCCCGGTCTCGGTCCAAAAGGTTTCAGTGTGGGCGGCGTACCCGCGTAGAGATGGATGAAAAGTTTCGTCATGAAAAAGACGATCCGGAAACAACAGAAAGCACAATCTGACTACGGAAAAACCGAACTGCGATCATCAGGGATCGGATCGCGCGCGCCAATCTGGCGACCGTATTCTGTCCCTACTTCACTTGGAAGAACTCCATATGAAGAAACTGGCCGAGGAGGCCGGGATTCACCGAACGTACCTGGGCCACAATAGAGCCATGAAGCAGTACACTTCCGAATTCATGACTGTTGCAGAATTCCAATCCCGTCACCAAGATCCCGCTAGCGCGCATTCAAAACCCCAGGTGTCATCCGACATTGTACTCCGGGACGTGAATGGCATTCCTCTGGCGGTGGAAGACACGATCTCCGTCGAATATCACGACGGGCTGCCTGTGGCTTATTGCCTCGCGCGTGAGATCCGGACGGGCGAAAACACTTTTGTTCGATCCGAGGGCGAGTACAGGAAACTTTCTCCGTCGTAGGCAGCTCGCCGCGCGGCTCTGGCACCGAAACATCGCTACAGTGGAAATGTTCCTGGACTTTAGGCCTTAATGAAATTGGGAGTCAGTAGATTCGCCGAGGCCTCGCGCCGGCCCGCGCTCATCTGCTGGCCCGCGACGCACAGTGTTCAACGGGATTACCGGATCTCCTGCGTTTGGGCGCCGACTTGCGGTCGCTTGTATTCCGAGTAAATCAGGACCCGCTCGATGACGAGACTCTTCACGAAGAAGATTCTCGCTGCCGCTCGCACTTCGACGCGTTCCGGCATCCAGATCCCGTCATCGACGCATATCTGCTCCATCTTAATCTGCGAGCCTCGAAGCAGCCGTACCAGGAATAATCCCAGCGAGAACGGTTGGATCACCTGCCCGTCCACCTTGACCCACCCGAGGTTCTGTTTGTCGACCCAAAGCTTGCCCTCTACCTTGCCGAACATCTTGCCGTACTTGCCCTGGGCTTGATAGCCAGGGTGCGGCGTCGCTTGGAGTACATAGGCAGGCCTGTCGTTGACTACCTCTTCGCCCATGAGTTGGAAGTCGAAGGCCTTGGGCACTTCCCGGACAAGGGACGTGTTCTCCTCCTCCCGCCTGCGAAATCGCTCGGCCCGTTGCTCTGGAGTTTCCCGCTTCAACTTGTCGAGCTCCTCTTTCTGTTTCCGCTCCTCCTCGGCCGAGGGAGGCCGCCCATTGCGTTCCACGAGAAGCTCGAACGGAACTCCATTGACCAGAATCGTTTTCGAGACATCGACATCCTCCGATTTCACGTGCCCAGCTAAGTCCCGGCGCCGGCTCTCGTCATGCTCCACGTAGGTGTAATGCAGCCGCGCCTGCCAGTGACGCTGCGTCGCCGCGATCGATGAGTCCACGATCTGGCGAACGTCCGGCACGGCGAAACGATGCTGAGATTTGACCGGAGCATCGGCACTCTGAGCCAAAAGAGCGGATGAGGCCGCAAGCGTGATGATTATGGTTCCGTGCTTGCTGATCCGCATCATCCTGATCCGCATAAATTAACGATCCTGGCGAGAGATCCCCAGCTTCCGCATCACGGCGTTCAAGGTCGTCCGCGGCACACCGAGACGGGTAGCCGCCGCGCTGATCACGCCACCGGTCTCCCGCAGAACGCGGATAATATACTCACGCTCGATGACTGCGAGCGAGCCGCCGACGTTTCCACTGCATCGCCCGTAGTTCCGCCAGGGGACCACGGAGCGCGGGGCCCCGCGAAAGGATGACTGCCCTGGGAATTCGTCCAAACGGTCGGAAACTCGCCGATCAGTCGTTTTCGCGCCGAACAGGACCAAGGCACTGGCCGCGCCGGCTTACGACCACCCGCTCATGCCAGCGCTTGCGCAGCTCCTGAACATGCCACGCATAGCCTAATTCCTCCTGGACCCTGGAACACGATGCGTTCAACACAGTAAGTCCAAGTATAATATACTGTAGGCCTGCTGAAATCGCGCCGTGAGCCAATCTTAATTTGACAGGAAGCGCTACAAAACCGAATCGCTGCACGATCCGTAAACGATCATGCGCCGCCGGCCTGAATGCCCCGGAACGTCTCGCCGGCTCGGCGACGGACCTTGGCCGCGCCGAAAC
>QHXU01000483.1:0-1246 GCA_003223065.1 Acidobacteriota bacterium | reverse complement strand
GGAGCCATGTTTCCGGCCGCCGCCGGTCATGGCTCGTAGAAGGCGTCATGGCTCGGTCGCGCTAATTGCTCACAAACGGTTTAAGCGCCATCTCCCAAGCTCCAAGAAGCACCCGACAATCACGAGCGCCAAGCCAAGCGCCATCAGCTCAACTTTCCAACCGGACTGTGCCGCCATCCACGCCTCAAGCCAGTACAGTTTGGAGCCAGTGTTCGTATCAAGTCGGAAATCGCATCCAGGCCATCTTTTGAGAGTGCCCATTGCGTCATTCGGCAACGTGGAGATATCCTAGCCGGGATGGCAAAGGAGTGTCTTCACTGAAATCGCCGAATTCAATCAACAATTTCGCGTCGCGGCCGCCGAAAAAGGAACGGGGTTCCGGCCCTGCGCGCGGAACTTGAGGAGGCAACCACCGATCCCGGTCTCAACGCATGGTACGACGTGCGCGGCTATGAGAATGCCGACAAATGCGCCTGGAGTTTTGGAACCTCCCGAACCAACCAGACTTGCGTTCCTCTGAGCACAGGCGTATCCTGAAGGTGGATTCCCTTCAAAGAGCCGTCTGCACGGAAAGCTGGAAACTCCTCTTCCCAATTGAATCTAGAAAGAGGAGTTTGATGCGTGGATTACGTTATAGGCTCAAATCAGAAGGCTCAGCCCTTTCAACTGTTGGCAAGACCCATATTGTGACGATTCCGGTTGATGTTCACTGCGGAGCTACGGGAGCGCGGCAAACAACTGCCAGCTATATAGGTGACAGAAATCGGCATCTAGCCGAGCAAGCCGGTCTCCGCACTTCAGCCCCTACGTGGTGATGATCGCCGTGATCAGACCGAGTGCCCGGCAGCCTCGCTGCGCCCGCGGAAAGTGGCTGCCGCTTACTGATTTTTAGCACCGGTGTGGGCACCAGGACTGACGAACCCTAACACGCCTGCTACCTTTTTCTTCCTCGACTGTGATGACCCCCGCCGTTCGGAGATGACTACTTGTCCCCATTTCGTTTCATCAAATCCCGCTGGCCGCGTCGCCGCGTTAGCTGCGGAGACGCACATACCAAGAGTTTGGAGGGCCACTATTCGTCAGCGCCCCATTGAGATCCGCAGGCTGACAACAGATGGTCCCTGGGCATATCAGGGTTCGAATTTGATCCGGATATCTCGCAATCGGTACGTCGTATCGCGTCTCCGGCCCCTGAGGAAATCGCGCGCGTGCGTGTGGGCGCGCCAGAATCGCTAGCTGCGCGAAA
>QHXU01000019.1:13601-20498 GCA_003223065.1 Acidobacteriota bacterium | reverse complement strand
CCGCGCAAACTACATGGCCGACCCGCGGGTCCGCCCGATGGGTGTTGGACTCGACTTATTCGGCCTCCGGCGCGATGGCACCGAATTTCCCGTCGAGATCAGCCTCAGCCCCGTCGAAAGCGAAGGCAGCACGGTGGTCATTACGGCCATCCGGGACATTAGCAATCGAAAGCTTGCGGAACAAAAGTTTCGTGGATTGCTCGAAGCCGCTCCGGATGCCATGGTGGTGGTGAATCGAGATGGCGAGATCGTCCTGGTCAATGCGCAGGTGGAGAAGGTGTTTGGCTACCGGCGGGAAGAGTTGCTGGGGCAGCGGATTGAGATGCTTGTGCCGGAGCGCTTCCGCCGCGGGCATCCGGGACACCGAACCACCTTCTTCAGTGATCCGCGGGTGCGGCCCATGGGAGCCGGCCTGGAGCTGTTTGGATTGCACAAGGACGGGCGTGAGTTCCCTGTCGAAATCAGCCTCAGCCCGCTCGAGACGGAAGATGGGGTCCTGGTGTCGAGCGCTATTCGTGACATCACGGACCGAAAACGGATGGAGGCAAGTCGAGAACAACTGGCGTCCATCGTCGACCACTCGGACGATGCCATCATAGGCAAAAGTCTCGACAGGAATATTGTTAGCTGGAACAAAGGGGCGGAGCGCCTCTATGGTTACTCCGCCGCGGAGGTCTTGGGTAAGTCGATTTCGATCCTCTCACCGGGCGAACACAATGATGAGTTGGTTGAAGCGATCGAAAGACTCAAACGAGGGGAAAGAATCAGTCACTCTGAAACCCTGCGCAGAAGAAAGGACGGTAAGCTGATTGATGTCTCAATCACTGAATCGCCCATCAAGGACGTGGTTGGCCGCGTAACAGGTTCCGCTTCAATCGCGCGTGATATCAGCGACCGGAAGCGCGCCGACGCACTTGCAGAACGAACGCGGGAGCTCGAGCGCTCGAACAGCGAATTGGAGCAGTTCGCTCACGTAGCCTCCCACGATCTACAGGAACCGCTGCGCATGGTCGCAAACTACACACAGCTCCTGGCCCGCCGCTACAAGGGAAAGCTGGACTCCGACGCTGACCAGTTCATCGGTTTCGCGGTCGACGGCGCCCTGCACATGCAGGCCTTAATCAAAGACCTCCTGCTGTTCTCCCGTGTTAATACGCGAGGTAAGGAGTTCGAGCCGACAGATTTGGGCGATGTTATCAATGTTGTCCTTTCCAACTTGAGAGTCGCCATTGAAGAAAGCAAAGCAAGGATTCACTGCGATCCGCTTCCGACCTTGAAGGCAGACCACACCCAGCTCGTCCAGCTCTTCCAAAACTTGATCGGCAATGCCATCAAATACCGCGGCGAACGAGCGCCGGAGATTTCAGTTGGCGCCAGAGCCCGAAACAACGAGTGGCTCTTTAGTGTCCGGGATAATGGCATCGGGTTTGACCCGCGATACGTCGAGCGCATATTCATGATCTTTCAGCGGCTCTATACTCGCCAGGAATACCCTGGAACCGGTGTCGGCCTCGCTCTTTGCAAGAAGATCGTGGAACATCACGGCGGCCGCATCTGGGCCGAGTCAAAGCCCGGCCAGGGCTCAACTTTTTCATTCACGCTCCCCGAGGACGGCGCTCGTGCAGTATGAACCGCTTGAAACTCTGATTGTAGAGGACAATCCCGGTGATGTGCGCCTTATCCTGGAGGCGTTAAAGGAGGGAAAGCTACTGGTTAATATCAGCGTCGTGCAGGATGGAATCGAAGCAATGGATTTCCTCCGCCGCCAGGGCAAGTACCAGCAGGCGCCTCGCCCCGACCTGATTATCCTCGACCTCAACCTGCCGAAAAAGAGCGGTCGCGAGGTTCTCGCTGAGGTTAAGACAGACGACGATCTGAGAATTATTCCTGTGGTTGTCCTCACCTCATCGGAAGCGCAGGACGACGTCGCCCGAGCTTACGGTCTCCATGTGAATTGCTATGTCGCCAAACCGCTGGGCCTGGATGAGTTCATGAGGGTGATCAAATCGATAGATGAATTCTGGCTCCGCACCGTCAGGTTGCCCGGAGGCACCAAAGGCGCCGAAAGCAGGAAAAACTGGTGACGTAGTCTTTTTCTATTTCCTATTCGCGTTGATTCGCGCCGATTCCCGGGCAACGATCCCCTCAACCAATCCCTCAACCGTGTGCAGACCGGCCTCGACATCCGCTGTGAGAGCATATTCGCGGAGTGTTCCGGAAGTGATCGGACCGATGGATGCGATTTTGACGCCCTGCAGTGCTTCCCTGCCCGCGATCGCCACAAAATTTTTCACCGTCGACGAGCTGGTGAAGGTGATCCAATCCGGCTTCCGCGCCAGAATTTCGCGAGCCTGCTCTGCCGCGTTTTCGGGAACCACCGTGCGATACGCTTCGACCACTTCGACGGCGGCGCCAAGGCGGGTGAGTTCCGCGGGAACCAGGTCGCGCGCCACGGCCGCACGGGGCAGCAGGATTCGCCGGCCCGAGAGATCGTCGGCGGCGAACGCCTGCACGAGGCTTTCGGCGACGTACTCCTCAGGCATCCGGTCCACTTTGAGATGCAACGCCTCGAGCGCTGCGCGCGTAGCCGGACCTATGGCGCACAGCTTCGCGCGAAGCGACCGTAGGTCTCGGTGGGAAGCGTCCAGCCGATCGACAAAGAATCGCACGCCGTTGACGCTCGTGAAAATCAACCAGTCGTAGGAATCAAGTCTCGCAATTGCGTTGTCGAGTGATTCCGGATCCTCCGCCGCGCGAATTTCGATTACAGGCAGCAATAGCGTCGCTGCCCCCAGCGCCTCCAGCGGTTCCGCCAGCTCCGCCGCCTGTCTTCGATCGCGCGTTACTACGATCCGACGGCCGAACAGGGGCAGCTTCTCGAACCAGTTGAAACGCTCGCGCAGCGCCACGACCTCGCCGATCACGATCGTCGCCGGCGGCTTCAGACCCGCCAGCTCGATTTTTCGCGGCAGATTCTCCAGCGTACCGGCGATGGTCTGCTGATCAGGCCGCGTTGCCCACCGCACGACCATTGCCGGCGTGGCAGGTGATCGTCCGTGCCGGACCAGCTCCCGCGCGATGGCCGGAAAATTCACGAGGCCCATGAACAGCACGATGGTTTCTGCCGAGCCGATCTTGCACCAGTCAATCGCCTCGACGTTGTGCCCGGTCACAAACGTCACGGCCGACGTGTGCTCGCGGTGCGTGAGCGGCACGCCCGTGTACGCCGCAACGCCCAGCGGCGTCGTAACACCGGGCACGATCTCGAACGGAATTCCGGCCTCCGCCAGCGCCTCCATCTCCTCCCCGCCCCGGCCAAAGATGAACGGATCGCCGCCTTTCAGACGCACCACGGTCCAGCCGCGCCGCGCGCGCTCGATCAGCATTTGCGAGATTTCTTCCTGTGTGAACTCGTGTTTGGATCGCTTCTTGCCCACGTAGACACGCTCGGCATGCGCCGGCGCGAGGTTGAGCAGCCGCTCGTTCGCAAGGTGGTCAAAGAGAATCGAGTCTGCGCGCTCCAGAATTTTACGGCCTTTGACGGTGATGAGCTCCGGATCTCCCGGCCCGGCGCCGACCAGGTAGACCTTCATGCGGCGTAAACTTCATCGAGAATCTCGCGGGCGCCTTGTTTAAGAAGCCGCCGTCCAAGCTCCGAGCCGACCTCTGTGGGATCAGCGCCCGAAAGCTCCCCGCGCACGATTCTCTCGCCGCCAGGTGATGCGACGATCGCCCGCAGATGAACTTCGCCGGCGTGGAGGATGGCATGCCCGCCGATTGGAACCTGGCAGCCCCCGCCAAGCGAGGCGAGGAGTGCTCGCTCAGCCGTCACCGCCTTGCGCGTTTCCGTGTGATCCAACCCGCGTATAAGCTCCGCGGCCGCGCCCCCATCCTGTCGCGTCTCGATCGCAAGCGACCCTTGCCCGACCGCCGGGCACATGATTTCGACCGGAAGCAGCTCCGCAACGCGATCACTCCAGCCGAGCCTACGCAGTCCTGCGGCGGCGAGCACGATAGCGTCGTAGCGCCCTTCATCGAGCTTTCGCAGCCGGGTGTCTACGTTGCCACGAAGCGTTTCGATCAGGATTCCCCGCCCCAGCGCCTTCAGTTGCGCGGCGCGCCTGAGCGAACTGGTTCCAATCCGCGAACCTTCGCGTAGTTGGCTCAAGGGCCGCCCGATGAGCGCGTCGCGGGGCTCCTCGCGCTCAGGAAACGCCGCCAGCATCAGACCGGACGGCAGATCCGCCGGCACGTCCTTGAGGCTGTGAACGGCCAAATCGATTGTTCCCGCGATCAGCGGCTCCTCGATTTCTTTGGTAAAAAGCCCCTTGCCGCCGGCCTGCGCCAGCGGCACGTCGGTGATCTTGTCGCCCGTGGTCTTGATGATCTCGATCCGGGTCTCGACGCCGTGTTCGGCGAGTTTCGCCGCGATGTGCCGCGCCTGCCACAGCGCAAGCTGCGAACCGCGGCTTCCGATCACCATCATCCTTCCCCCAATCGAAACAGCTTCCGGATCATGCTCGCCACGTGCATGTGTCCCGCGGATTCACCCGCCTGCCGCCGCAGCTCCGAGATCGGCCCGTGCGCGATCTTGTTGATGATGCCGCGCGTGATCGCTTCAATCGCCTCCGCCTGCTGCGGCGTCAGCGCGCCCAATTTGCCGCGTAGCCGCTCGACCTCGGCCGCGCGCACCTGCTCAAGTTGCTCCTGCAGGCTGATGATCGTCGGGTTGACCTCGCGCGCCTTCAACCGGAGCATCATGCGATCCACTTCCTCGCGGATAATCTCCTCGGCTTCAACCGCGACTTCCATTCGTCCCTCGACGTTGGTTTGAACTACCTTATCCAGGTCGTCGATGTCGTAGAGGAACACATTATCGAGTTCATTGACGGCGGGTTCGATGTTGCGGGGCACGGCGATGTCGATCAGGAACATCGGGCGGTTGCGGCGGCGGCCGATGACATCGCGCATCTGGTCGCGCGTCAGGATGTAGTGTGGCGCGCCGCTCGAAGCGAGCACAATGTCGACGTCTTTAAGCGCCGCGGAGAACCGGTCGTAGTCGACGATTCGCCCCTGGAATTCCTCCGCGATGGACTCGGAACGCGAGCGTGTGCGGTTCGCCACCAGGATCTCGGAAACACCCGCGCGGCGCAGGTGGCGGGCCGCCGATTCCGCCATCTTCCCGGCGCCCACCAGTAGCGCTCGCTTCCCGCCGAGCGATCCGAAAATTTCGCGCGCCAGTTCCACCGCTGCGTAGCTCACCGAGACCGCGCTCTGTCCGATATCCGTCTCCGAGCGCACTCGCTTGGCGACGTTGAAAGCCCGGGTGAGCACCAGGTCCAGGAAGCCGTTGACCGCGCCGTGCTCTTTGGCGATCGCGTATGCCGCTTTCAATTGCCCCAGGATTTGCGGCTCGCCCACCACCATTGAATCCAGGCTTGACGCCACTCGGAACAAGTGCCGGATCGCGTCCGGACCATCGTGGCGGTAAAGATACTGCGTCACCCACGCCCGCTCGACGCTGCGCGACTCGGCGAGGAACAGCTCGACCGAACCCTCGGCGTCGGCCTGCTCGTCGGCTGTGACCGTCACTTCGACCCGATTGCAGGTCGAAAGAATCATCCCTTCCAGCAGACCCGGCTGCCGCTTCAAGTCGTCAAGCGCCTGCGGCAACGCCCGCTCTTCGAATGCGAGCCGCTCCCGTACCTCCACGGGTGCGGTTCTATGGTTCAGGCCTGTGATAAGCAGCTTCATGGCGCTGTTCTCATGGAATCAACGTGGGCCTCAATCCGACGTGCGCCGCCCAAGTGAGTGCGGAACAACCGAGCACGGTCAGCGCCATCAGGGCGGCCTTCCGCCCGCGCCAGCCCGCCGAAGCCCGCAGGAAGATCATTACCAGGCAGAGCGCCCATGTGAAAAACGAAAGCGTGATTTTGGCGTCGCCGATCCACCGCGTGCCCGACTCGATAAACGCCCACGTGACGCCGAACACCAGGCCGAGGGTTATGAAGACAAATCCTAGACCCATGGAGACGCTGATCAGGCTGTCCAGGGTTCCGAGCGGCGGAAGCTTCTCCATCAGAGTGCCAGCGCGCTTGGTCTTCAAACGGCGCTCCTGGATCAGATAAAAAACCGAAGCGACCGCCGTTAGGAGCAGCGCTGCATAACCGGCGAGTACCAGTACGATGTGTACAACCAGCCATGCGTCGCGCACGTGCACGTTCGGCCAGGATGCCACCGGCCGCTCCAGGGCGGCCACCAGCGTCATGACGAAAACGAGTGGAAACAGTGCCACCGCGGTGCTCGAAAAGTGGTAACGCCACTCCACCATTAGGAACACGAGGGCGATCAGGAAGGCGCAAAGACAGAGCGTCTCGTAAAAGTTATCTAACGGCAACCTGCCATAGGCCCTGGCCAGGTCCACCATTGCGACTGCATGAAATACGACGGCTATCCGAAAAGCTCCCAGCGCTGCCGGATAGAGCCGCTGGCTGTGCCCCAGCACCACAAGCATGGAATGCAGCACTCCGGCGGCGTACAAGAACGCCGCTGCGCGGAGCCAGAAAACACTCGATTCGACCATCTTTCTTTGATTCTACGATCCCGCGGCCTCTAGCGGACGGCTCGGTGGAATCGCTGTGACCATCTGTGGAAGATGCTTACAATGTATGCGCATTTACCTTGCTCAGGGACAAAGCGTCTATCTAGTCATGACTATCCAAAACTCGAATCCCTTCTCGGGCCAGGTGTGCCTGGTAACGGGCGGAACGCGCGGAATAGGACGAGCGATCGCGAAGATGTTGTTGCTCGAAGGAGCAGCGGTAGCGATCTGCGGGCGGCAACAGCAATCCGTCGACGAGGCTGCAGCGCAACTTCAAGCAGAAACGGGCGGTAAAG
>QHXU01000019.1:2793-13574 GCA_003223065.1 Acidobacteriota bacterium | reverse complement strand
AAAGCTGCCGATGTAAGTATCTGTGAGCAAGTTGTTTCACTTTTTAAGTTCGTGGATGCCCACTTCGGCGGGCTCGACGTGCTGGTTAACAACGCAGGTGTCGGTGTGTTCCGTCCGATTTCGGAGCTTTCCATACAGGATTGGCAGTATACGATTGATACAAATCTCACAGGCGTGTTCTATTGCTGTCGTGAAGCTTTGTTCAGATTCGCAACCAGGGGCGGCGGTCACATCATCAACATGAGTAGTCTCGCGGGCAAGAATCCCTTCGCCGGGGGAGCGGCGTACAACGCTTCAAAGTTCGCCCTCACGGGCTTCAGCGAAGCGGTGATGTTGGACAAAAGGAACGAGAACGTGCGTGTGAGTTACATCATGCCGGGCAGCGTAGCGACCGGGTTTGGCGGTCAGGGAACAGGTGACGTTTCAAACTGGAAAATCTGGCCCGAAGACATTGCCGAAATAGTACGGATGATGATTCGGATGCCGCGCCGGACCCTGGTCAGCCGGGTAGAAGTTCGCCCCACAAAGCCGATGAGCAAGTAGGTAGAAGAGGCAGATAGCAAGAGAATCCATATGCAACGAGGAGCATCTAAAGAAATGGCAATTGGGTTGCCTGGGACATTGTGGAGGGGGGCCGAAGGAGGAAGGCAGACGGCCCCGAGCGGAAGAAAGGCGGTGGACAAAATGGTACGTCTAAATATCCCACTGGACCCCGGGAAGACCGGGCGGGAGGCAATGTCTCTCGAGAGCAATTTGCGGAAGCTCATCGTTGGGCAGGACGAGGCTATCCAGCAGATTGTCAATATCTACCAGATGCACCTCACCGGCATGACGGCTCCCGGCCGACCGATCGGCAATTTCTTGTTCCTGGGACCGACTGGGTCCGGCAAGACCCGCATCGTCGAGGCCACCGCCGAAACGCTCCTAAAGAACCCGCGTGCGGTGATCAAGATCGACTGCGCCGAATTCCAGCACAGCCATGAGATCGCCAAGCTGATCGGTTCGCCTCCCGGCTACCTGGGACATCGCGAAACGCATCCGCTGCTGTCTCAGGAAGTGCTGAATCAGTATCACACTGAGACAATCAAGCTCAGCTTCGTCCTCTTCGACGAAATTGAGAAGGCGTCTGACGCGCTGTGGAACCTGCTGTTGGGTATTCTGGATAAAGCGACGCTCACTCTTGGTGACAATCGCAAAGTGGATTTCTCCAGGGCGATGATCTTCATGACCAGCAATCTCGGCGCATCCGAGATGAGCGCGCTGATGAGCCCGAGGCTCGGCTTCGCCGCTCCGGAAGCCCGCAGGCGGCAATCTGCCGGCACCGTGGACGAGCAATTGACAGGTAAGATCTCGCGTAGCGGCGTCGAGGCCGCCCGTAAGAAATTCACACCCGAGTTCATGAACCGGCTCGACAAAATCGTGACGTTCCAGCCGCTCGGCACTGACCAGCTCAAGAAGATTCTCGATATCGAGCTGAATCTGGTGCAGCAGCGGATCTTCAATACGTCGACCGATCGGGCCTTCGTTTTCACGCTCTCGGATTCAAGTAAGGGTTTCCTGCTTGAAGAGGGGACCGACCTGAAGTATGGCGCGCGGCACCTGAAGCGCGCAATCGAGCGGTTGCTTGTGCAGCCGATGTCTAACCTCATCGCCACCGAGCAGGTGCGCGGCGGCGACTGGATCCGCGTCGACTATGACGACAGCGCGCGAAGCCTGCGTTTCGCCAAAGAAGCCGAAGGGTTGCCCGTAGCCGATATGGCTCGGCTGGTGGATACCTCGGTGACCATACCATCCATGGCGATGGCGAGCGGCGCGGCGATCGAGCCGGCAAGAATTCAGACCGCGAAGAGCTCGAAGCGAAGCTAACGGCAGGGCCGGCCTCCGGGCCGGCCACAATTCACGATTGAGATGGAAAAGCCGCGCAACTATGCTGCGCACTCGCCGCGCCCGAGCTGCAACGAGTAATCCACTTCGTCGCCCCAATCTTTATAGATCTCTGGGAAAAGTTCGGGGGGCTTTGCCAGGTCCGCCGTCAGACCTCTGAAAACTTCCACCTTGTGTCGAAGGACGTAGGCCCGGAAACTTTCGCCCGCCTGGCGATGTGCTTTGAAATGCTCGAGAACGCGTTCGAGCGCCACCGGAGCCAAGCGCGCCGGCAGGCTCTGAATCGCCATCCCGAACTCCTCCTGTGTGCCGCCAAGCAGCATCAGGTAGTACGGGACTTCCCTTCCCTCGATCTTCCGGGCATTGCCATAGAAGCCGATATCGGCGATCCAGTGCTGCCCGCAAGCGTTCGGGCATCCACTCACTTTGATCTTCAGCCGCCGCACAGCGGGATCATGATCGTTGCCCACCGTAGCCGATAGCGCGGCGCCCAGTCCCATAGCCTTGGTCAGAGCCAAATTGCAACTGTAGGCGCCAGGACAAGTTGTCACGTCGCTGATCTCTTCAGCGCCACTTTGACTTAGGCCCAGCTCGCTGAGCGCCCCATAAACACGCTTTAATGCTCCGGCCGGCACGTACGCCAGGACGACGTTTTGCGCCATCGTGAAGCGCAGGCAGCCGTCGCCGGCCTCCTCCGCCAGCCGAGCCATTCCCCGCATCTGGTCGCCGGTCAGATTTCCCTGAGGCACCGTTACGGTCACCACTGCGTAGCCCGGTTGCTTTTGAGGCCGGACATTGGTCTCGCGCCACTTGGTGAACGCCGGCGTCTCGGGTTCGTAGAGCGGCAACAGTTCTCCGGTGCCCTTCGGTGGTGGGACTGGCTGAAATCCACCAAATCCTTCCGGCACTTCCGCCGGCATGGCAATGCCACCGGTGTTGAGTATATTCTGGTATTCTTCCTCGATTGCGTCGCGCAGCCAGTCAAAACCCCGCTCCCGCAGGATAAACTTCAGCCGGGCTTTGTTCTTATTGTTGCGATTGCCGTGACGATTGAAGATGCGGATCACCGCTTCCACGCGATTCACGATCCGCTCGGCGGGAACGAACTCATCGAGCACGCGGGCTTCTGTTGGAAGCGGACCGAGCCCTCCCCCCACCGTCATCCGGAAGCCGCGAGCGCCGTCCCGAACCACCGCCCGCAGACCGACGTCATTAATCGCCGTCGCCATGCAGTCCTCCGGACAACCGGAAAACGCGATCTTGAACTTTCTCGGCAGGTTGTCGGTTAACTCCTTGTGCAAAAACGCGAACGCCAACCGGCGTGCGTACGGCCGGACGTCAAACGGCTCGTCAGGGTGGAGCCCGGCCAGCGGGCACGCAGTTATGTTGCGAACTGTGTTGTAGCAGGCTTCTCGCGTCGTCAGCCGAACGTCAGCCAGCAGGTGTAGCAAGTCTGCTACTCGACCCAGCGGCACGAAATGAAACTGCATGTTCTGCCGGGTGGTCAGGTGCCCCTTGCCGCCAGCGAACTCGTCTGCGATTCGGGCGAGCTGCCTAAGCTGAACCGCAGTCAGCAGCCCGCCGGGGACCTTCGTTCGCACCATCTGTACCCCAGCCTGCCTCTGGCCGTAGATGCCACGGCGGAGGCGGTTGGGGCGGAATTCGTCGTCAGTAATCTTGCCGGAGAGCCGGGAATCCGCCTGGCTTCGGAAGAGTTCTATATCTTGCCGGACGGTCCTATCATACTCCTGTTCAAGGAGTTGCTCTTCCGTACGTTCTTCTAGAGCGAGCATACTCTCTTTGTCTATAGACATTATCATACTTCGGGTCGGATCACAACCCCCTTATCGGATCACAAGCCGTTACAGGATATTCCTGCCCCGCACCGGGTGCGAATGTTCTAAACTGGTGTCCGAGGCAGCGTTGTTGAGAATGCCTCGATGTGCATCTGGCAGGTCCTGCCAATTGCCCGGCCCGAATCAATGCGCCGCATACAACTGCTCGTCGCGGAAGACAATTACGCGGACGTATACTGGTTGAAAATGCTTCTCGACCAGATGGGTGTTGTGTACGCACTCTCAGTGGTCACCGATGGCGAGAGCGCCAAGGAGTTTTTGCTCAAACGAGGGCAGTATGAGGGAACGCCGGATCCCGATCTGATACTGCTTGATCTCAATCTCCCCAGGCTTACGGGAGTCGACGTGCTCCGCCAGGTTCCAAATTCTGAAAAGCTCCCGGTTTGCATCATGACTGGCTCGAGCCTCGAGCGTGAAGCTGTTCAGAAGGAGTTTGGTCTCCGGCGGCTTGCGTACATCATCAAGCCCGTGGAACGCAACAAGCTTTTAAACTGTTTTAGATGTTACAACCACCTTTGGCCGATCGCGGATGAGCTGTCGCGATAGCAACTGCCAGCCTGTGGAACTTTTAAGCCGATAACGATTCGCCCATACTCAGCAGGTCCCGGACCGTGGTGCCAACCACGTCAAGGAACGCCTCTAAATCGGCGGGCTTCGGGACGTATCGCGTTGCCCCTTGTCTACCTGCGTTCCTGCGATCCTGGTCTGACCGCGACGACGTCAGAATGGCGACCGGCACGTCCTGCAGACCGCCCTGCTTGCGGATCTCCGCGAGCACCTCGAATCCGCTTCGTCTCGGCAGGTTGAGGTCGAGCAGAATGAGGTCCGGCTTAATCCGGCCGCTCTGGGCACGGCAGAGCCTGGCGATCGCCTCCTCGCCGTCGGAGAAGTGAATGATCTCTGCGTTCAGGTTCTGAGCGTCGACCGCCGCCCCGATGAGATAGAAATCACCGGTATTATCTTCGATAACCGCGATTCGAGGACGTGTTGCGTGCGTTTCCACTCGTCTACTCGTGATCTCGAAAGCAGAACCTGAACGTCGAGCCCGTGCCAGACCCGGCGGATTCCACCCAGATGCGCCCGTGATGCTCCTCGACAATCTTCTTGCAGATTGCCAATCCAATACCCGTGCCTGGGTACTCGCGGCCGTGAAGGCGGTTGAAAACGCGAAAAATCTGATCGTGGTATTCGGACGGAATGCCGATACCGTTATCCTGCACAGAGATGATCCATTGTCCGTCCTGCTGCTCCGCGCCGATTTTGATGTCTGGCGCGTGACCGGCGCGGTACTTGATTGCGTTGCTGATCAGATTTTGAAACACCTGAACCAGCTGCACCTTGTCCCAGTCGACCGTCGGAAGCCGGCCAACATGAATGACCGCTGCGCTATCCAAGATCGCCGTCTGCAAGTTGCTCATTGCTGACTCGACGGCCTCATTTAAATCGACCGCGGCGAGCTTCCGCGGTTCCGCGCTCGTGAGCCGCGAATAGCCCAGCATGTCGTTAACCAGATCCGTCATGTGCTTTGCGCCGGTCACGATGACATTCACGAAATTTTGCCCGCGCGAGTCGAGCGAATCCTTGTAATGCTTCATCAGCAACTGGGCGAACGTTGTAACGTTACGGAGCGGCTCCTGCAGATCGTGAGAAGCGATGTGCCCGAATTGCTGCAGCTCCGCGTTTGATCGAGCCAAGCTGTCGGCCTGCCTTACGAGTTCCCGTTCCGCCTCCTTAGTCTGGCTGATATCCCGTGCGATCTTCGACGCACCGATGATCCGTCCCCTCTCATCGCGAACCGGCGACACTGTGAGGGACACTTCAATCAATCGCCCTCCTTTTGTGCGGCGGACAGTCTCGAAGGTGCCGACGCGTTCTCCGCGCTTAATCTGTTCAAGAATTCCTGGAAACTCGTCAATCCGATCCGGAGCGGCAAGGACCGATATGGGCTGGCCAATCATTTCCTCGGCGGTGTAGCCGAAGATTCTTTCAGCCCCTTTGTTCCAGCTCGTGACGATGCCGTTCAGATCTTTGCTGACGATCGCGTCGCTAGAAGACTCCACAATCGCAGCCAGATATTGCGCCGCGGCTTGCATGCGTTTTTGCTCGCTAATATCCATAGCCGCGCTGATCTGAAGCCGCCGGCCGTCGGGCAGGCGCCCCAGCGGAGCCGTGGAGAAAAGCCAGTCCCGCTTCTCCCCATCCTTGGCGACGATTTGATCTTCCCAACTCTCCGCGGGTTCCTGGAGCCGATGCGTCTGTTCAATCACTTTCCGGAATTCGGACGCCCTTTCGCGGCACGCACGGCTGGTCCACGCCTCAATCGTCGGAATATCCTCATGTGTGTAGCCGCTGATTTTGGTCCATGCCTTACTGAGGGACAGCACCTCCCCGTTATCAGCGTGGATCATGATGGGCATCGGCGCATCGACGACCGCCCGCCGGAACCGTTGCGCACCATCTTGAACGTCGCGGTAGAGTCTTGCGTTGTCGACCGCGATCGCCGCGCGCCCCGCGAGTTCCTGCGCAAACTTCAGGTCCGCCTCCGTGTAGTGACGCCCGGACTCCGCGGTGATGAACGAAAGTACGCCAAGGGTGCGCCCGCGCGCCATCATCGGCACGATAATGATCGAGTTCAGACCGATGCTGCGAATGAGCTCCAGATGCTTGCTGTCCACGGCCCGCTCGGCAATCAGCGCGTCCGGAATCTCTTCCATCAGCATGGCCCTGCCCGTCCGGAGCGCAACCACATTTGCGTCATTCTCTCTGGGCGGATACGACCCTCTGAATTCGCGCGCGAACTCCAGCTTTTTCGGATCGCTATGCTGCACGACCGCGCGCTGCAAGTTACCGTCCGCGTCGACCAGATCGACCGTACACCAGTCGGCAAAGAAGGGAACCGCAAGCTTGGCGACTGCCGCAAGCGTCGCTTCGTACTCGAGCGAAGAGGAAAGCACCTCGCTGGCTTGGGCCAGAAACTGAGTCCGTCGCTCTGCCGTTTCAGCCGCCGCGCGCAGATCGCTTTCGAGATTGTACAGCTCGGCCGTTCCAAGCGCCGAGGCAACGAGCTTTCCGACCGCCGCCGCGATGCGAACCGTTTCCTCAGAAAACTGGTGAGGGGAACGATAGTAGAATACGAGCGTTCCCGTGACTCCGCCAAGGATCCGCAGCGGCACCATCAACATGGAGCGAATCCCCTCGCGTTCGTAGACCGCCGCGCGGGGACCGGCCATCGGTGATCTCGCGACGTCCTCAATC
Source organism: Acidobacteriota bacterium (assembly GCA_003223065.1). Classification (GTDB taxonomy): domain Bacteria; phylum Acidobacteriota; class Terriglobia; order Bryobacterales; family Bryobacteraceae; genus Palsa-187. The sequence continues at coordinate 6,579 of QHXU01000019.1, read as the reverse complement.
ACAATGGGTTCGTCCGGCAGTGATGTTTCAACCTCGCTATTCTCCCAGGTGCGCTGGTAGTTATCTGAAAGACCGAATGAGGCAGCGAGGGCCCATTCATTAGGCGGGCGCTGTTTGCGCCAAACCGCGTAGGCGTCCGCATCGATGAAATGCTGGGCCAACTCGAGAATCGTCCGCATCGCGTCGGCAGAAGCCGGAGAAGCAAGCAGCGCGCCTGATGCCTGCATTAGAAGTATGAGCTGGCGTTCGATCGCCCGACGGGCATCGCGAACCTCCGGCACATTCGCAAGCTTTTCGGCCGTAAGACCTTGTTGCGTTTCAGGCGCTGCGCTCATAGGACACCACCGGGAGGGCAGGCGCGTCCAGCCGCATATTTCCCCGGTTGCATATTAGACTGGGTTCACTAGTGTTGAATTTCGTCCATTTCCGGGCAGGCGCCCTTTTGCGATCCATTCCGTCAGTCTCCGTCCTACGGTGGTTCACCTCAGGATCAGCGCGAGTTGACCGTTCCTGACCGTGATTATGGGGCGCTTATCCGTACCGGCAATCTGGCATTCGGGCAGAGGATGCCCGGCATAGTAGTCGAGGCCGTATTTCCAGTCCCGCCTCACGTTCTCGACGCACGCCTTCGCCGCACCATGGGTCCGCCAGAACGCGCGCACTGAGACGCCTTCATCGAGCACCGGAAATGTCTTAGCTTTCATGTACACGACACCGGACAGCACAGCCATTGCGGCCGTAAGCATCGCCAGCGAGTGCCGATCCCGCCACGCCAGCCACCACACAGCCCCTGCTACCAGCAGGAATGGCGCGCCCAGTCCGAATCCCGCATGCGCTTTTCTCACGCCCGAAAGTAGCGCCTGTGGCAGCGCCGCCGCAATGGTGGGCAGCGCAACCAGCAATAGCGTGCTTGCCGCCATCCACCACCGCGCGCCCCGAGCTTTCTCCAGGCCCACCGCCAGCACTACAGCCAGGGCGGGAAGAAGCGGAAGCACATATCCCGGCAGCTTGTTCCGGGCGGCGGAAAAAAATACAAAAGCAAACATCAACCAGCCTGCGAGGAAGCGAACGCGGACGTCCTCGTATGTCTTTCGACTCCCCAGCAAGCCCACCAGGGGCGTCCACGGGAATAATCCCAACAACACCACAGGTACATAGAACCAGACCGGTTGCACATGTTGAAGCGAGCCGGTGAGAAAGCGTTCCACGTGGTGCCTCCAGAAAAACTCGTTCCAGAAAATGGATCCATTGCTTGCCCAACACAAGACGTACCAAGGCGCAGCCACTACAAGGCACCCAGCAATCATCGCGAGTCTCTTGCCCCGCGCCACAAGGAATATAGGTGCGAACAGCACCAACGGCACGAATCCTTTGGCCAGGATCGACAGGCCGAGCAGGGCGCCTGCGCTGTATCCCTGCTTCGGACGTGAATCGAACAGTGCGATGAACATGGCTGCTGCCAGCGTGGCTGACATCGGCAGATCGGTGAGCGCGGCAAAGCTGAACGCCACCCATCCAGCCGAGGTTGCAAGAATCGCCAACGCGGCCAGCGCCAGGCGCGAAGAGAATTCGCGGCTAATCAGCCGGAAAAAGAACACCAGGAAACCGGCGCTGAGCAGCGCTACCGGCAGCCGGGCGGCCCACTCGTCCGGCAGGTGGATTCGCCGCCCTGCCGCGATCATCCAGTAAAGCAGCGGGGGCTTTTCGAACCACGGCTCGCCATCGAGACGCGGAGTGATCCAGTCGCCCGAGCGCGTCATCTCGCGGCCAATCGACGCGTAACGAGGCTCGTCCGGTCCAAGGAATCCGACGCCCCCGAGATCGAGCAGATACATCACCAGCAGCGGTACGATCACCCAGCTTCGCGACAAGTCTCCAGTATAATGAGGCATGCGGAGCCTCGCGGCAATCGTTCTGTGCGTATTTTCGATAGCAATCCGCGCACAATCGGTGTGCAACTGCGATCCGAAAGACGTTGAATCGCTCAAGGAACGCCAGTGCGGTCTCTGCGCAGCGGCCGAAAAGCAGGCGCCTGGAACCGTGGTTTTCTTCGCGCAGGACACCAACCCGCGAAAGCCGAACCGCTGGCTGGCCATGCCCCGGCAGCACTCTCCCGGAATGCATCTGTTGGGAGATCTGCCTCTCGAAACCCGGACCGAGCTATGGCGCGAGGCCATCGGCAAGGCTAAATCGCTTTGGGGCGACCAGTGGGGCGTCGCCACCAACGGCGTGAAAGCCCGCACGCAGTGCCACGTCCACATTCACATCGGCCGGTTGATTGAGGGAGTGGAATGGGGAGATTTTCTTGTGATCGACGGTCCGGAGGAAATCCCCGATCCCGGCAACAGCGGATTATGGATTCATCCCGCCGGCGCAAAGCTGCACGTGCACACGGACGAGCAGGTTTCCGAAACCGTTTTGCTCAGGTGAAGCATGAGTCTTCTCGACATTACAACATTACCAAGTTGCCGACCGCGGAGAATTCCGCGATTCATCTCCATTCGGGCGACAACGTCGCCATCGCGCGCGTGCCCGTCAGCCAGGGGATGATGCTGCGCGTCGCCGGCCGCGAAGTGCGCACGCGCGCCGCGATTCCCGCCGGACACAAGATAGCGCTGCGGCCCATTGCTCAAGGCGAGGCCGTCATGCGATACGGACAGATCATCGGCCGCGCCAGCAAACCCATCGAGCCCGGGGATCACGTCCACACCCACAACGTCGCCTTCGAAGAGCTCGCGCTCACTTACGAGTTTCCCGAACACGAGATACCGTTACCGGCGGCCCCCGACGATGTGCCTACGTTCCTCGGCTTCGCGCGCGATGATGGCCGCGCCGGCACGCGCAACTACATCGCCGTGGTCGCCGCGAGCAACTGCGCCGCGCACACGGCGGAGCTCATCGCGGCAAGCTTCAAGGACGACGTGATGCCGCCTAACGTCGACGGCGTGGTGGCTTTCCCGCATGGTGAGGGCTGCGGGCACTCGATCGGCCCCGATACGGTGCAATTGCAGCGTACTCTGGCCGGCGTGCTCGATCATCCCAACGTCTCGTCCGCGATCATCCTCGGTCTCGGATGCGAAGTAAATCAGATCGATCATTACCTGGGCGCCTCCGCTTCGCCGAGCGGCCGGCTGATTGGCATGACTCTGCAATCGAGCGGCGGCACGCGAGCCACCGTGGAAGCGGCGAGGCGGGAGATCAGCCGGATGATCGAGCGGGCGTCTTCCGAAAAGCGCGTTCCGCTGCCCGCGTCGAAAATCGTGCTCGGCTTGAATTGCGGCGGCTCGGACTCGTTCTCCGGCATCACCGCCAACCCCGCGCTCGGCGTCTGTTCGGACTTGCTGGCGCAAGCCGGAGCGGCGGCGGTGCTGGCCGAGACCACCGAAATCTTCGGCGCCGAGCACCTCCTGGTCCGGAGGGCGCGCAGCCGCGAAGTCGCGGAGAAACTGCTCGGCTTCATAAAAGGATACAAGCAGTATCTTTTGCGCTTCGGCGGAAGTTTCGACGACAATCCCACGCCGGGCAATAAGCAAGGCGGGCTCACGAACATCCTGGAGAAGTCGCTCGGCGCGGTGGCCAAAGCCGGCACATCCACGCTCACCGACGCGGTCGATTATGCAGAGCGCATCCGAACTCCCGGATTCGTGTTCATGAATACCCCGGGATATGACCCAGTGTCACTGACGGGCCTCGCGGCCGGCGGTGTTAACCTGATCGCCTTCACTACGGGGCGCGGCAGCGCCATCGGCTTTCCCACGATTCCCGTTGTCAAGATCGCCAGCAATT
>QHXU01000019.1:1804-2770 GCA_003223065.1 Acidobacteriota bacterium | reverse complement strand
ATAAACGCAGGCCGCATCGCTGACGGCGACGCCACTGTGGCTGAAATCGGCCACGAGATATTCGACTTCGTTCTGCGCGTCGCTTCCGGTGCGCATACCTGCAGCGAGCGTTTGGGACATCAGGAGTTCGTTCCGTGGCGCATCGGACCGGTAATGTGAACCGCGGCCGCGAAGGACCAGATAAATTTCGACTATGAAACTTGTTACATTTTTTTTCGTCTGCTTTTCCGTGCTGGCCCAGACCAAACCTCCCGACGCCGCGCCCGCCGGAAAATCGGCGTTCGACAAAGCCGCGCTCGAGGCTTATTTGCGCCACGTCGAGCTCTGGATTCCGCAGGTGACGGTCAAAATCGACGACCCGAAGAAGTCCAGCGAGCTGCCGGGCTACTCCGAGGTCCTGGTTCATCTGTCGTATAACGGCGGAGTGAAAGACGAGCGCTACTTTGTTTCCCAGGATGGCCGGAAGATCATCAAGGGCGACGTCTACGATATCAACCAGAATCCATTCCAGCCGAACCTGGACAAGCTGAAGACCGATATGCAGCCGAGCTTCGGCGCAGCTGGTGCGCCGGTAGTCCTGGTCGTGTTCAGCGATTTCCAATGCCCTCTCTGCAAGGAGGAAGCGCAGATCCTGCGCAAGAACATCACCGCGACGTTCCCGGATAAAGTGCGCGTCTACTTCAAAGATTATCCGCTGGACGCGATTCACAACTGGGCCCGGACGGCGGCCATCGCGGGCCGCTGCATCTTCCGGCAGAATCCCGACGCGTTCTGGGATTTTCACGATTGGGCTTACGACAATCAATCGTTGATCGGGCTGGACAATATCAACAGCAAGATTCAGGATTTCGCCAAGCAGAAGGGCCTCGATGAGATGCAGTTCGGCCGCTGCCTGGAGAGCAAGGCGACTGAAGCGGACGTGAACCGCTCCATCGCCGAGGGCCGCTCGCTCGGTATCGACGCGAC
>QHXU01000019.1:0-1679 GCA_003223065.1 Acidobacteriota bacterium | reverse complement strand
GATCACCAGGCCAAGATCGCCGAGGCGGCCGAGAAGTGCTGTGAAGTGACAATCCCCAGAGTCAAGTAACAACAGTTCCCACATGAATCCCCGGAAACAAGAACTCCAGTCGCCGGTGGGAAGCGAGGAGCAGCTTCGCCTGTTCGTGGATGGCATCAAGGATTATGCGATGTTCATGCTCGATCCCGAAGGCCGCATCTTAACGTGGAATCAGGGAGCTGAGCGTATCAAGGGCTACAAGCTCGAAGAGATTCGGGGGCGACACTTCTCGATTTTTTATTCGCCTGAGGACATCGAGCGCCAGGAACCACAGCGCGAGCTAAAGATCGCCGCCTTAGAGGGCCGGTTCGAGGCTGACGGATGGCGATTGCGAAAAGACGGCTCGCGCTTTTGGGCCAACGTCGTTCTTACGGCGCTCAGAGATCCGAGCGGCCAACTTCGCGGATTTGGAAAAGTCACACGGGACTTAACCGAGCGCAAATGGGCGGCTGACGCCACTTTCGAGAAACTGTTTCGCGCCAGCCCGCACCCGACCTCGATCGCCACGTTCCAGGACGGCCGTTTTGTCCAGGTGAACGAAGCCTTTTGCCGGCTTACACGCTACAGGGCTCAAGAGCTGATCGGCCGGACCTCGATCGAAATGCAACTTTGGACGCGGCCGCAAGAGCGGATCCGTCTGGTTTCCACTCTCAAGTCAGGAAAGCCTATGGTGGCGGAAGAAGGCGGGATGCGCACCAAGTCGGGCGCCGAACGGACAGTGCTGCTTTCGGCAAGTGGCATCGAAATCGGCGGCGAGAGTTGCATCTTTGCGACGTTCCAGGACATTACCGAGAGCAGAAGATTGGAAGCAGCCGTTCGAGAATTATCGACACCGGTGCTACAAGCGCAGGACCGGCTGTTGATTGTCCCGTTAATCGGCCCGGTGGACGCCGCGCGTGCGTCCCAATTGCGAGACCAATTGCTGGATGCGATTCGCCGGCGGCGTGCCAAGGCCGTGGTGATTGACCTGACCGGCGTCCCCAAAGTTGATGCCCGAATCGCGGACGGGCTGGTCCGCACGGTCGAAGCCGCGCGCTTGCTCGGTGCGAGTGTGATTCTCGCCGGTATTTCACATGGCATGGCACAAGCTTTGATTGACATTAGCGTGGGGTTCGGAACCATTACGACTACGGTCGATCTGCAAAGCGGGATTGAAGCGGCCAACCGGCTTTTTGGTCAGGAAACCACCAGGGGCCTGCTTCAGCGCCACTCTGGTCCGGCGCATGTTCGACAACATTGAACTCGGCAACATGGAGAAACAGGCTTTGGCGTGGATGCCTCAAATGAGAATCCTGCGGCTGATCCCGCCGGCATTCGCCGTTTTGACGCTTTGCGCGGCCGAGATCAGCCCCCAGGCTTACCTCGCTCACGTCCGCTATCTCGCTTCGCCGGAATTGAAGGGCCGCGCGACCGGATCGCCGGAACTTGAAAAGGCAGCGAATTACATAGCGTCACAGTTCAAGTCCTTCGGTCTGAAACCGCCCGATGGCAAGAATTTCGAACAGGCGTTTCCTGTGACTGTCGACGCGCACCTTGGTCCCGGCAATCATCTTCGCTGGATCTCCCACGACGAGAGCGTGAACGAGCCGCAAGCTCAGTTCCAGGCGTTCAGCTTTTCCTCCGCAGGCAGGATTCTTGCA
>QHXU01000476.1:3072-5501 GCA_003223065.1 Acidobacteriota bacterium | reverse complement strand
GTCGCGAGCGGGAATGCTCTGATTGGTTTCCACCTCCCAGGATCCCGCCCGGCTAAAGCGGACAGATCATGTGCTAATACCAGCGGACAGATCGTGTGTTACCGACACATTTGATCACCCGGCCATTGCTACAGACGGCGAATCAGTATATAATCCCTCAGCCTCTTTCTCGAATTGGGTGACGGGTCGTCGACGGTTGCTTGCCCGCGGGGTGCTGGAACTATGCAACGGGATCAACGATGAAAGAGCCGCTGTCTTAACGCCGGACCCGCCACGTAGCCTGATGGATGCAAGGGTGTGCTCCAGGACATCCGAGCAGAAATCATAGCTAAGGGAGAAGACGATGATCACACTACGTACAACTCTGTGGTTGATGCTTTTCGCCTGCATTGCACCAGCAGTGCTGATGGCACAAGCGAATACCGGTTCCATGTCGGGTACCGTAACCGATCCAAATGGGTCAACCGTCCCAGGAGCCAAGGTCGTCGCGACGAACACCGCGAATGGAATCAAGGCGGAGACACTGACTTCGGACGCGGGGCTGTACGTCTTTCCCCGATTGCCGGTCGGCACCTATGATGTCTCGATCGAGAAGGCCGGTTTCAAGAAACTGGACCGCAGCGGCATCGAGATCCGCATCGCGACCCGTCAGGAGCTCGACATGAAGCTCGAGGTCGGTGATGTGCAACAGACCGTCCAGGTGACTGGCGAGGCGCCCCTGCTGGAGACGACTTCCAGCCAGCGAGGCCAGAGCCTTTCCACGCAGTTCATGAACACCCTGCCGTTTTTCGCCGGCGGCATCCGCAACCCGAGGGGTTTCGTCCAATACATGCCGGGTGTAAATCAAACGAATACCACCGGGGAGATCACGGTTTCCGGCGCCGGCGCCCGCGCGCAGGAACTCCTGATCGATGGCGCGTCCAACACGAATCCGGAATCCGGTGGAACGTCATTCAACTTCCCGGCCGCGGAGATGTTCGGGGAGTTCAAGCTGCTTACCTCCACCTTCGACGCCGAGTATGGCCGCTTTGGCGGTGGCGTCGAGATCTACCTGACGAAGTCCGGCACCAACGACTTTCACGGCACGGCGTTCCTCAACATGAGAAGAGATATCTGGAACGCGAATTCTTGGGCGTTTAACGCAGCGGGGCGCGCGCGGCCGAAGGATCGCTTCAATGAGCAGGGCGTCGGCGGAGGCGGCCCGGTCTGGATACCTCATGTGTACGATGGCCGCAACAAGACGTTCTTCTTCATGACGTACTCGAAGGACAAGCGGCCGGTAAACACCAGCGCCGCCCTCAGTACGGTGCCAACGGCCCTGATGAAACAGGGCAATTTCAGCCAGCTTCCCGCTACGCAGATCATCTACGATCCAACGTCCACTAGCGGAAACACACGTATGCCTTTTCCGGGCAATGTGATTGAGAAAAGCCGTTTCAGCAAGATTGCCACGAACCTGATCGGGTCGATCCCGGATCCGACCCGCTCCACCCTTACCGGTAACTACGATAACGTGAACACCCTGCGCTACGACCGTCCCATCTGGAGTCTGAAGTTGGACCACGCGTTCAGCCCGAAAAACCGTTTCGCGTTCACCTTAACCGAAGAGAAGGAGCTCAGCGACTCGCTGACCGCGTTCCCAGGGCCGCTCGGGCAAGGCCTGGTGAATCTCCAGCGTCCGGATAACTGGCGATTCAACCACGACCTTGTGATCAAGCCAACCCTACTGCTCCACACTACGTTCGGCTACTCCCGCTACCGGCAAGTCTGGAATAACCCATTGCAGATGGGCTTCGCCTCCAAGTTTGGCTTCCCCGGAATCACAGGCGACTCGGACGCGATGCCGCGGGTTCAGTTCAACGGAGCCGACGCGCTGACCCCCTGGGGTGTACAGGACGGCAAAGTGAATAATGGTAGCCAGTTTAATATTACGTATCACCTCAACCAGCAAATCAGTCTGATCCGGGGCAAACACGAGTTCCGGATGGGATGGGATTTCCGGCGTCTGCAAACGACGTCTGCGTCAGGCAGCCTCGACTTGGCAGGCACCAACGGCCAGTACTCCTTTGCCCGCGCGCAGACCGCGTTGCCGACGAACCTTTCCGGCACTGGACATGCCTTCGCGAGCCTGCTGCTCGGCTTGCCGGACAGTGCCAATCGTGTCGCGACGCCCGTCCTGTTAGGCAGTATTCGCTACGGCTACCATGCCGCCTACTTCCAGGACACCTGGAAGGTCAATCCACGTTTGACTCTTTCGCTTGGTCTTCGCTACGAGGTTCCGATAGGCTGGCATGAGGTGAACGGAGACTATTCAGGTCTCGACCGCAATCTGCCGAACCCGGCTGCCGGCGGCCTTCCCGGCGCTATCGTGTTCTTTGGAAAGGGCGCCGGAAGGACCGGAAGCAAGCGGCCCTACGTTACGGACTTTA
>QHXU01000476.1:1490-3024 GCA_003223065.1 Acidobacteriota bacterium | reverse complement strand
CGGCGGATTCGGTATTTACTATCAAACGCTCGGTAACGGCGGTTGTGGCTGCCGAATCGGCTTTTCGAATCCCATTTCCATCAATTCCGACGGCGTGAACGGAGCACTGAACTGGGACAATGGGATTGCCGCCCCGCCGGGTTTTCAGCCTCCACCGGTGTTTGACCAGGCGGTCTTTGTGAACAATGCCGTCGACGTTTTCTCGGACAATTTCGGCCGGGCGCCGCGCATCCGGAGCTGGAGCGCCAGTATTCAGCATGAGGTCCAGAAGTTCGTGATTGAGGTCGGCTACGTGGGGAACCGCGGGCGCGGCCTCAACTCCACTACCCTCTTGAACCAGCTCCCCGTCAGCCGCTTGGCGTTGGGGTCGCTTTTGCAACGCCGTATCGACGACCCTGCGGTCATCGCCGCTGGTTTCACCAAGCCGTATGCTAACTTCGCGAGTTCCAATACACTCGCGCAGGCCCTTCGGCCCTACCCGCAGTACCTGGACATTTCCGAGCGAAACTCGGGCATCGGCCGCATCTGGTATGACGCACTCCAGACAAGGCTGGAGCGGCGGTTCGGCGCCTGGCAATTGATGGCTGCCTACACCTACTCGAAAACGCTGGGTCTGGGACACTACCGCCAGATTTTCTCACAGAACTTTCCATCCTCCGGTTACAACGTCGCCGCGCAGGATAATTACAACTATGCCGAGATGAAGAGCTTCTTGCCCTTCCACACTCCACAGGTCCTGAACATCCTCAACTCTTTCGATCTGCCGTTCGGACGCGGGAAGAGGTTCGTAAAAACCAACAAGTTCTTGATCAACCTGGCGGTGAGCGACTGGACCATCAGCTCGCTCCAGCAGTACAAGTCGGGTGCGCTAATCCTCGTCCAGGCTCCCTCGAATACGCTGGGAACGGGCGTCCTGTTCACCCAGTTCAAGAAGGCGAATGTCGGCAGCGGGCCGATCCAGACAGGCATCGACCGGACCACGCTTGATCCCAACAATCTATCGACGCGCTGGTTCAACGCCGCCGCGTTCATTCACAACTCCCAGTCAATTCGATCTGGGCAACGCAGCTCAGTATTATGGCGATTTCCGCAATCCGCCGATCATGACCGAAAACCTGTCCATCAGCAAGCGTATGAAGTTCCCGGTCCACGGAGACAGGACCGTCGACCTTATCTACCGCGCCGATGCGTTCAATATCTTTAACCGGACGAACTTCGGCGGTATCGTTGGTACCATCGGCAACCCGAACTTCGGACGTCCGACTGGTCCGCAAGACGGCGCGCGTATCATCACCATGGGTGTGCGGCTGGACTTCTGATCGGCCGAGAGCAAGTATAGATAGCCGTTCACGCCGGGAGCGGCAGCTGATACGGTCGCATGACCAACCCAATCCTGACCACGACAGTAGGATCCTACCCTGCGCCTGATTGGTTGATTTCACTGCCCAGCGAGCAGGCCCTGATCGATGCCACACGGGTTGTGTTCGACATCCAACGGCAGGCAGGGATCGATCTGCCGACGGACGGCGAACTG
>QHXU01000476.1:0-1281 GCA_003223065.1 Acidobacteriota bacterium | reverse complement strand
GCCCGTTCAAGTTCACGGTCACCAGCCCCTACATGCTTGCGCGCACGCTTCTCGATTGTCACTACGGCGACTTCGCCAGGCTCACCATGGCGATTGCAGATCTTCTGGCCAGCCAGCTCGCGGGCTTTCGGTGCGCCTGCGTCCAGATCGACGAAGCCAACGTCCCCGGCAATCCATCGGATGGTCCCCTCGCTGCAGCGGCAATTAACACCCTGCTCGACCGGATCCGGACCCAGAAGGCTGTACATCTATGCTTCGGCAATTACGGCGGCCAGGTCATCCAGACGGGCGAATGGAGCACCCTTGTGAGCTTCCTCAACGCGCTACACGCCGATCATCTGGTTCTCGAACTTGCCCACCGGCCTCCCCAAGACCTCGACGCGCTCAAGGAGATCGACCCGCGAATCTCACTCGGCATCGGTGTGGTCGACGTCAAGATCAATCACATCGAAACACCCGATGAGATCGCCGCCCGGATAGAGCGCGCAGTGAAGATCGTGGGCCCTAGCCGCATCGGCTGGGTCCACCCCGACTGTGGATTCTGGATGCTCAAGCGCTCCGTCGCGGATCGGAAAATAGAGGCCCTTGTCAAAGGGCGTGACAAATACGCCGGGGTATGAAGGGTGCGATTTTCGAGCTACCTTCTGCCAAAGTCATTTCCGCCGGACGACGAAACGCTGTTCTTTACGCCGCCATCTCACGGCTCTAGCCGGCTATCCGTGACTGTCAGGGTACGGAAATCGAGCAGCCGGCGCATCTTTCCGTACTTGAGAAGTAATTGTTCCGAATCCACCTTGGCCTCCACAAACGGGCCCCCGAATAGCGGCCAGTGCGTGTAGTCGAGCGGTTCGCCGTTCACTTTGGGAATCTCCCCATACGTGAACTCCAGCATCCTTCCGCGAAGCGAGCGGAAGTGGACGGTGGGTACCGCATCCAGCCGCGCCTCGAGCTCTAGTGACGTGATGGCGCGCTGGAATGACGCGAAGTCGGGATACTCAGACGACGCCGCTACCTGCAATACAATGCCGTTTTTCAAATAGGGGCTGAACAGGCGGCGGCCCCCGTTGTCGAGCGGCTTCCAGGCGTAGGGCTGAAGCGGGCGGAAGGCGATGAAGGCCTCGCCGCCTCGAGCGAAGATCCATCCGGACTGGTCTTCCCTCACTTCGCGCAGATCCTTGGAGAAAAACCCGTTCACGTGCGGAAAGCGAGACTCGCGAGCGATGTCGTAGAGTGCGATGAGCGAATCCTGGTCCTGGAAGACCTTCTCATAAGGAGATCCTC
>QHXU01000018.1:11301-13628 GCA_003223065.1 Acidobacteriota bacterium | reverse complement strand
TCGGCCGTATCGAACTGCACCTCGCTGCGAGCGCGGGATACCTGGTAGTAAACGGCGAGCGCAGTCCGCTGCCCATAGGATCCAGCCTGAAAGCCGGTGTCTTTTACTGGCAATTGAGCGCGGGGGTTCTGGGTGACTTCGACTTGGTGTTTCTCCGGAATCAGTCCGGTGGAAGCGTCCAGGAGGTAACGGCCAGGGTGCACGTGGGGCCAAGGAAGTAGAAGATCAACGGCGACGATCTCCCATTCCAGCCGGGCTCTAGCGGGCTCGCTAGCGGCGCTTTTCCTTGCGCCGTACCGGCTCCGTGAAACGGCACGCCCCGCGAGCCTGCCCACAAGAGCCGCTACAATAAGAAACTCAGCCTGCTGGACGCTCTCCCCTGTTATGCCGGCATCAGAGCAATCTTCCACGTCGTCTGGTCGAGTGCGCTTCACCACCATCCGGGCCGGCGAAGCCCTCCGCGCTTTGCTCCTACTGATCGCGAGCCTGCTGGTGATTCATCACCGTACCATCTTCTCCGCATTTGCCATCACCGAGGGCGGCGGCGATTCGATGCTCTACAACTTCATCCTGGAACACGAATGGCGCTGGCTGTCCGGCGAAGCGCCGCACAACAGCCTCTGGAGTCCTCCTATTTTCTTTCCTCAGCGAGATACGGCGGCATACACCGATTTGTTTCTGGCGGTCCTCCCCCCTTATGCGTTCTGGCGCTTGCTCGGCGTGGATCCCCAGACCGCTTTTCAACTCTGGATTCTGACGGTCTCGGTTCTCAACTACATCGCCGCGTACGTCGTATTCCGCCTCCTTTTGGGGACGAGCCTGGCGGCCAGCAGCATCGGAGCGATCCTGTTTGCCTTCGGCAGCCCGCGACTGGCTCAGATTGGGCATCCCCAGTTGTTGCCAGGCTTCTATGTCATTGCCGCGTTCGCGGGATTGTATCTGGTCCTGTCGGAATCGCCGGCCGCTTTGCCGCGGCGCCGGCTGTATCTAGGTCTCCTGCTTTTTATTGGAGGCGCTATTGCGCAGTTGTACACCGCCTTCTACTATGCGTGGTTCATGGCATTCAGCGCAGTGGTGGCATTCTTGTACGCGCTGTCTGTTCGCTCCTCGAGAGACAGGTTGATCGCTTTCCTGCGGCAGTGGTGGGGTCCGATCAGTGTGTCGATCTCAGTAGCAGTGATTTTGGTGGCGCCTGCTGGGGCCGTTTACCATGGAGCGCTGAAAGACGTTGGGCCGCGGCAGTATGAGGAGGTCCGGCACTTCCTTCCAAACCCCGCGGCCTGGCTTGCCCAGGGGCCTGACCACTGGATCTATGGGCCGCTGAACCGCCGGGCAGGAATTGGCAAGAATTTCGGTGGCCAGGAGATGTTCAACGGCATTGGTCTGGTCACGACTGTACTGGTCCTGGCGGCCTTCATCCGGTTTCGCAGACGCAGCGCCGTAGTGGTTTGGGCGCTGCTTGGCGGAACTATTGTTGTTACTACTCTTGTCTGGCCCGGCGGGTTTTCGCTATGGCGATTTGTGTATGGCTATTTCCCCGCGGCGCAAGCGGTTCGAGCGGTCAGCCGTGTTGGAGTGTTCCTCTTGTTACCGGCGGCGATGGCGCTGGCGTTGAGCATTGATTGGCTCGCTGATCGCGTGTCCCCGGTGGCGGCCTTGCTTTGCGTGTTGGCTGTTTTTGCTGAACAGGCGGGTTCTTTGAACGGCGCTCCCGGTTACCCCAAACGCGGGCTCTCGGTAGCCGTGGAAACGATAGTTCATCAGCTCCGCCCCGATTGCAAAACGTTTCTGGTAAGTCTGCCAAAGGGGCAGACCAGCGTGTCGATCATGCATCTCCTCGGCATGTGGGCCCAGCTGTTCTCGGGTGTGCCGACGCTGAATGGCTATAGCGGCCAAATCCCGCCGGGTTGGCCTTTGGTCGATGTCGCCATCGCGAATCGCGTGGATCGTGTGCGTCTATACGCGTCAATCAAGAGCTGGATGGAGCGTCACGGCGCCGAGATCGAGAACGTCTGCTGGATTGCGCCCGATGTGCCTCAAGCTATCTTGATCCGCCGCTCGGACCTCGCGAACGGAGACTGGTTCGCTCGCGTTTCCTACCTCGAGCTGCTCGGCCGCCTTCCGGCGGAGTCCGAACTGCCGATATCCACCCTCAAAATGAATCAAGAAGCACTCGTGAAAAACATAATGGACACGCCGGAGTTTCAGGGCCGGGAGGAGTTTGTGCTCGCGGCGTATCGCAGGTTGTTCGGCCGTGATCCCGCTTATCCGGTTTGGCTGGCCGCGGTTGAAGACGTGGCTGCCGGCCGGAGCTCGCAGGCGCAGCT
>QHXU01000018.1:1555-11052 GCA_003223065.1 Acidobacteriota bacterium | reverse complement strand
AAATACAAGCGGATAGACACCCAAGCAGCCCGGCGCCAGCTGATAGTAGAACACTCCGCCTTTCAGGCTCGATCCGGGCGGCAGCGGGTGCCGCTCGCCGTTCACTACCAAGTGCCCGGCTGTCGCTCCTAGTTGCAATTCGATGCGGCCCAGTTCCTCCATCTCGACTGTCATGGTCCCATCGTTGTCCGGGATGAGCGGTTCGGGTTCTCTATACAAATCGTACCCGCGGCGCAATCTCACGCCCCCTGTCGCTTCTGTCGTTGGGAGCTCCATCGCCTCAGCCAGCGCCGCCGTTGGTCCGGTCCCGCTGTTCAGCACGCTAAAGAACCGGCTGCCGATGCCGTCGCCGCGCCCGGCGTTGTCATACACCAGCCAGCCGATATTGTGCACGCCATTGGTAAGAGTGGTCGTGTCCAGGAAGTGATATCCGACGGCTCCAGTGCTATTCGCATAACCCGGAAAAGATGTCGCGATATCGCTGCGGTACTGGTTGTACACCGGATGCCCCAGCACCTGCCCATCTACAGTGACCCAGATCGTTGAGCCGTCGGTTGGTATCACATACGGCTGCTGGGTCAGCGCCCAGCCGAAATTGACGATCGTGCCCGATACCGTCGCACCCTGCCCCGGCGTGTCGATCGTCCCGAATGGTTTAGTCGCATGCGCGTTGTCGCAGGAGATCGTCTTGGTCCCCAGTTCCACGGTGTGTCCGTCCCGGTCGATCGCAATCGCGTGAAGCTTGTAGACCCCATTCCCCGGCCCCGGCGCTACGCCGTTGTTGGGTAGGAAATTGGTCAGCATCATGTAACCCCATCCGGCGCGATCATTCAAGGGATAGTTCGGATAAGCGGTTTGGACGTCGGGGCGGGCCCCGGCCACAAAAGTCGCATCGGCGATGTAAATCAACCCATTGGCTGCTGGACTCTCGCTGCCGACCGGATCACGCCAGATCTGCACTTTCAGGATCTCGATGTCATCCAACGCCCACCCAGTCACCGGTATGTTTCCAGCCACTCCAGTGACGTTGTTCACTGGTGTGTCGAAGCTGCCGACGGGCGCGGCCGTGCTCCCGCTATTCATCACATTCAGGAACATGTGGACGTATTGGGGTGAGTTGGATACGCCTGTGGATGTCACTGTGACGACTCCATCCATGCTGGCAGGACTCGGCAAGCCACCTTGAATGCTTATCGTAAAAGTGCCGCTTCCAACGCCCGAGGCGGGGCTGACTGTCATGAAGCTGCGGTTCGAACTCACGGACCAGCTCACTCCGGGTGCCGTGATCACTTGCACGGTCTGCGGTCCCGTTACCGTACTCCCGTTGTTGGTGGCGCCGAACCAAACATCCATGCGGTCGAGCGCCATGGTCGGCAAGATCTGATAGCTGTGATCCACTACGATCGGCCATCTTGCGTAAGCCTGGTTCATCACGGTATTCCCGTTCATCAAGCGACCATAGATGTAGTAGGTACCGTTCGGGAGCACCGATGTGTTCCAGGCATACGAGCCGGCCGCGGGGCTTAAGCTTGAGGCAATGAGGTTGCCTGCGAAGCCGCTGCCCGTGCTGTCCCAATACAACTGCAGAGTGGGAGCTGCAGATCCTTGATTGCTGTAGTTCCATTGAATGGTATACGAGGAGGTGGCGCGCTCCAGCGCACTCAGCTTAACGGACTGGATATAAAAGTTGGTCGGGTTGGAAAACTCATCCGGCTTTATACGGAATCCATCCACCAGGCCGTTCCAGCCGGTCGTCGACGGGCTGCCCGGCGGGTCCTCCAGGCGCAACGTTTTCATGTCCGCGATCACGTTCTGAATGACGTTTGCATTTGGCAGGTGCCTCAGAATGATGTCATCCGACACGTTCTCCACGCTCTCGCCATTGACCTTCCAAATAATCCGCCCAATCGAGCCGTTGTTGATATCGCGGTTACCCACGATGCCCCACTTTAAGCTCAGGATCCGGTATCGGTTGGTATCGATCCTGTAATCCAGCCCTCTTTTCCACCACCACAACGGAAAGATCTCAGGGTCGCCGAAATTCTGGGACGTGGTCCCGGCAAATACCCGGACGTTGCCCAGCGGATTGCCAGCCTCATCCTGTGCGGCGATGTTCGTGATACTCAGCCCTGCGGCGTTGATGGTGTAATCAATGTCACTCAACGCGTTCATATCCCAAGCATTGTTCAGTTGAACAGTAGCGAAATCGTCGGCGCTACCCTCGGGTGATGGAGACGTAAAGACCAGAGTGGGGATGTCGTTCACCATCCAGGCGCCCGGAGAATACGCCGGCGTACTCGTGCTGCCGGCGGGACGAATCGCCACGTAATACGTGCCTTTAGGGAGCCCGCCAACGTAAAACTGATAGCTGTTGCCGGTTGCGCTGCCGGCAATCTGGCCCACGTATCCGTTGCCGAAGTTGGTATCGTTGTCCAGGAAGATGTCGACCGGGCCGCTGCCAGTCCAAGTGATCTGGCTATAGAGACTTGGGTCATCCGCGACCAGTCTCGCCCAGCCAACGCTAATGTTAATGGCGGAAAGATACACCGGGTCGAAACGAAGGGAATCCACGGGATGGCTGGACCAAGACGCGTTAGCTGCGACTCCCAGCGTCGGAAGGTCCACGGAATAAACCCACCAACCCGGGTAAGTGAAAAAGGCGTTTGACGTACTAGGTCCCCCGGCTTGATAGAGCGAGTTGTTGCTCCATAGCAGTTGGGCGGATTGTCCTGCCGCAGGAGGATTGGTCAACCCAGGGCCGCTCAGGTTCATCCGGATCAAAAAGCGGCGGTACTTAACGGAGTCGATTGGGAACAACGAGCCAATCTTGCCCAGTGGCGCGGAACCCAAAGTATAGGTGTCCAGCAGCCAGAAGTTGGGATTGCTCGTGGTGCTGGTCGCCGAGAAGATGCCCCCGGAGAAATTGATGTTAGTCAGACTCGAATACGGCTGGTCGATCCCAAACGTATACCAGCCCAGGTCGGTCCACTGGTTCATGTCCCAAGGGTCTTGAAAGGCCAGCGTGGCATAGTCGTCGGCCGCCCGATACACTACATTCGCCGACGGGGCTGTGACCGTAATCTGTGCGCAGGCGACCCGGGAAAAGCTCACTATTAAGAATTGGAGGAAAAAGACCAGAACGATGGTTCTACTCAGCATACACGTCAAAGATCGGCTGCTTCCACAGGCAGCAACAGGGCGCTGTCTCTTCATGTTTTCAGTAATTTAGCGAACGAATCGAAGGAGAAAGCCGCCCCCCTTTACCAGTGTTCGCCAAATCCGGCTTTCGAGGATGCTGGCCAACTGCTCACCCATGCGGTCCAAGCGCTGCTCGACTCCCCTGATGCGCGCTTCGAGACGCTGTACCTGTGGGTTCGGACGTTCGGGCACTGGCGGACCATTGTTGAGGCTCCGCTGGCGCAGAGCCTCGGAGAGTTCTTCCACGGCCGATCGAAGCTGGACCTGTAATTGCTCCTGGGCCCGGATCGCTGTGCGCAGCTCACCGCGCACCTCCGCAAGTGTCTCTTCAAACTGCCTCAGCCGTTCCTCCGTCGCCCGCCTCGTTGGGCTCCCCTGTTCCTCGAGGTCCATAGCAAATCTCTTAAGAATACAGCAGATCTCCCGTCGCGCCAACTTGACCCCCCGATAGCTGCTATGCCAGAATCCGAAACATACTTCCGGCATGATCAACTCCCAGGATCCGAAGGAGCAATCGGATCTCTCCTCACTGCTTGCGAAAATAGCCGCCAATCAGGAATTGGTGGCCACTTTGCGCGGCCAGGTCGAGGAGTTCCGATGCCGTCCGCCGAAGCCTGTGGCCCCTTTACGGCAGCCTCCTGCGCGGCAACAACTTCCCGCAAGCCAGTCGACGCGCCGGCCGGAAATAAGGGATCGTCGTCTACTCGAGGTGCTCGCCCGCCAGGAACAAGACCCCTCCCTGGCTGGTTACCCGGGACTGGCCATCAAAATGGCAGCCCGATTACGAATGCACGAGTTTGGGCTTGCCCCGCCCAGTGAACAGGAATTGCGGCGGCCCGGAGCCCTGTGGAGGCTGTTCCGGAAGCATCTTCACGAAGCTCGGCAGCCAGGAGGCGCCGGACTGGATCCTGTTCTTCGAGCGTGGCTGCGGGTTCTTCGAGCGTGGCTGCGGGCGCTCAGTTCCGTTGCGATCGAGAGTCTCCGTTCACGGCCACTGATTCCTCCGGAATTCGATGAGGTGACGTATCTGCTGCTGCATCCGGACGTTGCCGAGACTGTAGCAGCGGGCGGCCTTCCCAGCGGGTATGAGCATTGGGTGCGGTACGGACAACACGAAGGCCGGCTGGCGCATTTCCGGAAGCTGCAACAAAACCGGTCCACCGTCGCTTCTGTGCGTCCGCATCCTAATGTCCCAGCGGATTTCGACGAAGACGCTTACCTGTTTTTCAACCCTGACGTCGCTACGGCGGTGGATAACCGCTTGGTTGCTTCGGGATACAGCCATTGGTCGAGATTCGGCCGCAGGGAAGGCCGGGGCGGCGGGCCCTGGGAACCGCTGCCGGACCGGTCCCGGTTCCTGTCTTTAATGGAGTCTCGCCCCTATGGCGTGAACCTTTACGGCTTCCTCTCGACGGCCAGCGGCCTCGGCTCCGCAGTCCGCGGTTGCGCGCAGGCGCTCGAATCGGCGCGGATCCCTGTCCATCGAATCGACATACCGGGTTGGCAGGAGCGGGATGCACAACGCTCTTTGCCCGAATTCTCTCCTTACCGCATTAACTTGATCCAGCAGAATGCTGATATGCTGCCGCGATTCGCGCAGGCCTATGGCACCGATCTGCTGAGCGGCTGCTACAACATTGGCTACTGGCTGTGGGAACTGCCGTCGGCCCGGTCCGATTGGCATCATCTTTACCGCTATGTAGACGAGATCTGGGTGGCCAGCGAGTTTTGCCGGCACGCATTTCAGTCGCTGACCCGGCTGCCCGTGACGCGCGTCCCCCTAGTGGTGGATGGCCTCGAGGCAAAGGCGGTCTATCCGCGCGAGCATTTCCAGCTTCCGCGCGATGTGTTTGTTTTCGCCTACATTTTCGATGTCTCGAGCTACATGGAGCGCAAGAATCCGTTGTGCTTGATCGACGCGTTCAAGCGCGAATTCGGCGACTCGCGCGATGTGCTTCTTTATCTCAAATTCTTCAACACCGGTTACGATGAGGCCAACGTGCGGGCGCTCCAGGAGGCCATCGCGGGCGCGCCGAACATCCGCACCTTCAGCGGTCTCATGGACGAGAACGAGATCGTCTCGTTGCAGAATGCAATCGACTGTTTCGTCTCTCCCCATCGCAGCGAAGGGTTTGGCTACAACCTCGCCGAGTCGATGTACTTCGGCAAGCCGGTTATCGCCACGCGCTACTCTTCCAATCTGGATTTCATGCGGGACGACAATAGCTATCTGATCGATTGCGCTCTGGTCCCGATCCCGCAGAGCGTCGGTCCTTATCTCAAGGGGAGCGTTTGGGCAGATCCGTCAACCGAGCATCTTAGCCACCTCATGCGGACCGTGTTCGAGGATGCTTCCGGACGCCAGGAAAGAGCGCGGCGAGCCGCCGGGGAGATCCGGGCCCACTATAGCGCCGCAGCGGTGGAACGAATCATCGCGCGCCGTTTTGAGGAACTCGGACTGAAGGAACGCCGGATTCCGCCCACGATCCTCAGGTCGCATGGCGCGAGCAGCCAGCCGCCCCTATTTCACCCGAGCACCCCAGCGATCCTGGCGGAGGAGGCTCGCGGTTGGACGTGGAAACCTGTGATCAGCGTCGTTACACCCGTTTACGACGTCGCGGGAACGTATCTGCGTAGCTGTATCGAGTCGGTACGGGCGCAATACTATCCTTTTTGGGAACTTTGTCTTTGTGATGACGGATCCACCAATCCGGAGACTCTTGAGGTTCTCGAGAGCTACCGTGGCTTGGACCCGCGCATCAAGATCGTTCGGCTTGACCGGAACCAGGGAATCGCGGCGGCCTCCAATCGCGCGGCTGAGATCTCCACCGGCGAGTACCTGGCGATGCTGGACCACGATGACGAGGTGACGCCAGACGCGCTTTTCGAAATCGCCAGGGCGATTCACGCCAATCCGCAAATCGATTTCCTCTACACCGACGAAGACAAGCTCGACGAGAACGGCGAGATCGTGGACCATTATTGCAAGCCAGATTGGTCTCCCGAGCACCTGCTATCGGTGAATTACGTTCTGCACATGCTGGTGGTCCGCAAAGACCTCTTCTACGCCGCCGGCCAATTCTGCTCCGAGTTTTCCGGAGCTCAGGATTACGATCTGGTGTTGCGGCTTGCCACCCGCTCTCAATGCATCCACCACGTGCCGAAAATCTTGTATCACTGGCGAAAAATCCCGGGGTCCGCGGCCGACGTGGTCGACGCTAAACCAGCCGCACTGGATGCCGGGCGGCGCGCACTTGAGGAGCATGTCCGGCGGAATCGAATCGACGCGCACGTGGAACCGGGCTTGTTGCCAGGACTGTTCCGTGTGCGCTACCGGATTCGAGGCAATCCACTGGCCTCGCTCTGCATCCTGGCCGGCGACCGGACCGCGGTTGTGGGGGGACGCGGAACCATCAACCTGCTGGAGAATTTCGTCAAGAGCATCGTCCAGAAGACTGATTACCCCAACTACGAAATCGTGGTCGTAGCTGACGGAAGCCTGTCGGAGGCCACCGAGCGGGCGCTCGACGGCATCGCCTATCGCACTGCGCGTTTCGCGCGTGCGGGCGGATCCTTCAATTTCGCGAAGAAAGCGAACTTCGCGTTCCAGCAGGCGCGCGGGCGCCACATCGTGCTGCTCAATGACGACCTGGAAGTGATCTCGGAGGAGTGGTTGAGCGCCATGTTGGAACTCCTCCAGCAGGATTCAGTGGGAGTGGTGGGAGCAAGGCTCCTGTTCCCGGAAGAGCGGATCCAGCACGTGGGCATCGTTCTGGGGGTGAACGAGGGCGCGGCGCACGTGTATCATGGCTTCCCCGCTGCTCTCGTCGGCTACAACGCTTTCACGCACGTGATTCGCAACTATTCGGCGGTCACGGCCGCCTGCATGGCCACCCGCAAGGACGTGATCGAAGCTACTGGGGGCTTTGACGAACAATTCGCCGTCGACTACAACGATGTCGATTTCTGCCTGTCAGCCATCCGGCATGGTTACGGCGTGGTCTATACGCCGCACGCCGAGCTGTATCACTTTGAGGGCACGTCCCTGGCGCGGCGGAATCAGGATCCGGGCGAAGTGGCTTCGTTCAGGAATAGATGGGGAGATTACGTGGACTGCGACCCCTTTTACAATCCGAACCTCACGCGGAACCGACTGGATTTTTCAATCGACGCGGAGTTGGCGGAATGGCCTGATGGCGGGAGGCTCTCCGGCCTTGCGAAACGAGCCTCCATGTAAGGTACAATGCGAAGGATGCCGTATTCCGCGGTACGGGCAGCCTGAGTTAGCGTCCCTTTCTATCCTCGATGTCCATTTTTCAGGAGTCTCCTACAAATGTGGAGTGGCGACTATCGGTTCTTGCTTAAGAATCTGATCCTCAAAGATTTTCGGATCCGCTACCGCAACATGTCTCTGGGCGTGTTCTGGTCCTTGCTGAATCCGCTGATCATGTTGGTGGTCTACACGTTTGTCTTCACAAAGATCTTTACGAGCACCATTCCTCATTTCGGCGTGTTCATTCTGTGCGGTCTCGTTCCATTCAACTTCTTTGCCTTGGCGTGGCTCGCCGGTACCACTTCCATGGTGGACAATGCCGGCCTCGTCAAACGAGTTCAGATCCCACGCGAGATCGTGCCTCTCACCAGCGTCCTCGCGAACTGTCTCCACCTTGTTATTCAGATTGCACTCCTGCTGATCATCGCCCTCGCGGTCGGACTTGCGATCAATATCTACTGGCTTTGGCTACCGGTGATCTGGCTGCTGGAGCTTGTTTTCGTCTGCGGGCTGGCGCTTCTCTTCTCGGGTCTGAACGTCTATATCCGGGACACCCGCTACGTGGTCGAGTCCGCAAATGTAGTGCTTTTCTGGCTGGTGCCGATTATTTATCCGTTTTCCATGGTTCCGCAGCAGTTCAAGGACATCTATCAGTACAATCCTATCGCGGCGCTTGTGCTCGCGATGCGTGAAATCCTGATTGAAGCCAGAGCGCCATCAGACATCCTGCTCACCAAGTTGACGCTGGTGTCGTTTGTCTCATTGGCTGTCGGATGGCTCGCCTTCCGTCGAATGAAACTCCGCTTTTACGATTATCTGTGACCATGAACATCATCACGTGCGAGAACGTTTGGAAGACCTTCCGCCTGCATACAGGGCAAAAGCTCCTGCGCCATCACCTGGCCTCGTGGTTCGGCAAGGATCACGCGAACGAATTCCATGCCCTCAAGGGCGTTTCATTTCACGTGACCAAGGGAGAAGGACTGGCGGTCATCGGAAGTAACGGAGCCGGCAAAAGTACGCTCCTGTCTGTAGTGACGGGGCTGACGGAGCCCGACCAGGGGTCCGTCAAGGTGAATGGAAGGGTTGCCGCCTTGCTCGAACTCGGATCCGGCTTCCATCCCGACCTTACAGGCGCGGAGAACGTCTACTTGAACGCGTCGCTGCTGGGGTTCACCGAGTCTAAGACAAGGGAGATGTTCGATTCCGTGGTTGAGTTCGCCGGCGTCGGTGACTTCATCCACGAACCACTGCGGACATACTCGAATGGAATGATCTTGAGACTCGCCTTCTCGGTCGCAGTGAGCGTCGACCCGGAGATACTGATCATCGATGAAGTGCTGGCGGTGGGGGACCAGGATTTTCAAACGAAATCCTACGACCGCATCCGCGGGTTTCGACGAGCGGGTAAGACGTTCCTGTGCGTTTCACACAATAAGTCAGTGCTGATGGAATTGTGTGACCGGGCTGTGTGGCTCGACCAGGGTGAAATGATGATGTGTGGGAAGATCGCCGACGTGTTTGAGGCGTATGAAGGTCGTGTGCCGGCCTAAAGGCCGACGCCCTGCCGGCTAGGAAACTCAAGCGCTCGCTTCGTAAAGCATCCGGACCTCTTCTAATGTTTTCATCGGGTCCTTGGATGGGTTGTACTCCATCGCAACGAAGCCTGAAAATCCGCTCTCCTGAATCGCCTTAAACACGTTTCGGTAGTTGATCTCGCCCGTTCCCGGCTCGTGCCGCCCGGGCACGTCTCCCACGTGGAAATGACCGATCGCAGGGATGTTCTTCCGGATGGTGTCGATCAAGTTTCCGTCCATGATCTGGACGTGGTAGATGTCGAACAGAATCTTCAAAAAGGGACTATTGACCTCGGCAACAATCTGGAACGCTTCCGGTGTGTGGTTGAGATAGTATCCTTTGTGATCTACCAGTGTATTCAAGGGCTCCAGGATCATCGTGATTCCGTGCGGCGACACAACGTCGTGCGCGGCTTTCAGTCCCTCCACAATGCTCTTGTGTTGTGTTT
>QHXU01000018.1:579-1475 GCA_003223065.1 Acidobacteriota bacterium | reverse complement strand
CTGAGCACCACCATGCGCTTGGTCTCGAAGCGAAGGGCCGCCTCTGCCGAGGCTTTAATCTCGCCCAGAAAACCCTCGCGATCGCGTGGATCGGCAATTGTCATGCCCTTCGGGTTCACGCCCCTGTTTCCAACGATACAAGCGCACTCGAGACCGAGTTTGTTCTTTAGCGGTGTGATTACGCCCGGATCAGCAGCCCGCCAGTTTCCGAACTCGAAGCCATGGAAGCGTGCTTCAGCTACTTTCTCCATTTGCTGTTGGAGGGTCATTCCTCTGAACAGAGCCTCGACCCGGACTGAGAGTTTGTACCCAGGGCTCCGGGAGGACGCGGGTTGGAAGGCTTGAGCTGCTGCCAGCGCAGGCCACGTCAAGAGACTACGCCGCAACATTGTCAGAAATCGACGCCCAAGTTCATCTTACCCGTGTCTGTGGGCAACGTTCCGCGGCTCTACCAGGATGAGAGTCTCGCTCTTCGCCACACGTTGGTCGCCGTGCAGACATAGAAGTAATCATCATCGGAGGCCCAGGACCCAATCGTGCATGGATTGGTGGACTTTGCTGGTGGGCGAGGCTAGTGCCGGAACAAGCGCTCTGCAGAGCCCTACACTCCAATCAGCGCGGGCGGTGTGGAGAGTAGCTCCGATGTCTCAAGCAGCACGAACAAGGTCGAGGAAAAAACGGCTCGATCCGAGAAGTTGCTTGAACAGGCCATACAGGCGGGTTGCGCACGGACTCGCCTCAAAGTCGAAGACATTTTAGGTGTAGCCGATGGCGACCCCAAAAGCGCAGCGCGCGGCGTGTGTCGGGTGGTTTTTATGTCGTCGCTGACTCGCGGCTGCGGTCGCTAGCGCCGTTCGTCTTAAAATCAAGAGATGCGCTCAACTGTATTGCTGATG
>QHXU01000018.1:0-502 GCA_003223065.1 Acidobacteriota bacterium | reverse complement strand
TGGGCATCCGCACTGCGCCTTTGCTCCGGGCCTGTATCCCTATCACCAGTTCGCCGGGAGGCCGTTGCAGGATTTCGTGGTGCTCTCCGATGTCCTGACTCCCGGCCCGAAGCTCGAACACTACCAATCGTTCCTGTCCGAGGTAATCAGCCAACGCCCAGATACCAACGCCGTGGCGGTTTGGGGCGATGCCACTGGATCGGCCGATAAATCCCGAGTGTGGGGCGGATTCTTCACGGCACGCACCGCAAACGTGCTAGGAAAGCCGACGCCTAAAGATGCTCAACTGATCGGGCTTGAGATCGACGTCTTGAACAGTTCGCTGCCGGGCGTCTTCCCCAACGACTCGAAGGTTGGCCTGCAAATCGTTGGTTTTGGGCACACTAACACGAACGCCATTGAGTTGCTCACCGAGGCACCAGGCGGAAAGTTCATCAACGGAATCAACGTGCAGCCGGGCGCGATCGCCCCGGAGGGCACGCTGTTCGGAGTGGCTCCCCAA
>QHXU01000017.1:9530-9998 GCA_003223065.1 Acidobacteriota bacterium | reverse complement strand
AGGGCGCGAACCCCCTACGCTACGCTTGGTACATGCTCGGTGTGCTGGGGAGGCGGGTGCAGTCGATGCGCGGTGTTCGCACGCTGCGTGCGCGCTCCGTCCAGCTCGCCGGCAGCGTCCATCTACAGATCGACGGCGAATACGCGGGCCGCTCGCCGGCGTGTTTCGAGATTGGCCCCGGGACGCTTACGCTGCTGATGCCTCCAACCTATGGATAACGTTACCCACACGCTGGTTGGGCTGATGCTGGCGCGCTGCGGACTGGGTAAAAGTACGCCCGGCGGTACTGCGATGATGATGCTTTCCGCGAACGCTCCCGATATCGACGTCGCCTCGGGATTCGGCGGAAGTCTTGCTTTTATCGCGTATCACCGCGGCTACACTCACGCGCTTGTTTCCGCACCGGTGCTCGCGCTGATTCTGCTGCTCTTCGTGCGCCTGTTCGGCCGCGGGAAGATTTCATGGACG
>QHXU01000017.1:0-9506 GCA_003223065.1 Acidobacteriota bacterium | reverse complement strand
GTATCTGGCATGTCTCGCGGGCGTGTTGAGCCACCTGGCCTTGGATTACACAAATGTCTACGGCGTCCGGCTCCTGCTGCCGTTCTCCGCGCGCTGGCTGCGGTTGGATATGACCGATGTCATCGATCCCTGGATTCTAGCGGTGCTCTTGGTGGCCATCGCCGCGCCCGCCCTGGCGCGGCTGGTGAGCTCAGAGATCGGGGCCCGATCCGGCCTGGAACCGAAGCGAGGATGGGCCTGGTTTGCGCTTGCGGCTCTGCTTGTTTACGAAGGAGTCCGTTACACTGCGCACGAGCGGGCGCTCGCCGTAATCGGAGCACGCCTGTACGAGGGTACTGTTGCGCCCCGGCTGGCCGCGCTTCCCGCACGTGTCAATCCTTTACTGTGGCGGGGCGTCGTGGAGACCGAAGACTTCGTGGTCATCGTACCGGTGGACCTGATGGAAGAGTTCGATCCGTCGGCAGGCCGGATCGAGTACAGCGCGACTTCCGGCTTGCCGCTAGACGCGGCGCGGCACACGCCTGCGTTCGAAGGTTTCGGACGATTCGCCCAACTGCCGTTCTGGAAGATGACGGCGCTCGCGGATGCGACGCGCGTCGAATTGATCGATCTGCGGTTTGGCACGCCCCGGCGGCCTGGCTTCGAGGCGATTGCGGTGGTAGACGCTCAGGGTCGCGTCCGGGAATCGCAGTTCAGCTTTAACGGACCACCGGCATCCTTCAAATAAGAAAAGCCCCCGCCCGGGAAGGGGCGAGGGCTCGGAATGACAGCTCCTGAGGATTAGAAGTGGAATTTGCCCGTTACCACCAGCACGCGGCCCGAAACGGCTGAACCTTGGAAGGAACCGTACGGACTGGTAGGAGAGCTCACGGTGGACGTGATCAATCCGAGACCGGGGACCGCGACGTTCTGGCCGGGGCTGCCGAAATTCGGGTGATTGAACGTGTTGTACGCGCTAGCGCCCACCGTGAATCTCGCATGCTCGGCCAAGCGGATCGTCTTGTAAATCGACGAGTCCCAATCGAAGTAGCCCGGCCCGCGGAATCCATTGCGAGGCAGATTGCCGAAGCTGGTCTGCGACGCGAGCGTCGCGAACTGGCTGGTTGTGAAGCACGCCGTATCCACAGCCGACGCTCCGCAGGAGCTTGAAATAGCCGGGTTGAGCAATGCCGCCAGAATCGTCGTGCCTGTTGACGGCGACAGCCGTCCCGGAATTCTGCTGTTGATGACGCTAAACGGAGTGCCGGTGCGGGCGTACACCTTGCTTGCCACTGACCAGCCGCCCAGTACGGTACTCAAGGCCCTGTGCTGGAACCTGGCCGGAATCTCCCACACGAAATCCGCCGTAAAGTTGTGACGGATATCGTAGTCGGCGTTGCTGTAATTGAGCGACCGAAGACTGAACGGATTGATCTGATTGGTCAGCGAGTCGCCGCTGAAAAAGAGCGTCAGCCCGTTGTTTGACACGGTGTCGAGCGCATGGCTCCATGTGTAGCCGAACTGTCTCTGGAAACCGAACCCCAATGCCCGCCGGTACTGGACTGAGAGCCCGTCGTAGTTCGACCACCCGTCATTGGTGAGCGACGTGATGATGTTGAACCGTGAATCCGGAGCCGCCGCCGGCAGACCGCCGAATCCGTTCGGATAAGCCGACGCCGAGTAATTGGCGTTTACCTTGGCATTCCTCACGAATACGTCGTAGCCGTGATTGCCGACATAGCTTACGGTCACTACGTTCTTCGGGCCCATCTGCTGCTGCACTTCGAAGCTCCACTCGATGTACTTCGGGCTCCGGAGCTCGGATGGAATATCGAAGTAGGCTGGTGGCGTAAACGTAACCGGCGCCAGTGCGGCCTTCAGTTGCGCGAGCGTGGCGCCGTTGGCGAAGCCGCTCTGGAACGCCTTACCCGTCGCTTGGGAGATCGCCGGCGCTGAACCCGCACCACCGAAATCGATCGTGCCTGTGCGGACGTTTGGCGTGAACACGTTGGGCGCATTGCCGAACACTGAGCTGGCGGCAAATCCAGGTGCTACATCCGAGAACAGGCCGACTCCGCCGCGCAACACCGTGCCTTTCGACCAGCTCGGATTGTACGAGATCCCGAGACGCGGCGCCGCCACCACTGGCTCGATGCTGTAGAACGCTTCCGACAGGCCGGTCTGGATGGATTGATTGTAGGCAAGAGTCGCGCCTTTGCTCAGATTGCTGAACGGGCTTGTGAACCGCGCAAAGCAGTTGTCCGTGCATTCCGGATTGGCCGTGCGATCGAGCCGCAGGCCGAACGTGACCTTGAGATTGGGTTTCAGCGCCCACTCGTCCTGACCGTAGAACCCCAGATTGTAGAGGAGCAGGTGCACCACTGGATAAGGCGTGTATTTCTGCAAGT
Organism: Acidobacteriota bacterium; assembly: GCA_003223065.1. Lineage (GTDB taxonomy): Bacteria > Acidobacteriota > Terriglobia > Bryobacterales > Bryobacteraceae > Palsa-187. Next base: position 7,119 of record QHXU01000017.1, on the reverse strand, counting down.
AGGAACTGCCCGTCGCTGGGTCGATTGCTCCACTCGCGAACTCGTCCAAGCCAAAGAGGGTGTACTGGCCTCCATATGCCAGCCGCTGGTTGCCCGTATCCGCGATGCGGTTCCGCCGGAAGTTCACGCCGAGCTTGATCGCATGGCGGCCCGCGATATAGGATAGGTCGTCCGAGATAAGGATCTGCCCGACCCGCCGTCCCTGCGGGAACAGGTTGTTGCTCACGCCGACCTGGGAGAATCCGCCGGTTCCGTTAGCGCCTCCGTCCGCAATAGTGAGCTGCATCGGGTAGAGACCCAGGGATGCTTTCAGGTCGGCCGGCGAGAAGATGGCGCTGTAATAAGTGGCTGCCCCCAGGAAGTTGTTAACCATCCGCGGCGAGATGATAAACGTGTGGGTGATGGCGCCTTCATAGTCCGGTTGATTGCTCACGGCGTTGAACAGCGGATTGATCGCGCTGGTCTCGGTCGGCTGCAAGCCATGGTCGGTCTTGTAGCGGACAAACATCTTCTGCTTGTCGCTGATGTTGTAATCCCCGCGAGCCGTTAACAACCATTCTGTATTCTGGTTGGAGACGTTGGTCCCGAATGCGAGCGCGCAGCCTGTGTCCCGGCCAAATGTTCCGCCGGCGCCGGTCGGCGTGCCGTCGAGCCCGCCGCAGCCAAGCGCGCCGTTGCTGTCTTGCAGCAACCCATCGCCATTGGTCACCGGAACCGCCCGGTTCGCTCCTGGAGCGCCGTTAAACAGGTCGAACGTTTTCTGGTAGAAGGGCCGTTGTGTTGCTGATACGTTCTTCAGGATGTAGCTTTCAACGGCTGGCGACGGGATCGAAACTACGCCCGATGTCGGAAGCGTGTACCGCAAACTCTCTGTATCGACATAGAAGAACAGCTTGTCCTTCTTGATGGGGCCGCCGATCGAAGCTGCGTATTGATTCGAAAGAGCGCGCCCGCGCGGTGTGCCCGATGCGTTGTTGAAGAAATCATTCGCGTTCATCGTGGACCCGTTGTAGTTGTACAATAGGTCGGCGTGCAACGCGTTCGTTCCGGATTTCGTGATGAAATTCACCTGCGCGCCCGCTTGCCGGCCGTACTGAACTGAATACGCGTTCTGAACGACGGTGGCTTCCTGAACTTCGTTGGCGCCTAACGTCAGATTGCTCGCGCCGGAATTGTTCAGGTTGAGATACGGGTCCATGTTATCGACGCCGTTGATCGTGAACAGATTCGAAATGCCGGGTAGACCGTGCGAGCTGAAGTTGCCGTACCCGGCGCCTGTGCTCACCACGACGCCTGGCACTGTGAACGCGACCGTCGTAATGTCGCCGCCTGGTGCAGGCAGCAGATCCACCTGTTTGCTCGAAAACGAGGATGCGAGGTTTGCATTGTCCACTTGGAGCAGGGGGGCGGCGTCGGTCACCATCACGATTTCCTTCGCCTCCAAAGGCTTCAGCACGAGGTTCAACGTCTGCACCTGCCCGACAGCGACGACCAGGTTCGACATCCGGTCGGATTTCAGGCCCGCAGAACTTGCCGAAATCTGATACGTTCCCGGCTTCACATAAGTGAACCGGTAAATGCCTGTCGAGTTCGACTGTACCGTGCGGGTGTCCCCCGTTTGAAGCTCTTTCAGAGTTATGGTCGCGCTCGGGACAACCGCGCCCGTTGGGTCCGTAACGGTTCCCGTCACATCACCCGTGGTCATGGTCTGCGCGTAAGCGACTCCGCTCGTCAAAATAAAGGCCGGAGCAACCATTGATGCTAGAACGGCTACGGCCGTTGGGAACCATTTAGTAGAATTGTGTTTGAACATAGACCCTTTCCGGGGCAGTGCGCCCGCTTGACTCCGGAGCAGCGGTGAACATCTCAAGCGCGTGTTCGATCCAGACACACGAATTCCGCCCGCCGGAACATCACCATCCTGTGAACCCCGCGTCAGAGACCGAAACGCGGCCCTATTCCCTCAAGCAATTAAGTTAACAGTAATATGAAATGCTAACATTTGTCAATAGCAGGTTACAGTAGTACTAGAACTGCGAGAGTTGAATATGCAGCGCGTTCGTGGTTGATTCTGCGCAATTTAGCTTTGCCGAATATCCCAGGATTACAGCCGAAAATGTTGAATATTGCTTGGAACCGTCATATACACGATAGCCTACAACGGGACGGTGGGATTACCAGTACTATGGTTCAGGCTGACGTGCGCAGCAGTGTGGCGTTGCCTTCCAGATCGAACGGCGGCGACCCAACGGGTACGTGCCACGCCTGGCCGGCTTTCATGGCTTTGCCGTTGATTCCGCCACTTCCCCCAATCACAATCAGTAGTTGAAACCTGCCGTTCGGCATATACTGCCTGCGGGAGTTTAAAACGATGCGCTCGGTCGTGAAGTGCTTGCACGACACGAGCACTTCGCCGCTTGGATTGCGGCGGGCATCGTGAGGACCAAGCAGGCTGACCGCGAGCGCCTGGTCCAAATGCAAGTCGCGCCCGCGGCCATAGTCATAAAGCCGGTAAGTGATATCACTATACTGCTGGATCTCGCACAGCGTCATTCCAGCGCCGATAGCATGCACCGTGCCGGCAGGGATAAAGAAGGTATCACCTGGTGCGGCATCAAACCACTGCAGCAGATCCTCGATCTCTCCGGACAGCGCGGCCGATTTGAGACGCTCCGGCGTCAGCGACTCCCGAAATCCGGCCGCGATTTTTGACCCGGGCTGGGCTGCCAGTACGTGCCACATTTCGGTTTTGCCTTCCGGATGCACTTGCACCGAGAGGTTTTCCGAAGTGAAAAGAAACTTCACCAGCAGCGGCAGATTTTGGACGCCTTCAAACCACACCTCGCCGATTTTGGTGCTCGAGTTGGGGAACCAGGGCTCGAGACGCGTCGCACCCCAGACCTTTTCGCGGAAACTCGGTGTGAGCTGCTTTGGACCCATCACACCCGCGCGGCGATGAATCGTTCCAGGCGATCCAAGCCACGCTCTAGCTCTTTCATCGAGGTCGCGTAGGAGATTCGAATGTGGTTCTTGCTGCCGAAGGCCTCGCCCGGCACAACGGCCACGAACTGCTCAGCCAGAAGTTTCTCGGCGAACTGGAGCGGGCTGCCGATGCCGTTCCGGAAAGCTGCGCTCACGTCGGGATATGCGTAGAAGGCACCCTGCGGAACCTGGGTGCGCACGCCAGGCATCCGGCGTAAACGGTCGATCACGTAATCCCTCCGCGTGCGGTATTCGGCGAGCATCGCGGTCACGGAATCCTGCGGCCCGCGCACTGCCTCCACGGCGGCTTTTTGCGCAATCGAATTCGGGTTTGAAGTCGAGTGGCTCTGGAGTTTCGTGATGCCGCCGACCACGGCCGCCGGCGCGAGTACGAATCCGATGCGCCAGCCCGTCATGGCGTAAGTCTTGGACAGCGATCCGGCTACGACCACCGTCTCCTTGGCGTCCGGAAGGGAGGCCATCGAGAATGGCTCGCCGTCGTAGAGGAACCGGTGATAACACTCGTCGGTCATTATCCAGATGCCGCGTTCCTTGGCCAGCCGGAAAATGCGCTCCTGCTCTGCCCTGGCGAAAACGGCTCCGCTCGGATTCGACGGCGAGTTGATGATGATCATCTTCGTCTTGGGTGTCACGGCCCGTTCCACCAACGAGGAGTGCAGTTGAAACCCTTCCTGCTCATCTGTCTCCACAAACACGCACTTGCCGCCGGCGTAGTTGACCACGTCCTTGTAAGTGACCCAGTAGGGCGACGGAATGATCACTTCGTCGCCCGGCTCGATGAGCGCCTGAATCAGGTTGAAGATTCCGTGCTTGCCGCCGACAGTAACTACGCATTCCTTGGAGGTATAAGAGGTCCCATAGTCGAGCTTATGACGCTCGCAGAGCGCCTGCTTCAGCTCCTCCGTGCCGCCTGCGTTCGTGTATTTTGTGAAGTTCTGATTGATAGCGTCAAACGCGGCTTTCTTGATGTTTTCCGGCGTGGGGAAATCCGGTTCGCCGGCGCCGAAGTCGACCACGTCGGCGCCCTCGCGCCGCAACCGGTCCGCGTCAGCCGCTACCTTCATGGTCGAGGAAACACTGATCGTAGAAATCCTGCCAGCTAAATCTTGTACTATTTGCATTTCGTTTTGACTCCTAGATTTCGAACTTGACTTGCGATTATGCGCCTCTTTGCTGACACCGGCCCTTGAGCCGCGCTTCCACCGACGGCGGCACCAGGCCCGAAACATTCCCCCCGAGTGAAGCCACTTCCTTTACTAAATGCGCGCTGATGAACGAGTATGCTTCGCTCGCCATCAAGAACGCTGTCTCAATCTCGGGGCGCAGGCGGCGATTCATCAACGCCATCTGCAGCTCGTACTCGTAATCGGAGATGGCGCGGATTCCCCGCAGAATCAGATTCGCCCCGCGTTCCGCCGCGTAATCCACCAGCAATCCGCCGAAAGCGCCCACTTCAACGTTCGGGTACGGCCTCACTACTTCCTTGAGCATCTCGATGCGCTCTTCAACGGAGAAAAGAGGCTTCTTGGCCTCATTGCGCAGGATGGCGACGATGAACCGGTCCACAAGCCGGCTGCCACGCGCAATCAAATCCAGGTGCCCGTTCGTGATTGGGTCGAATGACCCCGGATAGATTGCGACAATTCTCGATGGCTGCGCCGCCAGATATGCTCCTAAGACATCCTAAGACGAAATTCTAGCAAAAGCGGCCCTGAGGAGTCTCTATTCATTGCGCCGGATTCCGGTACTCAGTCTCTGCCGCAGCTCGAGCGTTTGCCGGCGGTGGCAGGTCAGGCAAAGGGTACGCAAGTTCTCCAGGTCACATTCGCCCCCGCCTTCGGCGACCGGAAGGATGTGGTCGGCATCCCAGAGAGTTTTGCGCGAGAGCCGGCTGAGGCCCCAGTGCGCGAGAAGTTTCTGGCGATGCGTTCCGCGCGAGCGCTTCAGATCGCGGTATGCCGCGCGGGTGTCCAGGCGGCAGATCGCGCATATGCCTCGGTCGCGGGCAAAGACCTGCTCGCGGAGATAGCCGGGGTCGGTGCGAATACGCCATTCGTGGACACACCATTCCGAGCAGAAAGTAAAGCGCCGCAGCGGGACTTCCAGGTTGCACCAGCGGCACAGCGGACGGCCGTTCGGTCCCTTCTGCAAGGCCCCCCGGTTCACGAATCCGCCCGGCATCGTACGATAAGTGCTCATCTCGTCAAAATGCCTTGTGGAGTGCTCATCAGCGCAGGTATAGCACACTCGACGTGCGCAGTGGCGATCTGTCATACTCCTGCTGTCGTTCCGGCGAGAGCCTTGACTTGAATGGACACGGTGGTATCGGATGCGGCGTGGGGAGCGATTCAGGGCGCATACGACCTTCAAGTGCATGTGTCGCCGGACGTGATCCCGCGCCGGATCGATGACGTCGATCTGGCCCGGGAATTTCTCGATCACGGGTTGCGCGGTTTCGTATTGAAATCGCACTACGTCCCCACCTATGAACGGGCCAGAGTTGTCTCGCGGGCGGTTCCTGGAATCGCGGCATTGGGTTCGATCACTCTGAACCACGCCGTAGGCGGGCTCAATCCGGTGGCCGTCGAGATCGCCGGCCGGTCCGGATGCAAAATCGTGTGGATGCCTACGGTGGATGCGGCGAACGAAACGGCAGGCAGGCCAGGCGGAGCCCAAACCAAGCTTCCCTTCTGGGCGAATATCCAGCGCGAGCTTGCCGCGGCCGGAATCGCCCCACCGCCTCTTTCGGTGCTCGACGCCAGCGGCGAGATTTCCGGTGCGACGCGCCGGTGCCTGGAGCTGATCGCGAAGCACAATATGGTTTTGGCGACAGGCCACCTGGGGCGGCAGGAGATTTTCAAGCTCGCCAAGGCTGCCCTCGAGATGGGCGTGCAGAAAGTGGTCATCACGCACGCCGAGTTTCCGTCGCAAAATCTCTCGGCCGACGAGCAGGATCAACTCGCTCGGATGGGCGCTTTCATCGAGCATTGTTTTACGACGATGCACACGGGTAAAGCGCCTTGGGCTGCGGTATTGGCTGCGATCCGGAAGACCGGCGTGGAGCGCTGTATAATTTCCACCGACCTTGGGCAGACCACCAATCCACCGGTTGCGGAAGGACTCGCTATGTTCGCGCAGCGCCTGCTGGACGATGGTTTCACGGTCCAGGAGATCGGGCGCATGGCGGTGACCAATCCCTCCGCGCTCGTAGAATAATGAAGCCTGAAGCGAAGGAGGCATGACACATGGGACAGATCGTTGCGGCAATGGCAACCGTTCATGCGCCGCAGCTCTTCACTCGGCCGCCGGGCGAGGATCCGGCGCAGCTCGATGCCGACATCGCCGCCATGCGCGAGCTCGGGAGAACTCTGGACGAAACCAAGCCTGATGTTGTGATCGTGCTCGGCAGCGATCACCTGGAAACGTTTTTCCTTTCGTCGGTTCCGACGTTCGCTATCGTCGCGGGCGAGCGTTCGCACGCGGTGTTCGCGGGCCGCGAGTACAGCCTGCCGGTGCATTTGGCTCTCGCGGAAGACCTGCTTGACAAGCTGGTTCGCGCCGGCTTCGACATGGCCTACTCGCAGGACGCCGTGCTCGGACATGCTTACGCCGCCGTCTACGAGTGGGTGCTCGAAGGCCGTAATATTCCCGTGGTTCCTGTGTTCATCAACACCTACCTGCCGCCACTCCCCTGCGCGCGGCGCTGCCATGCGCTGGGGTGTGCGATCGCCAATGTGATCGCCCACCGGGCCGAGCGCGTCGCCGTCGTGGCCAGCGGAGGGATGTCCCATTACCCCGGCACCTGGAAGTATTCGCAGCCGGCGTACGACTTCGATTACTGGGCCATCGCTCAAATGGAGCGGGGCAATTACGATGCGCTCCTCAATCTAACGGTCGAGCAGTTGGATGAAGTGGGCAATACCGAAATGCTGACGTGGATGGCGCTGTTCGGAGCGATCGGAAATCAGCCCGGCGAGCTTTTGACTTACCAGCCGACCTGGCACCATGGGCACGCCGTCATGCGCTTCCTTCCGCTCCGGAAAACCGGTTCGGAAGCACATCCCAAGCCTGCCGCTGCCTTCGAATTTAAAAACCAGGGCGGATACGAATTTTACA
>QHXU01000016.1:26729-28535 GCA_003223065.1 Acidobacteriota bacterium | reverse complement strand
TGACTGGAAGATGGCACGCGTCATTCAGTACTGGGGGCTGTCATCCTATCCGAAGCACTCGACGCCGGTTGGGCTGGACCCGGTAAGCCATGGTGCGCGCCTGGATTTTGCCCGCTCGGCTGCCTACCGGTTCTCGGACGGCTTCGTTCTCGGCGAATTCCAGACAGGATTCGGAACGGTTGGCTTGCGGGTCAGTGTTCCGGTAACTTCCGGCGATTTGACGCAATGGACGTGGAGCGCTCTCGCGCGTGGCGCCAAGGGGCTGAACTTCTACGCGTTTTACCCAATGAACTCCGGCTATGAATCGGGTGGCTTCGGCCTGATTCACCTCGACGGCCGCATAACCGAGCGAGCTGAAGTGCTGGGCTCGATTGCCAAAACCGTCGGCAGTCATGGGGAGTTATTTCTCAAGGCGCGTCCCCCCAAGGCTCAGGTCGCCATCATGTATAACCCGCTGGCCTACATGGTGGGAGGTCCCCGGCGTCTGCCCCTGCCGGGTGCGCAGGACGAGTATGACGGCGTCGAACGCGATTCGTGGACGGGAATGTACCGGGCGCTATTTTCCCAAAACATCCCAATCGATTACATACACGCCGATGACGTCGCCGAAAACGGAATCACCGGCTACAAACTTCTCTACGTACCGTACCCGATCATGATGAGCGAAGGCACCGCCAAAGCCATTGCGCGGTTCGTTCAGGAGGGAGGATATGCCGTCATCGAAGCCCGGGCCGCGTGGAACGACCAGCGCGGCTACGCAGCGCCGACCATTCCCGGATTCGGACTCGATCAGGTTTTCGGAGCCCACGAGACTGTCGTCACTCCGGTCCAGCGGACCTCGCTCATCGTCAAGTCGAAGAATCCTGCGATTCCGATGCTGGCGCCGGGCGCCCGCTTACCGGGAATGATCTACCGGGAAGCCCTGGAAACGCTTGGACAGGGCCAGGTGGTGGCAGCGTTCGAGGACGGCTCTCCGGCTATGGCTGCCTCCACTTATGGCAAGGGTAAGACTCTGTATCTGGGATCCTATCTGGGGCTTGCTTACGAGCGCACGAAGGATGCCCAACTAGAGCATTTCTTTGAAGGGCTGCTGGATTGGGCGGGCATAGATCGTCCCGTTTCCGCATCCGCAGGAATTGAGGTGCGTTATCTGGAAGGCCCGGGCTACACGCTGCACTTCGTGCTCAATGGAGCTGAGAAGGAAACGCCGGCCGAAGTTCGTCTGCATTGTTCGTTTGCGGCTCCCGTTGTTCGGGACCTCGTCACCGGTGAAACCGTATCCTACCAGCAAGAAGGAGAACGCCTCGCGCTGAGGAAGTCCTTGCCGCCACAGGGAGCTTGGGTCTTAGAGATCCGAGAAAGGGGTCGATGAAATGGGTTCGAGAATTTTGTCGTACTGCGTCCTGCTCGCGGCTTTTTTGGGTTCACCAATCTTCCTGACCCATGCTCAGGTAAACACAGCCTCCATCCGAGGCACAGTTACAGATTCTACTGGCGCTGTCGTCGCTGACGCGTCCGTCAACGCCAGCAATAATGCGACAGGCGCGAAAGCCACAACCCTCACAAACGCCCAAGGGATTTACTCGTTTCCCGTCCTGAACGTCGGTGCCTACACGGTCTCTGCCGAACTGCGCGGGTTTAAGACCGCCGTGCGCCAGGGGGTCGAGTTGCAGGTGAATCAAACGGCTCGCATCGATCTGGTGCTTGAGGTGGGTGCGGTAACGGAGAGGGTAGTGGTCGAAGAACGTGTGCCGCTGGTCGAAGCCGAGACTTCTTCGCTCGGACGCGTCGTCTCCCAACGCAATG
>QHXU01000016.1:15254-26706 GCA_003223065.1 Acidobacteriota bacterium | reverse complement strand
GACCTGCCCCTGAACAAGAGAAACTTCTCCCAGTTGGTAACGCTGGTTCCCGGCGCGAGTTTCGGCGCAGCGGGCGCGATCGGCAGCGGCACACGGCCGGATGACCCTCGGCCGGCCTCGGCGTTCTTCGTCAACGGAACCCGCGATTCCAGCAATCTGTACCTTATCGACGGCATCGACAACTACGACCGTATCCACACCACCGTTGCGATCAAGCCGTCCATTGATGCCGTGCAGGAGTTCAAGGTCCAGACCAGTTTGTACTCGGCCGAGTTCGGCCGCAACGCCGGCGGCGTGGTGAATGTTTCGGTCAAGTCAGGCACAAACCAGTTTCACGGGACCGCTTACGAGTTCCTTCGCAACCAGGCACTGGACGCCCGGAACTTCTTTGCGCCTTCCACTCAGCCCAAACCCCATTACATCCTCAATCAGTTCGGCGGCACGCTGGGCGGGCCGGTGATCAGAGACAAGACCTTCTTCTTCGTCAGCTATGAGGGATTTCGGGAACGGCAGGGGCAGACATTCACCAGCACCATCCCTACCCTTGCGATGCGGAAGGGTGATTTCTCGGGTCTTGGAACGATCTACGATCCGCTCTCGACGACACCCAGCGGTTCAACGTTTACCCGCATGCCATTCCAGAACAATCAGATCTCGCCGGATCGGATGGACCTGCCAGCGACACGCCTGATCGCTCTCTACCCGCAACCCACCAGCGCCGGTCTGAGCAACAATTTCGTCTGGAGCCCGGTCCGCGAGCAGAACACCAATCAGGTGGACACGCGGATGGATCAACGAATTGGCAACAGCGGGTCTCTGTTCGGCCGTTACTCCTTCGGCGATACCGATACGATCACGCCTGCTCTGATCCCCGGCAAGGGTCAGGGGGGCGGTAATTTCTCGGGTCCCAACATGCTCCGTACCCAAGGCCTGGCGGTCGGATATACCCACACCATCACGCCGACCCTGGTGAGTGAAACACGACTGGGCTTCACCCGGATCGCTTCCCATGTATTTCCATTCTTCTACGGAGAGAAGATTTCAGACGAGGTCGGGATCCCGAACGCCAACCAGGACAATTTCTCCTCCGGGCTTACGACAATCTCGATCTCCGGCTTTCGCGGCCTCGGCAATTCCAGCTTCCAGCCGATCTCGAAGGTGATCAACACCTACCAGGTGACTGAAAACCTCAACCTCACCAGGGGCCGCCACATTTTGAAATTCGGCACCCAGTTCATCCGCCCGCAGACGGCCCATTTCCAAAGCGCCAATCCGGCGGGTCTGTTCGGCTTTAATGCCAATTTCACGAACAATCCGGCGGCGCCGGCGGGTACGGGCAACGCCATCGCGACTTTCTTGCTTGGATTTCCGACTTCCACGTCGCGCACTGCCCAGTTCTCCCCAACCTATCTGCGATGGCTGGAGCACTCCTCGTACATCCAGGATGACTGGAAGATTCTGCGCCGCCTTACGCTGAATCTCGGCCTGCGATACGAGCTCATCACTCCGCCGGTCACAGCTAACGACCACCTCACCAATTTCGATTTCCGGACCGGTAAAGTCATCATCTCCGGTGTGAACGGTACGAGCCGCACCGCCGGAGTCATGACCGATACCAACAACTTTGCGCCGCGTATCGGTTTCGCGTTCACGGCCACCCCGAAGACGGTCGTCCGGGGTGGATATGGGGTCTTCTATGATTCCGTCCCCCTGTTTGCCGAACTGCGGCCGTTTCCTTATCTGATCACCTACAGTGTGGTGCCAAGTGCGTTCACCGTCCAGAACCGGATGAGTGACGGTTTCCCCAGCGCCGATTTCGACATCGCCAAGAACGCCGCTAACCCGTTCGGGCAAGTGAACGCTGTCCCCTTCAACAACCCGCTCGGCTACGTGCAACAGTTCAATCTAAACGCCTCGGACTCACGCTGGCTTACGTTGGTACCCTCGGCCGGAAACTTCGCTGGGTCTACGACGAAGACATTCCCACTCCGGGACCTGGCGGCGTGCAGCAGCGCCGGCCATACTACAGCGTGGTGCCCAATGTCACGAGCCTGCTGGTGAATCACGCCGAGGCTTCTTCCACCTATCATTCTTTGCAGGCGGGTCTTGAGAAGCGCCTCTCGAACGGCCTCGCCTTTCAAACCAGCTACACGTTTTCGCATTGGATCGACAATGCGGTTTCCGAGGCCGGTTACGGCAGCCAGGGCCCGAATCCTCAGGACCTGAACAACCGGCGTCTGGAGCGTGGCAACGATCCGGCCGATCTTCGCCACCGCCTGGTCTATAGTTGGATCTACGAACTGCCCCTCGGGAAGGGGAAACGTTGGGTGAGCCAGGGCGTCTGGCTCCCCCGCATCGTGGGAGGCTGGCAGATCAACGGCATCACTTCGTTGCAGAGTGGCCTGCCGTTCACGGTGACCTTAGCTTCTCCTGGAACCAATACCGGGACAGGAAACCGGGCCGACCGCACCGGCGGCGGCTCTCTCTCACGGGACCAGCGCACGCTGAGCCGCTTCTTTGACACGAATGCCTTCCAAACGCCGGCACAATTCAAGTACGGAAATGCGGGCCGAGATATTCTGTACGGTCCTGGACTCGTGAATTTCGACTTCTCACTGTTCAAGAATATCCGGTTCAGCGAAGCTCGTTCCTTGCAGTTCCGCAGCGAATTTTTCAATCTGTTCAACACCCCGCAATTCGGGCTTCCCGACGGAACCCTCGGAGCCTTCACCTTTGGCACGATCAGCTCGCTGGCCGGCACTATGCGGCAGATCCAGTTTTCATTGAAACTGTTATTCTGACGGCGGCTGCCAGACGGATTGGAGATCGAATGAGCGAGTTGCGCTATGCGGTCGGCGTGGACGTCGGGGGAACCAAGATCGCCGCGGCAGTCATCGATTCTGAAGGGAAGATTCACAAGAAAACGAAGCTGGTAACCGAACGGCAAGACCGCGAGGAATCGGTAGCGCAGGTGGCGCAAGCGGCGAACGATGTCGTAGCGATGACCGGGATTCGGTGGGAGCAGATGGAGGCGGTCGGCGTGGCTGTGCCCGGGATCTATTACCCACAAAGCGGAAAGGTCTGGGCGCCGAACTTGCCAGGTTGGGACCACATCCCTTTGCGCGAATGGCTGAAGCCGCGGCTTCCCCGCCCGATCGTGGTTGACAGTGACCGGTCCGCGTACGTGCTGGGCGAGCAGTGGATGGGGATCGCCAGGGGCTTTAGCGATGTAGTGTTTGTGGCCGTGGGGACGGGCATCGGTGCGGGGATCTTTACCGGCGGGCGGCTGTGCCGGGGCGCGGAAGGCATCGCTGGGGCGGTGGGTTGGTTCGCGTTGAATCCGGCCATGAAGGAAATCTACAGGCAGATGGGATGCCTGGAAGCGGAAGCCGCCGGACCGGCAGTGGCCCGGCGCGCGGCGGAGATCGCGGCGACCACGCCTTCACGCATGCTCGAATTGGCCGGCGGATGTCTTTCGTCGATCACCGCCGAAAGCGTGGTCGAAGCCGCCCGGCAAAACGACCAGGCCGCCTTGAGAGTGCTTGAGGAGACCGCGTCGTACTTGGGTATGGGCATAGCGAATATCGTGAGCATCCTGAATCCGCAAATGATCGTGCTTGGCGGTGGCTTGATGCAGGCTGGAGAACTTTTGCTCCAACCGCTCCGGCGAGGGATGCTGCAGTGGGCGCAACCGCTGGCTGCCCGCTCCGTACGCATCGAACTGACACAGCTTGGAGAAGACGCCGGAGTGCTCGGCGCTTCACGGCTGGCCCTGGAGGAAAACTTTGTCTGCTGAACAATATTACAACTGCATTCAAGAAATACTGACGCGAATCCGCACCACACAAATGGAGAAGATTGCCCAGGCAAGCGAAGTATTAGCTTCGGCTATTGCCCAGGGCCGGCGCGTGTACCTGTTTGGAAGCGGTCACTCGGTCATTCCCGTGCTGGACGTGTTCCCGCGCTACGGGAGCTTTGTCGGCTTCTTCCCGCTCTACGATCCACGATTGATGTGGTTCAATGTGGTCGGCCCGGGTGGCGCGCGTGAACTGCTGTGGCTGGAGCGCCACGAGGGGTACGCGGAGGTGTTTCTCCAAAGCTATCCGCTGGAGGCGGGCGACTGCATGATTGTGTTCTCCCACGGAGGCCGTAACGCTGCGCCCATCGAGGTCGCGCTGGCGGCAAAGAAGAAGGGCCTTACGGTAATCACAGTCTCCTCGCTGGCTAACATGCGCAGCGGCTCCGCTACTCATTCGACCGGCAAGCAACTACCAGACGCAGCGGACATTGCGTTCGATAACTGCGTCCCGCCTGAAGACGCTCTGGTAGACGTCGGCTGGCTGGAGCGCGTGGCCGCCGGCTCTACGGTAGCCGCCGTCTCGATTGCGATGGCCCTGGTCGCGGAAACCGGTGCACGACTGGCCTCCCGCGGCATCCGCCCTCCGACCTTCGTCTCACCCAATGTCAACGGAGTGGGCAAGGATCACAACGAGAAGGTCTTCGAGTCCTTCACCCAAGCGCTTTTCCGCCATCAACGCTAGCGGGCTTCACCATGAGCGAAATCCGCAAAGGTTGGCTGACCGGCGGCGCGTATGCGGGGATGTTTGTTTTTGGAATTGTCATGGCCCTGCTGGGGGCCATTCTCCCGCTCATCTCCAGACAGATCGGCTTCGACCTCGCCCAGGCCGGCAACCTTTTTCTAGTGATGAACTGCGCCATGCTCGCCAGCATGTTGAGCCTGGGCCCGCTGATCGATCGCTTCGGGCAAAAGCCTGTGCTTGTGGGAGGGTCACTGTGCGTGGCGGCTGCCTTGGCTCTGCTTAATAGCGCGGCGGGCTACGGAATGATTGTGGCGAGCGCCGGATTGCTCGGTGTGGGCGGCGGAGCATTGAATGGCGCGACGAATACGCTCGTCTCCGACCTTCACACCGATCCGCGCCAGAAAGGCTCGGCTCTGAATCTGCTGGGGGTCTTCTTCGGCTTCGGAGCTTTGTTCCTCCCCTTCACGATCGGCGCGCTGCTCAACACATTGGGCCTGATGCCGATCCTGTACATGGCGGTGGCGCTTAGCGCTGCGCCCGCGCTCCTGTTTCTGGTGCTTGCGTTCCCTCCGGCGAAGCAAAGCCGAGGTGTGCCGTTGGCGGAAGCCTCTCGCCTCGCGCGCCATCCCTTGGTGCTACTCATTGCCTTTCTGCTGTTTTTTCAGTCCGGCAATGAGTTCATCCTGGGCGGTTACACTTCTACCTACCTGACCCGCGAGATCGGAAGCTCGATCACTGCGGCTTCATATCTGCTGGCCGGCTACTGGGGAGCAATAATGGCGGCGCGCCTCGTCTCCAGCCGGTTGCTGCTGTGGATGAAGAATACGACGCTGGTGCTGGCGAGCGCGGCCTTCTCGGCCTTGGCGATCACCATACTGCTCACTGCGCATTCCCAAGCTGTTGCGGCATTTGCAGTTGTGCTGATCGGTATCGGATTCGCCAGCATCTACCCGACCACTCTGGCTGTTGCGGGAAGCCTCTTCGAGGCTTACTCGGGCACAGTCTTCGGGATTATCTTTGCAGTGGCGCTGGTCGGAGGAATGACGCTGCCGTGGGCAGTAGGCCAGATGGCGGCCGCTTCTGGATTACGTTGGTCGCTGGTGCTGTCCATTTTCGACTCGCTGATGATAATAGTGCTGCAGATGGCTGTCCGGCGGGTGGTGAGAAAGGCCTAGCGTAAACATCCAGCGATCCGGGATCGACTTTCGACTGCTCGGCCCCCTGTAAATCCGATTGACAACCCCGCTTCGTATACAAGGGCGAATTCCATTTCCCACAACGGTGACAACAAACATGAGATTGAAATCCATTGCCTTCCTGACAGCGCTGGCCGGGGCACAAATATTTGCCTCCAGCCACCGCGAAGCGCCCATCACGGCGCTCGACCAGAAAGCCGACATCACCGACTGGTACGCTTTCGTGAGTCCCGAACACCCGGACCGTGTGGTGATGATCCTCAACGTCGATCCGTTCCTTGAGCCATCGAACGGCCCTAACTACTTTCCGTTTGATCCGGGCATCCTTTACGAGATGAAGGTCGACAACAACCACGACGGAGCGGAAGACATCACGTTCCAGTTTCGGTTCAAGACCGAAATTCGACAACCGGGTGTTTTCACGGCCCTAGTGGGAGGAATCCCAAACATTCCCATTCCCCCGATTACCGCGCTGGACGGACCGGGTTCGGAAGGCCTGAGCCTGCGGCAAACCTACACGATAACCATGGTGACCAGTCACCACACGCAGGATCTCGCGGGCGGGCGAACGCTGTTCGCGGTACCCACCAACGTCGGTCCTCGCACTATGCCCAGTTATGCCGCGCTCCAGGCACAGGGATTCTACGACCTGGGAAATGGTGTCCGGGTGTTCGCCGGAACCGTGGCGGATCCGTTTTTCATCGACCTGGGAGCCGCGTTCGATTCGCTTAACTTCCGGATGGCGGCGGGCGGTGGCGTTCTCAGCCCGGCGATCGACGCCGACGACCAGCATAACTTCGCCCCGAACACACTCGCGGGCTATAACGTCAACACCATCGTCCTCGAGGTTCCGATCGCGATGCTGACCCGCGACGGGCACACGCATCCGGCCAGCAGCAAAGATGCGGTCATCGGCACCTACGGCTCCACCTCCCGCCAGAAAGTATCGGTGCTCAGAAAGGGACGGAAGAAGGAGGACGACGACGACGATGACCATGGGTCCTGGGCCCAGGTGCAACGTCTGGGCAATCCTCTGATCAACGAGCTGATTATCGGGACAGGCTCCAAAGACCGCTTCAGTATGGACGATCCGAAGAACGACTCGCAGTTTGCGAGTTTCTTCCTGAATCCACTGCTGGCGCAGATTTTCAAGGCGATTGGGCTGCCCGTTCCGGCCGCACCACGAACGGACCTGCTTCCGCTGGTTCAGTACATGCCGCCTATTTGTCCTGGGTGCGGACCGGCGGATGCGGGTCCAGTCGCGGACCTCTTGCGGCTGAACACCGGTATCCCGCCGACGTCGTTTGCGGCTGCGAAACGCCTAGGGGTTCTGGCAGGCGACAATGCCGGCTTCCCGAATGGCCGCCGTCCAAGCGATGACGTCGTCGACATCGCCTCGCGCGTCGTTCAGGGAGTCTTGAAAGACCCGGCGACATTCAACGCACGGATCGGTGACGGCGTGAACGCGCCCGCGTCACCGCTACCAGCCACATTTCCGTTCGAAGCTCCTGCTTATAGCGGCCGCAACAGCTCGCATAACGCGGGGCCGGGACTGCCAGGATGCGGGATCTCCGGCGTGTCTCCTTGTCCCACGAATTAGTAGAGGAAGCGCTCGTATGAAGAATCGAACACATCTCTTGTTGTTGATCGGATTCGTCGGGGCGTGCCCGAACTGGGCCGAGCCCCTCACGCCGGCCGAGATCAGTATCCAGAAAGCCGAGCGGCAAATCGCCCAGCGCCCCGACCATGTTCCCTACTACAACGGCCTCGCGATGGCCTACGCGCGACGGGCGCGTGAAACTTCCGACGTAGCCTATTATGCGAAAGCGGAAGAGACCCTTAAGCGCGGGTTTGAGCTTGCCCCCGATAATTTCGAGGGCCTCAAGGTAAAGACGTGGCTCCTGTTGGGCCGCCACGAGTTTGCCAGGGCGCTCGAATCCGCCACAGCTCTGAACAAACGAAATCCGGATGACATCACTGTTTATGGATACCTGGCAGACGCCAACGCCGAACAGGGCAACTACAAAGCGGCGGTAGCGGCGGCGCAGTGGATGCTGAATCTCCGGCCCGGCAACATCGCGGGCTTGACCCGAGCCGCATACCTGCGCGAACTGCACGGCGACATCGCTGGAGCGTTCGACTTGATGCTGATGGCCTACGACGCGACGGCGTACCAGGAAGCCGAGGATCGGGCATGGCTCCTGACCCAAGTAGCGCATCTTTACTTCGTAAACGGGGATCTGGAGAAGTCCGAGAAGTATGCCCGCGGGGCACTTGAGATCTTTCCGAATTATCACTATGCACTGGGCGCCCTCGCGGAAGTACGCTTGCAGCAGAACCGCAATGACGAAGCCGCGGAATTGTTTCAAAGGCGCTACGCCGCCGCTCCGCATGCTGAAAACCTGTTTTCGCTGGCCGAGGCTCTGGAGCGGTCCGGGCGGCATGAGGAAGCAGCCAAGGCTTTCAAGGAGTTCGAGGAAAAATCGCTGCTCGAATCCAGAATCGCGGACAACTCCAATCACGAGCTGATCGCCTACTACCTCGACTACGCCAAGAAGCCGGCCGACGCCCTGAAGCTGGCCGAAGCGGAACTGACACGTCGGCATGACGTCTACACGCTCGCTTGTTACGCCTGGTCGCTTGCGGCCAATGGGGAGACCGCGCGGGCTGAAGTCGAAATGAAGAAGGTCCTGGCGGTCGGAGTGAGGGATCCAAAGATCCTCCGTCGTGCGCAAATGATCGCCGCCATGCGCGCGGGTGCTCGCGGCGCTGATGGGAGGAACGGAAACTCCTTTTGACGAGGACGCCATCTACCGGCCCGTGGAGTCATGAACTTGGCATGTTTGTTTTCTGCGGGCCGGGTCAGTTGATCAAGCGCGCCAGCCAATGCATCACGTTGAGCGCGAGCTGGCGGTCGTCATTGCCCGGCACATTCATTCCGGCCTTAAATGACTGGCCATTGATGGTCGCGACCTGCGCGGAGAACATGGCTGCTTCACCAAACACCGCGACCCGTCCCCGGCCAAACCGCATCGCAATACCCTGCGCGCGCCCCTCGAGCTTCTTGCCGGCCGGCACGCCGGCGGCAATTTTCAGCTGATCTTGGGGATCAAAAGTCTCCGTGGCGTCGCTGCTGATCTTCATGAGTGCAGTCGCCCTTGCGGGTACATTCAGCGACTGGCCGGTGAATGCCACGACTTTGCGCACTTGCTCCGCCTGGGTGCGTCCGTGAAGGATCGCATGCTCGCCGAGAAGACCGTTTTCGCGGGAGAACACCAGCTTGGTCGGGTTGCCGTCGGAGTTCTTCGGATCCATCACGTAACCCCGGCCCATGTCCACACCGAACCGCTGCGCCAGAATGACGGCTGCATCCCCGAATGGCGCATGATCGGAGATGAGCAGCAGCGATCCGCCCCCACGTACCCAGTCCCGAACCGCGTCGCACTCCGCTGGTGTGAAGGCCGGACCCATGGCGCCATCCCGTACCTCGCCCATCGCGTTCGCAATGACCAGGATATCCAGGCTCTTGAGCGAGCCTGCGTCAAAACCGGGAGCCGCCGAGACTACATAACCATCGGATTCCATCAACATCGCGAATGGCTTGTACCGGCCATCGCGGGTATGGAAGTTCCGGTGCGCCTCGTCGATGCCGGCGCGCGGGTGTTTCTTCGTAAATGCAGGGTGCTCGACTCGCGCCGAGAAGTCCGGATCGTTGACCTGCTGCGGTTGGGCCAGCCCCGGACCTGCCATGAATAGCAATGCGACAGCGGAAAATCTGATCAGACTGGCCATCAGCGCAATCATATCGAAGCTACTTGCCGGCGAAGCGTGAGGTTTCCTGCTCCTCGCACCGACAAAAAATATAAACTCAATTGAGGCGCTGTTCCGGAGACGAGCTGCCGCCTCCCGCTTTGGCACACGCCAGAGCCTGTTGATTCTCTCCGGGCTTCGCGAACACTCATGCGCCGTTTCCGCGATTACGATCCTTTCGCCTGGTTATACGCCAACTATTGGGGCGATTCGTTTCACCGCGCCGTCGTGCCCGTTCTGGAACGCGTCGTGTTGAGCGAACTCCCACCGCGGGCGGCCGTACTTGATCTGTGCTGCGGAGATGGCCGTCTCGCGTCGGCGCTGGAACAGAGTGGATTCCGGGTAACAGGCATCGACGGGTCCGAAAAAATGCTGGCTTTCGCCCGCCAGCGCGCCCGCAAGACCAGGTTCCTCCTGGCTGACGCTCGAACATTCCGGCTGCCGCCGCAGTTCGATGCGGTACTCTCGACCTTCGACAGTCTCAATCACGTCATGAAATCCACGGAGCTCTGCAAGGTGTTCCGCAACGTCTGGCGTTGTCTGAAACCGGGCGGGGTGTTCCTCTTCGACTTGAACCGCGAGGAAGCCTACCTGCAGCTCTGGGTGCGCAACGATTCTGATATCGAGCGGGGCATGGTGGGTGTATCGCGCGGTTCCTACAAGCCGGAGACCCGGATGGCGGTCTGCGACATCACGTTAATGCGGCTTGAAGACGGTCTCTGGAGGCGCTTGGATTTTCAAATGCGCCAGAGATGGCATCCGCGCGACATGGTGGTCGAGGCGCTCGAGGCGCTGGGATTCAAGACCTGTGTTTACGATGCCGGCGAGCTCGGGATGCAAGGCGATGTCGGCTACGGCCGCGATTTCTATCGTGCTCATAAGCCGTGAAGCGTGCGCCGTGATGGTTCGCCGGGGACGCCGAAATCTTTGGTGCGCTTGTCTCCGTAGCCGCCGATCATCGCATTGACTGGAAACCGACTGAGGGATAAACTTGCACCGTGTAAGCGTTTGCAAACGTAGTCCAAACGGATTATGAACAACAAGCTATCACGAAGAAAGTTCGCGATTCAGGGTGCGACTCTCGGGTTCTTTGCGATCACCGCAAAAAAGGCGGCGAGCGCGCCTACCGAGGAACACCGGCTGGAGGTTGCGCCGGAGGCCCCTATTGGAACCATCCGTCCCGAGTTGCACAGCCATTTCGCCGAGCACCTGGGCTCCTGCACCTATGGCGGCCTCTGGGTCGGCAGGAACTCGAAAATTCCGAACATTTCCGGATACCGGAAGCAGGCGGTCGAGTACCTCAAGGCGCTGGGCATTCCTGTGCTGCGGTGGCCCGGCGGCTGCTTCGCCGACGATTACCACTGGCGCGACGGCATCGGCCCGGTGGAGAAGCGGCCCAAGGTGGTGAACATTCATTGGGGCAACTACGTAGAGGACAACAGCTTCGGAACCCACGAATTCATCGGCCTCTGCCGCCTTATTGGCGCGGAGCCGTACATCGCCGGCAACGTCGGAAGCGGAACGCCCGAGGAGCTTCGCGACTGGGTGGAGTATTGCAATTATCCCGCTGGAAGCCGGCTCTCCGACGAGCGGTCCGCAAACGGATCTCCGGAGCCGTTCAAGGTGACTTATTGGGGCATCGGAAATGAAAACTGGGGCTGCGGAGGACAAATGCGGGCGGAGGAATACTCCGGCCACTACCGGCGGTTTGCGACCTATGTTCGTCCTTTCGGCGGCACCACTCCGTTCATGATCGCGTGCGGGCCAAACCGGAACAACAAAGATTGGACCGAGAAGTTTTTTGAATCGATGCCATCGGGGCGCGCGCGCAAGCCTAACGGCTTCGCCATGCACTACTATTCGAACAGCCGGTTGCCGGCGACCAATTTCACTGCGGAGGCGATG
>QHXU01000016.1:8746-15228 GCA_003223065.1 Acidobacteriota bacterium | reverse complement strand
TCCAGGGACTGGAACAGGCTATTGTGGAGCAGCGCGCGCTGCTCGATAAGTTCGATCCCGGAAAGAACATCGGCCTGATGGTTGATGAATGGGGTGTTTGGGACCAAATGGTACCCGAGGAGCAGCAGAAATACGGCCGCTTATGGCAGCAGATAACGATGCGCTGCGCAGTGGCCGCGGCCCTGGGCCTGAACGTCTTTCACCGCCACGCCGACAAGCTCTACATGTGCAACATCGCGCAGATTGTGAACGTATTGCACTCCGTGCTCCTCACCGAGGAGGACAAGTGCATCCGGACGCCGACATATTATGCATTCGAACTTCTCAAGCCTCATCGCGGAAAGACCTCGGTGAAGGTTGAAAACGACGACAAATCGGCCCTGAAGCTCTCCGTGTCAGCTTCGCGGCATGAGAACGATCTCGTATTGACCCTGGTCAATTCACAGCCCGATACCACGATGAATGTGAACTGTTCGATTGCAGGCAAGGCCTTGGTTTCAACGGCAACGGCCCGCGCGCTGTATCATGCCGATCTGAACGCGTGCAACACTTTCGATCGGCCCAACGAGGTTATTCCCAGGAACCACGCCGCGAGCGCCAGCGGATCCGCGGTGCGAACGGAAATGCCGCCGCTCTCGGTGGTCACCATTACGGCTCGTCTGGGGTAAACAAAGCCGTTCCTCGCAAATAGCGCGTAACCCGAACCGCGCGTTCCTGTATACAAAACAAATGGAACAGCTTTCCCGCGACCTCTCGTTTGCATTCCGTCAACTACTGAGGCACAAAGGCTTTACCAGCGTCGCCGTGCTCACGCTCGCGTTCGGCATAGGCGCAAATGCCGCCATTTTCACACTCGCCCACGCGATCCTGCTCAAGTCCCTCCCGGTTGCTGATCCGAAGCAGCTCTACCGGCTCGGCGACCGCGACGCATGCTGCGTCATCAGTGGTTACCAGACCCGTTTCTCGATCTTCTCGAACTCGCTGTATGGTTATCTGCGAGAGCACACACCGGAGTTTGCGGTAATGGCGGCTGCCCAGGCCGACCGTGTGCCCCTGAGTGTCCTCGGCGCCGGTGCATCCGAGGGGGCGGATTCCTTCGTAGGCGAGTTCGTATCCGGAAACTATTTCGCGATGTTCGGAATTCGCGCATTTGCCGGTCGTCTATTCACCGATGACGACGACCAGCCTGGACGAAAGCCAGTGACGGTCATTAGCTACCACACATGGGAGCAGCGCTACGGACTGGATCCCGCGCTCATCGGGTCCACGGTCAACATCAATGGTGTGCCCGTCACAATAGCCGGGGTCGCACCACCAGGGTTCTTCGGCGAAAGCTTGCGCGCAGACCCGTCCAGCTTCTGGCTGCCGCTCGCAACGGAACCGCCTCTGCGCGGCAAGAACTCGCTCATGGCGCATCCGGATCAGCATTGGCTATACATCATCGGCCGTCTGAAACCGGGAACGGTACCCGCTTCCATTGAATCGAAAGTCAATGTCGAGCTGAAGCAATGGTGGACGGACCAGAATGGCACGCGCCTGACCCCGCGAGATGCCCGGGAGATTGCGAAGCAGCACATTGCGCTCACACCGGCAGGCAGCGGTGTCGCGGGCATGAAAAACCAATATGCCGATGGGCTAAAGCTCCTCCTCGGCGTTTCCGGCCTGGTCCTGTTGATAGCCTGTGCGAACATAGCCAATCTTCTGCTCGCCCGTGTCATGAATAACCGGATCCAGAGCTCAATCCGGCTGGCGCTCGGCGCGCAGCGCATCCGCCTGGTACGCCAGGCACTCATGGAGAGCGTCTTGCTTTCGCTTGCAGGCGGCGCAGCCGGCGTGTTCGTTGCCTGGACAGGTGCACAAGCGCTTCTGATCCTCGCCTTTCGCGGCGCAACATTCGTGCCGATCGATGCGCGGCCATCCAGTATTGTCCTCGCTTTCGCCTTCCTGCTTTCGTTGATTACCGGTGTTCTCTTCGGCGTGATACCTGCTTGGAGCGCGGCGCGATTCGACCCCGGTGATGCGCTCCGTGGCGCAGGACGCGCTACGAGCGGCCGCGTTTCCTGGCCGCAGAGATCGCTGGTTGTGCTGCAAGCGGCAGTCTCGCTGGTTCTACTTACGGGCGCGGCTCTTCTGGCGGAGAGCCTGGGTAATCTGGAGAATCAAAGGTTCGGCTTTGCGACCGAGAGCCGGGTCGATATCAGGGTGAACCCGTCGTTCACCGGGTACACTCCCGAGCGGCTCTTTCAGGTGTACCAGCGATTGCAGGAGCGTCTGGCCCGGATTCCCGGAGTGCATAGCGCCGGGTTTTCGCTCTACAGTCCGATGCGAGGCGGCGCCTGGTCCTCCGGCATTTCGATTGAAGGCCACGTGTCAAATCCAGGGCAGGTGTTTTCCGCAATGTGGAACCGAGTGAGCCCGCATTTTTTTGAGACGATTGGAACGCCCCTGGTCCGCGGCCGCGTTATAGACGAGAGCGATTTGCCGAACTCCCGCCGTGTTGCCGTGGTGAATCGCGCATTTGCGGAGCGCTATCTTCGCGATGAAGATCCTATAGGAAAACGCTTCGGCTTCGGTTCAGCTGAACATAGCGGCGACTTCGAGATCGTCGGAATTGTAGAAAACGCCAAATACGCGAACCCGCGCGAACCGGCTGCCCCGATGTTCTTTCTCCCATACCTGCAGATGCGCTCCGACGACTGGCCGAATTCCGCGCTGGCGCGCTCCAATTTCGTCCAGGACATCGAATTACGCATCGATCGCGGCGCGCGCGACCTGGAACTCGAATTCCGGCGCGCCCTCCACGAAGTGGATGCAAACCTCGCAATCGTCAAGATTGCCGGCTTTAACGAACAATTGAGCCGGAATTTTAATACCGAGCGCCTTATTGCCCGGCTCACAGAAATGTTTGGCTTATTAGCGCTCGCCTTGGCGTGCCTCGGTCTTTACGGCGTCACGGCGTATTCGGTAGCGCGCCGTACGAACGAGATCGGCATTCGCGCGGCGCTTGGCGCGTCACGCGCTGACGTGATCGCGATGGTGCTTCGCGGAGCCTGTTTGCAGATGGCTTTCGGAGTAGCGATCGGCATTCCAGCGGCGCTCGCGGCCGGCCGCCTGACGGCGAACCAGCTTTATGGGGTCAAGGCTACCGACCCTCTTGCACTCGGAGGCGCAACAGTTCTGCTTTTCGTGTGCGCGTTGCTCGCGGGGCTGGTTCCGGCTCGGCGCGCAACGCACATCGATCCGATGCAGGCATTGCGATCAGAATAAGATCGCCGCGGTCGCAAGCAAGCGATGGAGGTCATGCTATACTTCCCCTGTCATTGATTAGATCCTCATCAAAAACTCAGGACTATTAGCCGTTGTGTGGCGCAGCCCGACGGTGGTATGGGCGCTCTCCAGAGAGGAGCCCGTGCCGTATTTTTCTCCGCGCGGATCTGTGAACTTGCTGTTCTGAGTCGGAGGCGCGTGGCCTGTCAACGGACGATTCTTACGGTTGCGGTGGTCCTGCTACTGCTGGGTGCGGCCGGCAGGAAAGCGGCGCCGGTTGCGGCGCAGAGCGGCGAACAGGATTGGCCTGCTTACGGCGGCGGCCCGGAGGATATCCGTTATTCCGAATTGAAGCAGATCAACCGGTCGAATGTGAGCCGTCTCGAGGTGGCATGGACGTACGACACGGCCGACGGACCGGGCGATCCTCAGACCCAGCCGATCATGGTGAGCGGATTCCTTTATGGGATTACGCCCAGGCATAAGGTCGTCGCGCTCGATGCGGCAAACGGGAAGCAGCAATGGCGATTTGATTCCGGCATGTCGGGACGCGGGCCGAATCGAGGCCTGGCCT
The DNA here is from genome assembly GCA_003223065.1 of Acidobacteriota bacterium. Lineage (GTDB taxonomy): Bacteria > Acidobacteriota > Terriglobia > Bryobacterales > Bryobacteraceae > Palsa-187. Next base: position 11,387 of record QHXU01000016.1, on the reverse strand, counting down.
ATTGGAGCGACGGCGCCGATCAGCGCGTCTTCGCGGCAATCCAAAGCTACGTGTACGCGCTGAACGCCCGAACCGGCCAGCCAATTGCCGATTTTGGCAAAGAGGGGCGCATCGATTTGCGCGAAGGTCTGGGCCGCGACCCAGAGAAGCAATCGATCGTGTTGACGACTCCAGGGATCATCTTCAAGGACCTCCTCATTGTGGGCGGAAGGGAACCGGAGGGGCTGCCTGCGCCGCCCGGCGACATCCGTGCTTACGACGTCCGCAGCGGCAGGCTTCGCTGGAGCTTCCACACAATTCCGCATCCAGGCGAATATGGCTACGACACCTGGCCGAAGGACGCCTGGACTTACAGCGGCGCCGCCAACAACTGGGCCGGCATGGCTCTGGACGGCAAGCGTGGAATAGTGTACGTCCCAACCGGTTCGGCCGCTTCGGATTTCTACGGCGCGGACCGCACCGGAGACAACCTGTTCGCGAATTCGCTCATCGCCCTTAACGCCGCCAGCGGCGAACGCATCTGGCATTTCCAGGCTGTGAAACATGACGTATGGGACCGCGATTTCCCGTCACCGCCAAGTCTCGTAAGAGTGAAGCGCGGCGGCAGAATGATCGACGCGGTGGCACAGACCACCAAACAGGGATGGGTGTACGTGTTTGATCGCACGAACGGAAAGCCCCTGTTCCCGATTGAATACCGGAAATACCCGGCTAGCACTGTTCCTGACGAGGTTGCGTCGGAAACACAGCCGCTACCAGTGAAACCGGCGCCCTTCGCGCGGCAACTGCTGACGCAAGACATGCTGTCTCACCGTACGCCCAAGGTTCACGAGTGGGCAGTGGAAAGGTTTCGCACCTTTCGCAGTGGAGGACAGTTTCTGCCGTTTAGCGTGGGCTCGGAGACAGTGATCTTCCCCGGCTACGACGGTGGCGCCGAGTGGGGTGGCTCGGCGTTCGATCCCGAAACAGGTTTGCTCTATGTAAACGCGAACGATTTGGCATGGACCGGAAGCCTGGTGGAGGACCAAGGCGGGAGTTCGGGACGGAAGCTCTACCTGACCAATTGTGCGAACTGCCACGGCGACAATATGGACGGAGCGCCGCCGCAAATTCCTTCTTTGGTGGACCTCCGCGGCAAGCGAGGGCCGCAGGAGATCAGCGCGATTATCCGGCAAGGCGGGGGACGCATGCCGTCGTTTCCGAACCTGAGGTCGCCCGACGTAACTGCAATCGTACAGTATGTGCTCAGCGGGGAAAACAAGGAACTGGAGACCACAGGGTCCTCGCCGGTAAAGCATAAGTATCGGTTCACTGGTTACCACAAGTTTCTTGACCCGGATGGATATCCTGCAGTCGCGCCGCCATGGGGGACGCTCAATGCGATCAACCTGAATACAGGCGAGTATGCCTGGAAGATCCCACTCGGCGAGTACCCCGAGCTGACCGCTACTGAGATGAAAAACACAGGAACCGAAAACTATGGCGGCCCGATCGTTACTGCGGGTGGCCTCGTGTTTATCGCCGCAACCAATTTCGACAAGAAGTTTCGTGCATTCGATAAGCGAACCGGGAAACTGCTCTGGGAAGCCACGCTGCCGCTATCAGGAAATGCCACTCCGATTACTTATGAGCTTGGTGGGAGGCAGTACGTCGTTATCTACGCGACCGGCGGCAAGGCAGGCCGTCAGAAGCCGTCGGGAGGCATTTATGTGGCGTTTGCGCTGCCGAAACGGCTGTAGTCGAGTGGGCGAAACACAACGGGCTGAGCTCGCCTGAAAACAACGTTTCGCAATGCGGAAAGCTGGTTCCGGAGCATGCCTCGCGGAAGCAGCTCCAGCACCGCTGATGAAATTCCGAAATATCATTTCATTGGGAGCCGTGCTCTCCGCCGCGCTCGTTTCGCAGGAAGAAACGCGAGCAGACCGACAGAATTCATTTCGAGCCGGTCGGGATGTTGTGATACGCTCCCTCCGGCGGAAGGGGTCATATGTTTCGTGATTACGTGTTTGTCGCGATCGCCGTTCTCGGCGCAGTTCCCGCGATCGCGCAGAACGGCGCCGAACCACCACGGACGTGGATCGATCCGGATACCGGGCACCGCATTATCCGCCTCACCAACGAGCCCGGCAGCGCAAGCCTCTACTTCCATCAGAACGCCTATACGGCCGACGGCAAGGAGATGGTTTACACAACGCCGGAGGGCATCTCCGTACTCGATCTCAAGACCCATGCCGCCCGCCAGGTGGTGAACGGCCGTGTGCGGATCATTGTTGCGGGACACAAAACCCAGAACGTGTATTACACGAAAGACGGTGCGGTGTTCGCGACCGACGTCGATAGCGGCGCGACACGTGAAATCGCGAAGCTTCCACCGCGCGGCTCCATCGCCACAGTGAACGCGGATGAAACGCTGCTCGCCGGAACCACCACCGAGCGCGACGCTCCGCAGAGCGCAACCCGGCCGCCGGATCGTCCTCCGCAGAACCCGCGGAACCCGGAACAACTCGCTGTTCCGCGCGAGAGGGAAGGATCGCTTGACCAGCGGCTCGCCGCGGGAATTCCGATGACGCTCTTCAGCGTCAACGCCAAGACCGGTGAGGTGAAGACCATCCACCGCTCCACGGACTGGCTGAATCACTTG
>QHXU01000016.1:0-8725 GCA_003223065.1 Acidobacteriota bacterium | reverse complement strand
TCTGCCACGAAGGTCCATGGCACAAAGTGGATCGTATCTGGACCATTCGCGCCGATGGAAGTCATCTGACCAAGATTCATCACCGCACGATGGCCATGGAGATCTTCGGCCACGAATTCTGGGGCGCGGATGGCAAGAGTATCTGGTATGACCTCCAAACCCCGCGCGGCGAAGATTTCTGGCTCGCCGGCTACAACATCGAGACCGGCGACCGGACATGGTATCACCTGCAGCGCAATGAATGGTCCATCCATTTCAACGTCACACGCGACGGGAAATTTTTCTGCGGCGACGGCGGCGACGAACTGCAGGTCGCGCGCGCCCGGGATGGCCAATGGATCTACCTGTTCCGGCCAGAGCTGATCGAGAGCCGCGGAATCGACGAGAAGGCGTTCGTTCACCCCGGCGTGTTGCGCGTCGAAAAGCTGGTCAACATGGGAAAGCACAATTACCGGCTGGAGCCGAACGTCACCTTCACGCCGGACCAGAAGTGGGTGGTGTTCCGGTCCAACATGTTCGGGCCCACGTACGTGTTTGCGGTGGAAGTGGCGAAAGCCGGCGGGTCGCGTGGAAACTCGGTGCATGAGCGGTAAAGAGGCAGCCATGAACAGTCGACGGTTCGTTTTCGTGTGCGCGATGCTCGTCATCCCGCAGGTGCTGAGTGCTCAAATCGCGGGCAGCGGATCCATCCAGGGAACCGTTTCCGATCAAACTGGAGCCATCGTTCCCGGAGCGACGGTCACGGCGACTAACGTCGGGACCGGCATCAAAACCACGCGCCAGACCACGGCAGCCGGGTTATACGTCCTCTCGCCGCTCCCGGCCGGCGAATACAGCGTCACCGTCGCGGCCGCCGGGTTCCAGACGTTCGTGCAGGAACACGTGGTGGTGGACGCTCTTAGCGCGGTTGGGCTGAATGTGAGCCTGAAGCTCGGCGCCGCCGCCGATCAGGTTACCGTGACCGACGCGCCTCCGATTCTCAACACTCAGGATGCGAGCCTGGGGAACACGATGCGGAACGACGTCTACACCAACCTGCCGCTGGCCATGGGCGTGGGAGGCATCGGCGCCGGTCCCCGAAATCCCGGCGGATTCATTTATCTCATGCCTGGCGTGACCGACGCGAACCGCTGGGGACAAATCAACGGCGGCCAGAGTTTTTCAAAAGAAGTGTACGTCGAAGGCGTCGCCATGACGGACACCGTGCAGCAGGGCGAAGGCCGGTACATGGGCCTCGGAATTTCCATCGAAGCCGTGAACCAGTTCCAGATCGAGACCAGCGGCCAATCCGTCGAATTCAACGGTCAGGGTTCCGAGAACTACGTTTTGAAGTCGGGAACGAATCAATTCCACGGCTCCGCGTTCGAATACTTCCGCAACACGGTTCTCGATGCTCGCGGATTCTTCGACAAGGTCCGCGCGGCGGAGCATCAGAATGAATTCGGCGCGAGCGTGGGCGGCCCGATCCTGAAGAATCGCGCCTTTTTCTTTGGCGCATACGACGGCTATCGTTACCGAACGCAAACAGCGACCACCATCACCTCGATTCCCACGCTCAAGGAGCGCGCAGGCAATTTCAGCGAACTCCCGGCTTCGCAGGTCGTCTACGATCCGCAGAGCACGAGCACCGTGGGAAGCGTTACGTCACGCATGCCGTTCGAGGGCAACGTCATTCCCGCAAGCCAGATTTCGGCGATCTCAAACTATTTTCAGGCGCCGCTGCCCGCGCCCACCAACGGCAATCTTCAAAACAACTACATCGGAAATCTGCCCATTGGTTATAACGTGTACAACTACCTGGGCAAGGTGGACGTGAATCTCACCTCCAGCCATCGCTTCTACCTCGTGGGGTCTCACGGAAAGAGGAGCCAGAGCGGGCCGTATCGTGAAGGCCCCACCAACGCGCCTATGCCGCTGCCGTATTCGGAGACCCGCATTGTGGAGGAGATTCCAACCGTGGCGCGCGCCAGCGAAAACTGGTCCATCACCCCGTCGCTGCTGAATCAAGCAAGCTTCGGTGTTTCCCGGCTCGCCGTCCCGATCACCAATGCAACCATTGACGGCAAGTGGCCCATCAAGGCGGGACTCAAGGGACTGCCCTCGGGAGAAGCGGACTCCGCCTTCCCCGAAACGAGCTTCGCCGGTCCGAACTCGCCCGTGCAGTGGCGCGGCACCAACGCACGCGCCTTCCAGGACGTGGAAAACGACTACGTTCTGCAGGAAAACCTTCAGTGGGTTCACGGCAAACACTCCATGAAGTTCGGATTCCAGCATCAGCGGCTGGAGGTCAACGAGAAGTCGCGCTCCTACGGCAGCTTGTTTCTTGCCAGCTTCAGCAACAATCAGACCGCTGGTTTTAGTCCCACCGGCACACTCCTGACCACCACCGGAAATTCATACGCGAGTTTCCTGCTGGGTGCTCTGAATACGCCTACGATCACGGAGGACTGGGTGGTCGAAAACGGCGGACGCTTCCGCAATTATGCATGGTGGGCCAGCGACGATTTCAAGGTCAGCCCGAGATTCACGCTGAACCTGGGTCTGCGCTACGACATCATGAAGCCGTACGTCGAAGTGAAGGATCGCTTCTCCTTCCTGAATCCGGCGCTCGCGAACCCCGCAGCCGGCGGGCGGCCGGGAGCGCTGATGTTCGGCGATAATTTCCTTTCCGGATATAGCTGCAATTGCTCGACGCCGGTCAACACGCAATTCGGCACTCTCGGCCCACGGATCGGAGCGGCGTGGAGCTTGAATGATAGGACGGTGATCCGGGCTGCCTACGGCATCATGTATTCGCGGCGCGGTGCAGTCGGCGGCCGGGGCGGAGCGAGAACCGGCACCGACCTGCTCGGCTTCTCCGCCAATCCCGGTTTCGCCAATTCGAACGGCTTCTCGCCGGCCTTCTACTGGGACACTGGTGTACCGGCGTACCAAAAGCCGCCGGTTTTCGACGCGACGCTGAATACCGGCAACACTCTCGACCGGCCAACCGCCGGCAGCATCACCTACGGCGATCCGAACAGCAAGCCTCCGCGCTATCAGAACTGGAATTTCTCAGTGCAGAGAGCTTTGTCCAACAGCATGACCCTGACAGTCGCTTACACCGGCAACAACGGCAAATACGAGGACGGCGGCGGGCGCGGGATCTGGACGAATCAGATGGACCCGCGGAACCTCGCGCTCGGCAGCCTGCTGACGGCGCAAGCGACGCCGGCGAATATCGCCGCGGCTCAGGCCATCATACCGAGCGTGGCCCTGCCGTTCCCGAATTTCAGGGGCACGATCAGCCAGATGCTGCGGCCGTTTCCGCAGTATTCCGGCGTTACGGATGTCTTCGGCAATATCGGCCAGAGCAACTACAATGCGCTCCAGGTCACTTTCGCCCGGAGAATGGCCGCCGGGCTGACGTTCAACGCGAATTACACTTTCAGCAAGAACCTCTCTGACACCAACGGCGGCCGCAGCGCGTATTACTGGAAGGACGCCAAGTCCCTGACCAGCTACGAACTTCCGTTCGGCAACGGCAAGGCTGTGCCTGTCTCCAATAGTGCGGTTGCGCGCGCTCTGGTGAGCGGGTGGCGGATTTCCGCCATCACGCGCGTTTTTTCTGGCTTCCCGTTGGCATCGATCGGAGCAAGCTGCAATCTCCCGAACGCCGGCAGCTGCCAGGCGTCTTTCAACCCGGCCTTCTCCGGCGATGTGCGCATCAACGGGGACTGGGGCAGCGGCGACCTGCTGGGTGCGAATCCGCCTGCGTTTTTGGATAAGAATGCGTTCGTCAATCCGGCGCCGTACACGTACGGCAACACTCCGATCACTGACGCGTTCGGCCTTCGCGCGCCGTACGCGTTCAATCAGGACCTCAGCCTCAAGCGCGAATTCCGGATCCACGAACGCATGCGATTCCTGTTGCAATGGGACGCATTCAACGCCTTCAACCAAGTCCGGTTCGCCGCCCCTTCGATCAATACCACGTCGGCGGGATTCGGCAAGATCACGAGCCAGACCAACACCCCGCGCTTGATGCAGATCGTCACGCGACTCGAATTTTGAAAGACGTGCAGGGTAAAGTGGCTTCCTATTGGTTCTGTCCCCGGTCCCGCAGCCATTCACGGAAGCCCGGGTGACGCTCGCAAGCTACCGCGAGTTCCCGAGCGCAGATCCGGGCTTCCGCCTCGTCACCTGGCCCCTAATACGCTGAGGTTTCCTTGGCTAGCGGGCGCGAAGGAGCCCATAATTGACCAGCTGAACGGCAGTCTTGGGTCGGAATGAGCAGACGATGCTTTTCAAAGAAGATTCGTCGGATCGTTAACCAGCGCGGACCAAGACACGTCTACACCGATGAAAATGGGGCCGGCTGTCAGATTAGGGTCGATTGCCGCGAGCATGGATAAGGACGCCACGGAGATACAGGATTTCGATACGGTTGTCAGGGTTTATCGGCCGCGTATCTTTCGCTTCGCGTTGGCCTCATTGCGTGACAGAGATGCCGCGGAGAGCCTAACGCAAGATTGCTTCGTCAAAGCCTACCGCGCCCGGGGACGATTTCGAGGTGACTCCAGTATTCAGACCTGGCTAATGCAGATTGCTGTCAATCTCGTTCGGGACGTCGGGCGCAACCGGCGGTTTCAATTCTGGAAGCGAGCGCAAACGTCGGCCGTGGATGTGGGCGCCGCGAGCAATTGGATTCCGGACCAGGATATCTCACCGGAAGAGAGAGTTGCGGCTAAGGAACAGGTCGATAAGATCTGGGGTGTTTTAACAAGCTTATCAGAACGACAGCGAACGGTGTTCCTGCTTCATTTCATGGAAGAAATGGATTCCGTTGAGATTGCGGCGGCAACCGGGATCGCCAGAGGAGCGGTGAAGGTGCATCTCTTCAGAGCAGTGAACGCGATTAGAAAAAGCCTTGGGAGATCGTAATGAATCAGCATTTGACTTCAGAACAAGTGTCCAGGTGGATGGTCGGCGAGCGTACTCCGGAGGAGGTTCGACACGCGCGTGGATGTCTGCATTGCCGGGCGGAATTGGATCGCCTAGAGAAGGCTCTTTCGCTATTTCGTGAGTCTGGACAACGCTGGAGCGAACATTGGTACCGCTCTGCGTCTCAGAACGGCTCGGAACATGTGCAACTCGGTGCCGGTCAGCGATCGATGAATTGGGTCAAGCTGAGCTTGGGGGCCGCACTGGCCGCCTCCTTATTCGTGGGAGCCTTGCTGATTCATCGGACGGCGTTGGTGTCGCAGCCCGCCGCACCGCCGCATAGTGCCAGCGCCGAGCCGTTCGTCCAGATCCCTTATGTAGCGCCGCCGGCTCCCTACGAGCGCATCGAGGTGATGCGCATGGATGTGCCGGTAACCGCTCTGATTGCGGCTGGCTTCGAGGTCCACGTACCCGACTCGGGCGCCGCCGTTAGCGCGGACGTTCTAGTCGGTCAGGATCGTCGCGTCCTTGCCATCCGCCTCGTTTCAAGGTCCATACCAAACTCAGATAGGAGACTCGACCGATGACGAAACAGCTTCTGATCGTGGCCGGCACAGCTCTGATGGCCGTCGCGCTGCTCGCGCAGCCTTCTCCGTACCAATCGCCCTTCCAGCACCCCGGCTGGATTGCCGCCCCAGGCTCGGAACCAATCACAGTCCACATGAACAGGCCGGAGGGACAATCCGGACCGGTTCTGGCTAAACCGTTCTCGGCCGCCGAGGTGCGCCACACGGTGCAAACCCTCGCTGACGGCACGCACGTGAACCACTCGGACATCAGTGCCTTCTACCGCGACGACCGCGGCCGGATGCGCACGGAGAGCCCGACCAACGTTTTGATATATGATCCTGTCGCCGGGTTCATCTATCACCTGGATCCGGGGACCAAACGGTATTCAAAGACACCAGTCCCAGACAAGGCTAACTCCACCTCGATCGTGGTTATTGGCGATTCCACATGGGTTAGTAACAAGTCTGACAGGTCCACCTCGCCGGTCGAGACCGTCCGCCCAATCCACGGGCAACTGCCATTTCACGCGGAGCCAGTAGCTCACTCGGTTACCGAAGCCCTCCCGACGCAAGTCATTAGTGGCATCAGCGTTAAGGGCTCTCGCGTCACTATGACCATACCCGTGGGGACTTTCGGAAATGACCGCGAGGTCAAGGTAATCAACGAGCGCTGGTACTCCGATGACCTCCAGGTCCTGGTGAAGAGCTCGAACTCCGATCCTCGCTTTGGCGTGACCACATACGAGCTCACCAACATCGTGCAAGCTCCTCCCAATCCAGCGCTGTTTCAGGTCCCCGCGGACTACACCCTGCGCGTCGAAGAGCAACGGCCTGGAGGCAGGCCATGAGCCGCTTAACGCGCTTGCTCCCGCTCGCGATTGCCGTGCTTGGCGTTTCGGGCGCCTGGTTCTTCAGCCACTCCTTCAGTGCGGCAGCGCAAACTGTGCCAGCGAGTGTGGCCATCCCGGAAACGGACAGTGATGGCGATGGCCTCTCCGATTATGCGGAGCGGCACAAATATTTCACCGATCCGCACAAGGCACGTTCCGCCGGATCCTCCAAACCCGACGGCGATTGGGAACAACGCAAGGAGTTCACGTACACCATTACGTCTGTCCTCCAGATCGCCAAGCCCTTCCAGCCCGCCGACATGAACGATGATTACCAGGATGCCCGCGTGCTCTCGGAGGACGGAGACAGCGCGACCGTCGAGTTCGTCTATTATCCGCTTAACACAAACAGAGACGGAATCGGGGAGAATCCGAACTGGCGGCGTGATTACGCCTACATGAACCAATACCTGCATCCCACCGCCGCGGAGAACTGGGACGAGAAGATGCGCGCGGACCTGATTGCGGAACTTCGCAACGATGGTATTGAACCCGATAAACTCACGGACAAGCAGCTGGTCACCCAGGTCTCGCGTTGGTTGATGCAGCGAAGCCATTTCACTAAAGCGTTCGCCATCTGATGTCCAATACGCCGACGGCAAGCCCGAAGTTTTTCCATCGTTGCGCAAATACTTCGACCGTGAGAAGCCGGCGCCGAACTGGACCGACCAAGTCATGTTCGACCAGGAAGTCCTCGGCCGATCGATGTTTTACAACCGCGTGCACGGAAGTTGCACCTCGACCGCCGTGTATATCGCCACTGTCTTGCGGGCGCTGGGCATCCCTACGCGGATCGTGTTTTGCATACCTCCATTGGACTCGAATGATCGCCGACAGCGCGAAATGCTTCTGTCAAACATTCATCACAACAGGGTTCGCACCACCATCCATCATGGACTAGCCGACAGCCACGGGAATTTTTCCAACCACCTGTTCAACGAAGTCTTCGTCGGTAGCCGCTGGGTTCGCCTGAACTATGACGTGCTGGGCCAAGACATCGTCGACGACCATTTTTTCGGTCTTCTTACCCATATCCTCACCACTGACAGCCTGACTCACGTACCCCTCGCCGAGACATGGGGGCGACGCTATGCGACATATCCAGATGTCTCTCCCAAGCTCTCGTCCATCAATCCGTACCGGCTATTGAAAGTAGCGGATCACTTTGGAGCTTACAGCCACATCGACAATCCGGAGGTTGAGAACGAGGAACTCCGGAAAGTTACGGTGAATGAGACGTATTGGAGAGACGCGCTTCCACCGCCTATGCAGGTGCGGCACAGCAGGGACCCAAGCGGATCGGACTTCTACTTTAGTATCCAGGAGTATATCCCGAATTTCAGATTACAGTTGGTGGAGTTTTATGAGCACGCCGGACACCATTTTGTCTTGGCGTCGCCAGGCCAACCCGAACTCAAGGCGACATTGAGCGGAATGAAGATTACCGATTTTGATCCCAGCCGGCGGCCATACCAGTTGTTCGGCGTGCGCATCGATCCGGAGTACCGGCAGCTTCTGGCTCCCGGAGTCGATTATGCCATTCGGCCCATCAACACCAGCGAGACTTACGTCTGGAGCGTGAAGGATCGAGTGGCTCTAAGAGTGCCGCCGCTCTCACGGTGAACCGTGCAGCCCTCAGGAGATGGTCTCCGGGCCAGACTGCAGGTCATTTTCTGCTCCTGGACGCGCGACAAACAATTCATGAGCGCCCCCCTGGCTGCAAGCGTATACTAAACGCTCCGCCCGGTGGGTCTTCGGGGCGGCAGGGTGACGCTTTTAAGCGCACCAAAGTGGACGCATTCCGAGGCACCGAGAGGCGGGCCAAGCACAGCTCTCCAACAGGTGCCTGTGCTTGCGGACTTCGTTATGTGCAAGGGAGCGTGTGTAGCGCAGGGCCGGCCAGTTCTCGACGTTGCTTTAGCGGGGCGAGCACGCCGGAAGGGCGCCAAAATCGAAGAGGACCTGATACCGCGTGACTTCGGTTTCGACCAACTGGCTCTTCTAGCTCGCGCGTCTGAGCGGCATCCGCCATGGGGATGGGGTGACCATATATAGGAAAACTGTTGTTGTCTTGCGAATCGCGAGACAACAAACGAAAAAGTGGTCACCATGGTCACCATCCCGAAGCCCGAAAGGGTTTGGACTCCAGAGGGGGGCCTCAACCGAAACAGAAATCGTGGTAAGTGTTTGAGAACTTGGAATGGCCAGGGACGGAATTGCACAGCATTGCACCCATCTTTCGAAACCCCTCTCCGGGGTCTATCTCGACCCGAGATCAGATTCTTGGCGGCAGTGTGCATGAGCAACGAAACGCAGAGTGGAACAGAGCGGTGGCATCGGACT
>QHXU01000015.1 GCA_003223065.1 Acidobacteriota bacterium | reverse complement strand
AACTGCTCCATGGTGCCGATCTCTTTTTCGCGCACGATCGCCATGGCCGTGAGCGACAGAGTAACCAGCGTGATGATGTTCACTATGACACCGGGAATAAAGTAATTGCGGCTCCGCAGATCCGGATTGAACCAGACGCGGGTTTGCGCCGTGATCTGCGGGAGCGCGACATGAACCGGCCCGCCGGCGGATTCGGCCCCGGCGACGAGCTTCTTGCGTTGCTGTTGCGCCATCACGCTTCCTGCATAGCGGGCGATGGTCTGGGTAGCGTAGCCCGAGACGATGGCCGCGGTGTTGGAGTTCGTCCCGTCGAGCAGAACTTGTACGCCGGTGGTTCGGCCGCGCTCGATATCGCGAGCGAATCCGGGCAGCACCCGGATGACCGCGTCCACCTGGCCGCGATCGAGCACGTTTTGCATTCCCGTCTCGGTCCTGGGCTCAGCGGCCACCAGGAAGCGCCCGGAGCCTTGGAATTCGGCCAGCAGTTCGCGGCTGGCCGGGCTCCGGTCCTCGTCCATCCAGGCGATCCGAGCTGACTCCACATCCAGGTTCGCGGCATAGCCGAAGATCAACAGCTGGATGAGCGGCGGCAGCAGGAGCATGAAGCGCATGCGCGGCTCGCGCAGCGCCTGCAGGAACTCTTTCTGAACGATGCGCCGAATCCGTTGTCTCATCGAGTTACGCTACTTTCTGCCGCAGCTTGCGAGTCGCAAAATAGAAGACCGCGGCGCCATAGAGCACCAGGAGCAGGAAATCGAACCACAGGATTTCGAGACCGATGCCTTTGAGGAAGACTCCTTTGACGATGTTGATGAAATACCGGGCCGGCACGAACAGAGCAATCGCCTGAATCACGCGCGGCATATTTTCGATCGAGTAGATGAATCCGGAGAGCAGAAATGCGGGCAGAAACGAAGTCAGCGTTCCCAACTGATAAGCGGAGAGCTGGTTCCGGTTCATCGCCGAGACCAGCACACCCCAGCCCAGCGCGCCAAACAGATACACGCAGCTCGACACAAACAGGAATATCGCGCTGCCTTTGAGCGGCACGTCGAAGATCACGATGCCGACAAATAAACACAGGAACATGTCCACAATGCCTAGCAGGAAATAGGCCGACAGTTTGCCCAGCGCCATCTCGGCCGGCCGCACGGGGGTCGACAGCAACTGCTCCATGGTGCCGTTTTCCCACTCGCGCGCGATGGTTAGGGAGGTGAGCAGCGCTGCGATGATCATCAGAATCACCGAGATCAGGCCCGGCACTATGTAGTCGCGCGAGATGAGATCGGTGTTGTACCAGACCCGAACGCGCGGTTCGACGGGCGTGTGCAGCACGCTTCCGGGGCCCGGGCTCTGCGCGGCGGCGCGAAGACGCAACGCATACCCTTGCACCACTCCCTCGCCGTATCCGAGCGCGATCGCCGCGGTGTTCGAGTCGGTCCCGTCGAGCAGCAGCTGCACCTGCGCCTCTTTGCCGGAGAGCAGGTTGCGGGAATAGTCGGGCGGGACCACGACGCCCAGGAGGCAGCGCCGCATGTCCATCTCACGCTCGATGGGCCGATAGCTCGTGGCCTCCTCGATGATGTCGAAATAGCGTGAGCCGCGAAATTCGCGGATCAAATCGCGGCTTTGCGGCGTGTGATCGAGGTCATAGATGATAGTGGGAATGCGGTCGACGTCGAGGCTGAGCGCGTAGCCGAAGATCAGCAGCATCATTAAAGGCAGCGCCAGCGCGGCAATCAGACTGCGAGGATCGCGCACGATATGCAACAGCTCCTTGCGGGCCATGGCTCGCGTGCGGCGAAAATTCATGCGGCCATCTCTTCCTGCTCAATCAGGCTGACAAACACGTCTTCCATCGAAGGAGCGATTTGGTCGAGCGCGCGCACGTCAATGCCCGCGGCATGAAGGGCGTCCCGTATTTCGGGAATCGCGGCCGCCGGATCGCGGACCTTGACATGGAGACCGCCGCCGAACACTGCGACGTCGAGAATGTTTTTCTTGCCTTCGAGCGCGGACATGCTGCCCAGCAGATCCGATGATTCGAGGTTGAGCAGGCGGCCCTCGCCAATCGACTTTTTGAGATCTTCCGGAGAGCCGAGCGCAACGATCTTGCCGCCATGCATCAGGGCGAGCCTGTGGCAGTACTCGGCTTCGTCCATGTAGTGCGTGGTAACGAAAATCGTGTGGCCAGCGGAGGAGAGCTGATAGATGAGTTCCCAGAAACTGCGGCGGGCGATGGGATCCACACCGCTGGTGGGCTCGTCCAGAAACAGGATCGGAGGTTCGTGCAGAATCGCGCAACCAAGCGCGAGCCGCTGTTTCCAGCCGCCTGCCAGCAGCCTTGTCATGGTGTTGCGTTTCTCTTCCAGGCCGGCCATCTTCAGCACATAATCGCGCCGCGCCGGCAACGCTTCGGATGAGACTCCGTAGACGCCGCCAAAAAACTCGATGTTTTCCTCCACTGTCAGGTCGTCGTAGAGCGAGAATTTCTGCGACATGTATCCGATGTTGCGCTTAATCTCCTCGGACTCGGAAGCCACGTCGAAGCCTGCCACGGTGGCCTTCCCCGAGGATGGACTGAGGAGTCCGCACAGGATACGGATAGTGGTCGACTTCCCGGCGCCGTTAGGCCCGAGGAAGCCGAAGATCTCGCCCTGGGCGACGTTGACGGAAACGCGGTCGACGGCGACGAAGTCGCCGAATCGCTTGGTGAGGTCCTGCATGCTGACCGCAGGACCGTTCGCGTCAGGCGGCATGCGACACCTCTTCCTTCCTCACCAGGGCAATGAATACATCTTCGAGCGAAGGCGCGATGGGATGATATTGGAACGCCTCAACAGACGCCAGCTTTTGGGGCGACGTGACGTTGGGGTCGAGAAACAGGTGCAGATCGGCGCCGGAAGACAGTATGGTCAGGACGCCAGGCTGCTTTTCCAGGATTTCGCGCGTCTTGCGAAGATCGGATGACGTAATGCTGTAGCAGGCCTCACTCAGACTTTTTTTCAGCCCGGCAGGAGTGTCGCAGCGGATCAGCCGGCCCTGGTGCATGAGGCCGACCCGATTCGCGCGCTCGGCCTCATCGAGGTAAGCGGTGGTGACCAAGACCGTCAGCCCGTCCTTCACCAATCGATACAGAATCGCCCAAAAATCCCGGCGTGATACGGGATCGACTCCGTTGGTCGGTTCGTCCAGGAACAGCACGCGAGGCCTGTGGAGCAGCGTGCACATCAGCGCGAGCTTCTGCTTCATTCCACCGGAAAGCTTGGCGGCCGGGCGCTCGCGGAACCGTTCCATTCGCGTCATGCGCAGAAGCCGGGCGGCAAGCGTGTTGCGGTCCTCTCCCATGATGCCGAACAGGTCGGCATAGAAGTTCATGTTTTCGTCGACCGTCAGATCGCCGTAAAGCCCGAACCGCTGGGCCATGTAGCCGATCTGGTCCTTCACGGCGTCGAGTTCGCGGGAGACGTCATGGCCGGCGACGATCGCCTGGCCTTCGGTCGGATCCATCAAGCCGCACAGCAGCCGCATGGTGGTGGTCTTGCCGGCGCCATCCGGGCCCACCAGTCCGAAAATCTCGCCCTCGGCGATCTCCAGATTCAAATGATCCACCGCGGTGACGCTGCCGAAGCGGCGAGTCAGGTTCTGCGCCTGGATGATGCTCATAAGATGATCTCGGCATCCACGGGCATATTGTTCTTGAGCTCGTGGCTGGTGTTATCGACGTCGATCTTGATACGGTAGACGAGCTTTACGCGCTCCTCTTTAGTCTGGATCTGCTTTGGCGTGAACTCCGCCTCGGAGGCGATGAAGGAGATGTGGCCCCAATAAACCTTGCCCGGGTAGGAATCGGTGGTCAGCTTCACGTTGGCGTCGAGCTTCACGCGGCCGAGGTCGCGCTCGCTGACGTACGCACGCAGCCAGGGATGGTCGAGATCGCCGATGGTCACGATCGTACTGCCGGCTGCCATGACCTCGCCGGCTTCGGCGGACTTCACCAGTACCACTCCGTCGATTGGCGCGTAGAGCACCGTGTCGCCGAGTTGGGCCTCCGCGATGGCAACCTGCGCGCGTGTGCGTTCAATTTCGGCCTGCCGCGCAGCGAGTTCCTGCTCTTTGCGCCGCAACTCCAGGCGACTCGCCTCGGCAGCTCTGAGGGCGGCCTGCGCGCGAGCCACTTGCGCGCGCTGCCCTTGGATTTCTTCGATTCGCGGCCCTTCCTTGACCATCGCGAGGCGCTCCTCAGCCTGACTCAGGAGGGCGGTATTGCTCTCGAGCTTGGTGCGCGCCTGGTCGTGTTGCTGCGTCGAAATGTCTTCGTTCTTGTACAGCGTCTGCGCGCGTTCCCAATCCCGGCGCGCCCAATCCAACTGTGCCCGGGCATCAGCGACGGCCGCCTCGGCCTGCTGAATCTCCTGCCTGCGGCTTCCGGCGAGCATTTCGTCGAGCTTTGCCTGGGCCTGGTTTAAATCCGCGCGGCGGGCGGCCACGTCGCTTTCGAGCGTTGCGCGTTGATATTCGATAGAGGTCTGGAGCTGCTGATAATTCGATTCGGCGCTCAGGACGCTGGCCTGGTCGCGTGCACGTTGCCGCTGGAGCTGTACGGAATCAAGCCGCGCGATGACGGCGCCTTTCTTCACCCAGTCGCCTTCGCGCACCGCCAGATCCGTCATTCGCCCGGTGAGCTTGAACGAAAGATCCACCAGCGTCAGCTCGAGGTTGCCGGAAACGAGGATCCGGTTGCCGTCACCGTTCCTTTGGGAACTCCACCACCATGCCGCGCCGCCAATGGCGCCAAGAACGATGATGACCATGATTCGTTTCTTCATTGGGTGACGTACTCCTCGATCGATCCTGTGGCTGTCGCCAGGTCGAGGCGGGCCAGGTTGTAGTTGTAGAGGGCGGCGATATGATTGTCGCGCGCGCGATCCAGGCGCGTTTGGGCGTCGGTGACTTCAATGGAGTTTGTCACGCCCGCCTGGTAGCGCCGGCGCGCCTGCGCCAGCTCATTTTCCGCGAGCGTGAGGCCCTCGCGCGCGGTCTCCACCTGGCTCATCGCCGAGCGCAGGCTATCGAGCGCCAGCCGCACCTCAAGCTCGATCTGGTCTTCCAAGTCGCGAGTCCGGACTTGTTCCTGGCGATATTGCGAGAGGCTTTCCGCGCGCCGCGCATCGCGCTTGCCGCCATCGAACACGGGGACCTTGAGAGAAATGCCGTAAGTGTAGGTGGGCTGCACGCCGACGAGTCCCATTCCGATGGAGCCGTAGTCGGCGAAGCTTGCGACCGACGGCAGCCGTTCCGCCTTCACGCCGCCGTAGTTCAGCCGCGCGGTTTCCTGGCGTTGCTGCTGGGCTTTCAGCTCGGCGCGGGCCTTGCGGGCTTTTTCAAGCAATGCTTCGAGCCCCAGGACATCCGCCGGCTGGTAAACAAGCTTGTCGGTGAGATTAACCTCGGAATCAAGCTTGAGGCCCATAGTCTTCAGAAGTTGCAGAACCGCACGGCGGCGCTCGTTCTCGGTGAAAATGAGCCGTTGCCTGTCGTTGGCGAGCTGAACCTGGGCACGCGTGACTTCGATGCCTGTCCCGGTGCCCGCCGACTTCTGCGACTGCGCGAGCTTCAGCAACGCCTCGGAAAGTTCGACGTTGGCGCGCGCGGTCTCGAGAGTCGCGTCCTCGCGCAGGCACGCGAGGTAGGCTCGGGCCACTTGATCGCTCACCTGATTCCGGGTCGCGTCGAAATCGGCCTTGGTTGCGGCCACGCCGGCACGCGACGCCTGATATTTCCGGATGCTACTGAAGTCGAACACGGATTGCTGCGCCGTCGCGCGAGCGTCAAATACGTTGAAGGGGCCGACGATGCTCGGGAAGCTGAAGCCTGGCGGCGTCGGGAAGTTCAGGCCGAAGGCGTGCAGATTCGTGGTTTGTCTGCGATCCTGGACCGAAGTCTCGAGATCTGGAAGGAATGCCGCCCGCGCTTCCGCCGCGCGCATCTCGGCCTGCTTAATCGATTCCTCGGCCAGCGCCACACGCGGGCTGCCCTCCGGAGCCAGCGCAATTTCAACGGCACGCTTCAGGCTCAGCGGCAGCGTGCGCTGAGCATTTGCCAGGGCCGCCGAAAGCAACAGAATAGCCAGCGGGCGCATATCAGTGCGCCTCCGTGAATGGAGCGCGGAACCCGGCGGAGAGAAAGCTCACCAGCCGCGCCGTCAAGGCTTTCCGGTCGGACGGATCGCAGAGGCCGCCGGTCATCTCCGGCAAGACATGCGACCAGGACAGAACATGAGCCATTGTGCCTCCCATGAAGTGGAGTCTCCAGAGCCGTTCGGCCGGCGCCAGTTCGGGTAGCGCTGCTCCAACGGCATCCGCGAAGCGTTGGGCGATGGCGGCCAAGTGCTTCTTGAATACACGGTAGACGAACTGGTCAGGCGTAGCCAGTACCCGCCCCATCAAGGCCACCATCGGCGAAAGGCTGCATTCGAGGACCGGGACAAGGAAAGCCTCGACGACCTGCTCGATGGCCGGATTCGGCCCAGCCGCCTCCAGCATTTCCAGCCGCCGGCGATTCACGGGCGCGATCCGGCGCTCGATTACGGCGTCGATAAGGCTGTCCTTGGTCTGGAAGTGATAGTTGACCGCCGCGAGATTCACGCCCGCCTCGGCTGTGATGTCACGCAAGGAGGTTCCGTCGAAGCCTTTTTCCCCAAACAGTCTTTCGGCGACGTCCAGAATGCGAGTCTTGGTACTGACGCGATCATTCATACGTATGATTAGATCATACGTATGACTCCCGGATGAAGTCAAGCTCACAAATCCGCGAGCAATGGGGCGCAGCTACAATTGAAATCTATGTCTCTACCGGAATCCGCGGAACTGTTTTTGGCGCGCCAGGTAGAGCGCCTCCGCCGGATTCCCAAGAAAAAGCGAATCGTATTCCCGGAAGGCGAGGACCCGCGCGTCCGGGCTGCCGCCGCCCGTTTGGCGGAGGAGCGGCTGGTGGAGCCCATCCTCCTGAACAGGCAGCTCGGAGAAGCGTCTGAAATCGCGAAGTTCGCGTCTCTCTACGCCGAGCGGCGCCGCGCCAAGGGGATCACGCAAATCGAAGCGATTGAAATCGCACGCCAGCCGCTCTACCGCGCGGCGTTGATGGTCAGCGCGGGCGAAGCGGACGGAGCCGTGGGCGGCGCAGTCAACACGACGGCGGAAACCGTTCGCGCCGCGCTGCAATGTATTGGCCCGCGCGATGGAGTCCGCACCGTCTCCGGCATCTTCTTCATGTGCGTCCAGGACCGCGCGTTCGGACACGACGGCGTGCTGGCTTTCGCCGATTGCGCACTGGTGGTGGACCCTTCGGCGGATGAAGTCGCCGAGATCGCGGCTGCGGCGGCGCACTCCACCCGCACGTTGATCGGCGCGGGGCCGAAGGTCGCGCTGCTGTCGTTTTCCACCAAGGGCAGCGCGAGGCATCCTTGCGCTGAAAAGATGGCCGAGGCGGTACGCATCCTGCGCGAGCGCGTGCCCGATCTGGACGCGGACGGCGAACTGCAGGCAGACGCCGCGCTGGTTCCCGCGATCGGGGCGTCCAAGGCCCAGGGATCGAGCGTCGCCGGGCGCGCCAACACGCTCATTTTTCCGGATCTTGCCAGCGCGAACATCGCCTACAAGCTGGTGGAACGCCTGGGCGCCGCTGCTGCATTCGGGCCATTCCTGCAAGGTCTCGCTAAACCGATGAACGATCTGTCGCGAGGGTGCTCGGCCGAGGACGTCTATTCAGTGGCGATCATCACGGCGCTCCAAAGCGAGGAAGGTTGAGAATGCTTCCTTTCAAACTTGTTTATCACGACGGCTACGATCTGAACCTCGGCGCGCATGTCTTCCCGTCCCAGAAATATCGCCTGATTCACGACCGCCTGCTCGCTGACGGCTTCGCCCAACCGGTGGATTTCATCGCACCCGAGCCCGCGACGGATGACGACGTGCTACTGGTGCACGATCGGCGTTGGGTCACTCGTTTGAAACAAGGGACGCTCGATTACCTGGAAATTCTCCGGCTCGAAATTCCGTACTCGCAAAAAATGGTGGAGGCGTTTTGGCTGGCAGCGGGCGGCACGACGCTGGCCGCCCGCCTCGCGCTCAACGATGGGATCGGATTCAATATCGGCGGCGGATTCCACCACGCATTCCCGGGACACGGTGAGGGATTCTGCGCGATTCACGACGTTGCGGTAGGAATTCGCAAAATGCAACAGGAACGTCTGATTGAGCGAGCGATGGTGATCGACTGTGACGTGCACGACGGCAACGGCACGGCCGCCATTTTCGCGGGCGACGAGACGGTGTTCACGTTGTCCATCCACCAGTTCAACAACTATCCATCGGAAAAACCACCTTCGGACATCGACATTAATCTGGAGGACGGGGTCGGCGACGAGGAATACCTGGAACGTCTCGATGAGGCGTGCCGGAAGGCGATCGTCAGTTTTCAGCCGCAATTGGTCATGTACGTCGCCGGCGCAGATCCTTACCGCGAGGACCAATTGGGAGGACTGTCGCTGACCCTCGGCGGACTCCAGGCACGCGATCGCCTCGTTTTCGACCTGGCGCGGAAAAATAACGCCGCGGTGGCGGTCACCTTAGCCGGCGGGTATGCGGTCCGTGTCGAGGACACGGTGACGATTCATGTAAAGACGGCCAGGGCTGCGGCGGATTCGCTTGCCGGAGATCCGCCGTCTCACCTTCTCTGACTGCGGACGATGGCCGCCTCGAGCTGAGGGGAAAGCGTGCCCAAATCCTCGACCGCGACTTTCATCTTCCGCCGCCAGTTCGGGTACTGCCAGGTGCTGCCCGGAAGGTTCTGCTGCTCGGTCTCACTCGTAAGGTCTTCCTGATTGATGACGGCCAGCGCGCATCGCGTCGAGAGCAGGAAACCGATCGGGTCTCCGTCAAAGCCGGCCTCGTGAAGAGCCTGTTCCAGACGGCGTTTCTCCTCCTCCCGCGAGGCGAACTGCAACTTATATGACGCATCGTCGATCAAGGCCGCGGCGCGGCGCGCCTCAATATCGCGGCCGGAGGCGAACCCGGCGAGCGTGGGAAGGTCGTGCGTGGTGGTGGAAACCACAGCCTGCGCCGGATACTCNNNTACTCTTCGGGCCGGCGGAAGCTCCCGTCAGGATTTCTCTCGAACCAGAAGAGCCGATAGCTGAGAATTCCGGCTTCTGCGAGCGCCTGGCGCACGTCGGCCGTCACGGTGCCGAGGTCTTCCCCGATGACTACGAAGTTTCCCCGCACGCTCTCGAGAGCCAGAATGCCGAGCAGATCATCGGCATTATCGCGCACGTACGCGCCGTCTCGCGCGTGCATGCCATCCGGGATCCAGTAAAGCCGGAAGAAACGCATCACGTGATCGATCCGCAGCGCGCCGCCGTGCCGCGCGTTCTTGCGAATCGATTGCGCGAACAACTCGTAACCGTTGTTCTGATGAGCATCGCGATTGGGCGGCGGAAAGGCCCAGTCCTGCCCATTTGGCGAGAAATCGTCCGGGGGCGAGCCGACCCGGCACCCATCGACATAATACGGCCGGTGTGTCCAGAGGTCCTCTCCGTAACGGTCGGTAGCGAGCGCCAGGTCGTGATAGAGGCCGATCCGCATGCCTTTCTCGAGCGCGTAAGCCTGCACCGCGGCCAGCTGGCGGTCGATGTGCCACTGGAGGAATTTGTAAAACAGGACGCTCTGATGGTGTTCTTTGGCGAATTCAGCCACGGCCGGAGAGCGGGGATCGCGAGATACTCCGGCGGCCAATCCGTCCAAAGCCAGACATCGGGGTTCCGGCGGTGCATCTCCACATCAAGCGCGCAGTAAATCGCGAAATCGTGAACCAGCGCCCCTTCGGCTTCCTCGTATTCGGTGAATTCGGGCGAGCCGCCCGAGGCGGTAAACTCTTCGAACACGGCGCGCAACGCACTAAGCTTCAACTGGGCGACGCGCTCATACTCGACAAACTCGCTTGCCCGCAGCGCCTCAATTTCATGAGCAAACGAACCGGCATCGCGCCAACCGCCCACGCGCTCGACATCCAGATAGATGAAGTTGCGGTACATGATGCACTGCGGCAGATACGGGCTGGTATTGTAGGGCTGGCGATTCGGGATCGCATGCAGCGGATTTAACGCCACGAATGATACGCCTGCCTTGGCGAGCATGCCTATGGCGGTGCGCAGGTCCGTGAAATCGCCGCAACCCCAGTTGCGCGCCGAGCGCAGCCCATACAGGCTCAGCGCCACACCCGCGGCGCGGCCCTCGAATGAGCGGGCTCGCTTGGGGCAAACGATGAATCGCGCCTCGCCGATCGTCTCCAGGCCGGTTTCCGTCACCCAGTACACCCTGGCCTCGTGATAGCCGAGCCGCAACGGCGCGGGCAGAGGCATGCGCTTAGCGACGAATTCCCGCCCGGCGACGGTCACGGTCTCGAGCGTCGGCAATTCCGGCAGCCAGCACCAATGGTGCTGCAAGTCGCCGCTCTCCCAGCGAATCTCCAGCTTTACCGAGCCGCCTGAGCGCTCCGCGGACATGTGCAGCGGGATCGCGCCGGCGTCCTGGCGCACGACCAATGCCGGAGGGATCGGCCGGGACCACCGGGCCAGGGCGCGTCCCTCGAGCGACCGCTCGATCTCCTCGGCCGTGCCAGTGGGAACACCCAGCGATGCGAGAATCGCTCGCGTCACTCGCTCCGGTGTTTTGTGAATTCTGCCCCAGATGTCGGTGTACTCAGTCTCGATTCCGTATGCGGCGGCGGCACGGTCGAGGACTTCGGAATAGTTCGCCAAGTCTCAGTTTAGCCAGCGTGGGATAATAATTATGTGGACGACAGTTCCCAATTCCGCCTGAGCCAGCCTCCGGAGTTGTTCGCTCGCGTCGATGAAGAGCCTTCGGCCGACGAGTTCGGCGAATCGATCATCACCACCACGCTCGACAAGGCCGTCAATTGGGCGCGCAAGAATTCCATCTGGCCGATGAGCTTCGGCTTGGCCTGCTGCGCGATCGAGATGATGTCGATGATCGCCTCCCGGTACGACATCTCGCGGTTCGGCGCCGAGGTGATGCGCGGATCACCGCGGCAATCCGACCTGATGATCATCGCCGGCCGCGTCTCGAACAAGATGGCCCCCGTGATCCGCCGCCTGTACGAGCAGATGCCGGAGCCGAAGTGGGTGATCTCGATGGGCGCCTGCGCCACATCGACCGGCGTGTTTTCAAACTACGCGCTGGTGCCGGTGAACCAGGTGATCCCGGTCGACGTTTATGTGCCCGGATGCCCCCCACGTCCGGAACAGTTGATCTATGCCATCATGATGCTTCAGAAGAAGATCGAGCAGGACAAGCACGTTGTAGCGAAGGTCCTGAACCTGGCGTAGATTTCATTCAAGCCGCGGTGTCATCCGCCGATAAGCCACAACAGAGGAAGCTTCCGCTTTTCCAATCGCAGCGACATGGACATTTCGTCAATCAATAACTTTTCAGCGCAGATCGGCGCACCCGCGCAGCCGGCGGGCCAAGATCAACGCGGCCTTGTTCAAGCCGTGAGAGCCGTGAATGCCGCGGAGCTCTTCGGGCAGGACTACGAGCTTTCCTTCGTACTCGATCGCAAAACACGGGGCGCGATTGTGCGTATTGTCAAACGCGAAACCGGCGAAGTGGTGGCGCAGATTCCGGCCGATTATGTTCTGCGGCTCGCCGAGAACCTCAAGAAAATCTGAGAGCCCATAACGGCATACGCGCATGGCGGCAACAGCCTACAACCAGTACTTTGAAAGCGAGATTCTGAATGCGGATCCGGTCAAGCTGGTGACGATCCTGTATCGTGCCGCCATCGAGGCCGCTGGCGCAGCGAGACGGAATCTCGCGGCCGGCGCGATCCGCGAGCGTTCCCGGCAGATCATGAAAACATGGTCGATCATTCACCAGCTCATGCAGTCGCTCGACCGCACTCAGGAAAGCGAGATCCGGCGCGGCCTGGTCGCGCTTTACGCGTACATGCAGACTCGTCTGCTAGAGGCAAACGCGAAGCAGGCCGATCCGCCACTTGAGGAAGTCCAAAAGCTGCTCGCGACGCTACTCGAGGGATGGCAGGTTAACATGTAGAGAGCGCATGCCCGAGCTCTCTCCTGCCATAGAAGTCCAGAACCTTCGCAAGCTGTACGGCAGCAAAGCCGCGGTCGACGGATTGACTTTCTCCGTGCCGCGCCGCTGCTTTTTTGGCTTTCTGGGACCGAACGGCGCGGGCAAGACCACCACGATCAAGATGCTGATGGGCCTCGCGCCGCCCAGTTCCGGCGCGATTCAGTTGTTGGGCCTCTCCATGCCGGAGCACGCGCTGGAGATCAAGCGGCTGATCGGCCTGGTTCCCGATGAGTCGCTGTTGTTCGATCACCTGACCGGCGGCGAGTTCGTGGAGTTCGTGGGCCGAATTTACGGCCTGGAACGCCCGGTGGCGCGCGAGCGCTCGGCCGAACTGCTCGAGCTGTTCGAGCTGGCGGGGGACCGCAAAAAGCTGATCGCCGAGTACTCGAAGGGTATGCGCAAGCGCGTGGCCATGGCGGCTGCGCTGATCCATCGGCCGCAGCTTTTCCTGATGGACGAGCCGTTCGAGGGTGTCGATGCCGTGGGCGCGCGGCTGATGAAGGACATCCTGCTCGAGCAGGTGCGCCGCGGCGCCACCATCTTCCTCACCTCGCATGTTCTCGAAGTAGTCGAGCGGCTCTGCGACCGCGTCGCCATCATCAATGAGGGCCGGCTGGTGCTGGAAGGCTCGATGGCGGAGTTGCGCGGCGCTTCGGAGACGCTGGAAGACGCGTTCGTGCGCGCATTGGGCGTGGAGCGAACCGCGGAGACGCTCGACTGGCTATGAGGGGGCCCGCTTCGTGAAGCACGCTCGCGCGATTCTGTGGGCGCAGTGGCGCACGATGCGCAACTTTTATCCGCGTGCCGGCATTGCATGGACCGCGATCGTCGGGCTGCTGTGGTATGGACTGTGGACGGTGGCCGCCGTGGCCACGGCGCGCGTGCTCAGCGATCCGGACAACATCGCCCTGATGAATAAGGCGCTGCCCGGCGCGCTCCAGCTGATGTTCCTTTACTGGCAGGTGGTGCCGCTGCTCATGGCGGCCACGGGCGCCTCACTCGAACTACGCAAGCTGCAGGCATATCCGATCCCGGTTTCGCAGCTCTTCGCGATCGAAGTGATGCTCCGGGTCACCGCGGGTATCGAGATGCTGCTGGTCCTTATCGGCATCGCGGCGGGAGTGCTGCTGAATCCGCGGCTCCCTCATTCCGGCGCGCTCGCCGTGGTTCCCTACATCCTGTTTAACTTGTTTCTCGCCGTGGGGGTCCGCGATGTGGTGGCCAGAATCCTGGCGCGGAAGAGAATTCGTGAAGCCGCGTTTCTGCTGCTGGTCATCTGCGCCGGATTGCCGCAGTTCCTGCTGACGCGCGGATCGAGCATCGACGGGCGCTTCCGAAAGTTGTTTACGGGCGATTCCTGGAGCGGCTGGCCTTGGACCGCGACTGCAAACCTGGTACGAGGTCACGATACGCTGCGCGCGGCCGCATTGATCCTGGCCTGGACTGCGGCCGCTGCAATATTCGGCCGCTGGCAATTCAGGCGCACGCTTTCCTTCGACGCGCAGGCAGCCGGCGCAGGCAGCTCGCGCCCGGGGTCGCGGCAGGGATGGGTGGAGAGGTTCTATCGTCTGCCCTCGGTTCTGATCCGCGATCCACTCGGTGCGCTGATCGAAAAGGAAATCCGGTCTCTGACGCGCTCGCCGCGTTTCCGCCTGGTATTCCTCATGGGATTCACGTTCGGCCTGGTGGTCTGGCTTCCGATGGCGCTCGGCCGTTCGGGCGCGACGAATTCGTTCCTCGGAACGAACTACCTGACGGTGGTAAGCGTGTATTCGCTGCTGCTACTGAGCGAAGTTTGCTTCTGGAACTCATTCGGGTTCGACCGTTCCGCCACGCAGATCTATTTCCTGGCGCCGGTGCCGTTTTCGCGCGTGCTGATCGGAAAGAACCTGAGCGCGGTGTTCTTCATCCTGATCGAAATCTCGGTGGTGACCGCGGTATGCGCGCTGCTTCGCCTGCCTCTCAACGCGCAGCGGCTCGCCGAAGCATACACGGTGGCCGGTGTAGTTACTATCTTCCTGCTCAGCGCCGGGAACCTGCTGTCGATCCATCAGGCGCGCGGCGTGAATCCGACAGCTTCGTTCCGTTCGAGCGCCGCGGGACGCGTGCAGTCGATGCTGTTTTTGATTTATCCGATCGCGTTTCTGCCGGCCGGGCTCGCTTATCTGGCGCGTTACGCGTTCGACACCCAAACCGCGTTTTTCGCAGTGCTCGCCGTGGATGCGGTGATCGGTCTGATCGTCTATCGCATCGCGCTCGAATCGGCGGTGGAAGCCGCTGAAAGACTGAAGGAGAAGATGGTGGCCTCGCTCTCGTTAGGGGATGGCCCGATCACGGGATGAATCGCCCGCTGCCTACTTCCCGGCCATCAATGCTAGCTGCTTCGATTCGAGCGCAAGAAGCGCTTCCTTGGTGGGCAATCCTCCTCCAAAGCCCGTGAGCTTTCCATTCGACCCGACCACGCGGTGACAAGGGATCACGATGGGAATCGGATTCGAGCCATTGGCCGCGCCAACCGCGCGCGACGCTTTCGGATTCCCAACCCGTTTTGCGAGCTCACCGTAGGAAATCCTCTCCCCATAGGGAATGTCCTGCAAGTGGCGCCACACGGTGCGTTGAAACTCGGTGCCCTCGGGGGCGAGTGGCAGATCAAACTCGGTTCGGACGCCCGCGAAATATTCACGCAACTGGCGTACCGCTTCGCTTACGGGACCCCGCATGGATTCTTTCCATCCCGGCTCCGGCCGGCGGGCTTTCCCGTTCTTGGGGAACTCGATGCAGCGGACGGCGTTCTCATCGCCCGCAATCAGCAGAGGTCCAATCGGACTGTCAAGATAGCAGTAATTCATTTTCTTTCTCCTGAATTCTTCCAAAGGTACATAGCCGCGTATGCGCGCCAGGGGCGCCACGCCTCCGCTTCACGTGCAAAGCCGCGGAGGTGCAAGTCTCCCGCGGGAAACGCATCCGGTTCGCCCAATCGCATGGCGATGTATTGCGCCGTCCACGCTCCGATGCCCGGCACGGCGGTGATCTTTTTTTCGAACTGTTCCGGATCGAGAGAGCCGTCGAAACTTACGTCACCGCGCGCCACGGCGCAAGCGAGCTCGCGTATCGAAAGCGCGCGTTGTTTCGTCAGCCCGATGCGGCCGAGGTCCGCACTCGCGAGCGCCTCAGGCTTGGGAAACAGCACGCCCTCGGCCTCCGGCATCGGCTGCCCGAACTCGGCGGCCAAGCGTCCCGCGAGCGTAGTAGCCCCCTTCACGCTCACTTGCTGGCCGAGGATGGCGCGTATCGCAATCTCGAATCCATCCCAGCAGCCCGGAACGCGGAGCCCGGGATGGGCTCGCACCAGCGGTTTCAGCCGCGCGTTTTGCATTAAGTGTCCCGCGACTTCGGAGGGGTCGGCGCCCAGATCAAAAATTCTTCGCACTCGCTCGACGATGCGGAACAAAGCCCCGGGATCCGGAAACTGAATCTGTAATTCGAGGCAGTTTTTCGCGGGCAGCGGGCGCACCGATACCGTGCCCGCCCGCCCATCCAGCGAAATGGTGCGGCGATACTCGTCCGATGTTACCGTCTCGACCGCGGGCGTAGCGCGGGCGGCAAGAAATTCGATCAGCGCGTCCCAATGATATGGCGGCCGATAACCCAGGCGGAACGTGTAATGACCCGCCGGATGGCCGTTCCGCTCGTGCTCGGCTGCGCGGCGAAGTTGGCCCGGAGGGCGCCCGTACAATTTTTGAAACGTCGCATTAAACCGCCGGATACTTCCGAAACCCGCCGCCATCGCCACTTGCGTCATGGGCAGATTCGTTTCATCGATCAGCTTCTTGGCGAAGTGTACTCGCCGCGTTTGCGCAACTGCTACGGGCGTTGCGCCGAGATAGCGCAAAAAAAGCCGGCGCAGATGGCGCGAACCGATGCCGAGCCGCTCCGCCAGGCGTTCGACGCCACCGTCATCAAGCGCGCTCTCACCGATCAGCTTCAAGGCCCTGGAAACGCTGGCGGATGCTCCCAGCCACGCCGGCGTTCCGGGCGACGCTTCGGGACGGCAGCGCAAACAAGGCCGGAATCCGGCTTCGGCGGCCGCCGCAGCGGATGGGAAATAACGGACGTTGGCCGCTTTAGGCGATGGCGCGGGACAGATGGGCCGGCAATAGATTCCGGTCGAGGTCACGCCGATGAAGAAGCGGCCATCGAAGCGCGCATCGCGCGCCAGCCGGGCCCGGTCGCAAGCTTTCGAATCCAAATCCATATCCATCTAGATCGATTATGACGGAGACGCGGGGCGAGGTCTGGCCGTTTTCGGACCTGAATGAAAACCGGATTGGAGGCACATTCGCGGCGGCGCCCTGTTGACGCCTGCCGGCTCCCGACGCTTGCGCCGTTACAGTGCCAGGCTACCGTGATAGACCATTTCTTTGAGAGAAAACTTGGCCTTCACCTCGATTGGACCCATCTTCGTGACGAAAGTGACTTGCTTGTCCTCCGGCTTAATTGGCTCGAAGTTCGGGAAGTAGAACAGCGTCCCGGCGTTATTTGTTGACGGCAGCACATTTGAAAGATAAATCGGATCGCCCTTCCGATCGAGCTTTGTGTATTCCTTCAGCATCTCCAGCCGCTGCATGCGTTCCGATTCGTCTTCATCGGAACCGCGCCTGGCCATATTCGGAAGATCTCCAATCAGGTTGATAACGTAATTCTCCGCGACGCCCTGCATCGACTTGTTCTTCGTGGCTTCGCGGATCGGCAGCGCGGACTCCCAACGGGCGACCGCATGGTATTGGCCGGGCATGGAAGATCCTCCATTCGAGCCGCCGCTCGGGCCCCGTCCCCCGCCGCCCATGCCTCCGATTCCGCCAATGCCTCCGCGCCCGCCCATTCCGCCCATGCCCCCTCGCGAGCGGCCGGATCTTCCTCCTCCCATGCCGCCGGGACCGGCATTGTAGGAAACACTGGCTTCCTTTGCCCACGGCGACTTCGTCAGTAACTGTTGAATCTCATCCGGAGTCCATTCCGCAGGAGGTTTTTCGTTCCAGAAGTCTTTCGATGAGGCTGGAAATGCGATGCCCGCGGGAAATGTTAAACCAATCAAAATTGCGTCGCGTCTGGTCATCAACGCTTTCGACGGCATGTAACTCCGGTGCGTTTCCCAGAAGTTCCGCAATCCGCCATACTGTAGCTGTGCGTTTCATCCCTTTGTTTATAGGGTTGTCGATCAATCTCTTGGCTCAACCCCTGAAACTTGAGAGGACAACAGCGCTTCCCGGAGTAGAAGGCCGCATCGATCATCTGTCGATCGATCTCAAGAATCAGCGATTGTTTGTCGCAGCGCTGGGGAACAACACCGTAGAAGTTCTCGACCTGAAAGCCGGCAAAAGGCTCCGGTCGATTGCGGGTCTTCGCGAGCCGCAGGGTGTCCTGTTTTTACCGCAAGAGAACCGGCTCGTGGTCGCGAACGGCAAGGACGGTACGATCCGGATCTATGACGGGACCTCACTTCAGCTCCTGCATACGATCGAGTACGGAGACGACGCCGACAATGTCCGGTTCGACGCAGATGCGAAGCAGATTTACGTGGGATACGGGAGTGGCGCACTGGGGGTTCTGGACGGGAACGGGAACAAGGCGGGCGATATCAAGCTAGATGCGCACCCGGAGTCGTTTCAGCTGGAGAAGAGCGGCTCCAGGATCTTCGTCAACCTGCCGGGATCGCAAAAAGTAGCAGTCATCGACCGTCATAAGAAAGCCGTTGTAGCGACCTGGAAGACCGCGGACGCGCTGGCAAACTATCCGATGGCGCTGGATGAGGCAGACAAAAGACTGTTCGTCGTGTGCCGCAGACCGGCGACCCTAATCGTGTTCAACATTGACTCCGGGGCCGTGGTTGCGAAGGTCCCCACAGTGGGCGATTGCGATGATGTTTTCTATGATCCGGCGGCCAAGCGTATTTACGCGTCCGGAGGAGAAGGCGCAATCGTTGTCCACGAGCAGAAAGACGCGGATCATTATCCGCAGATTAACCGCATACAAACAGTGAAAGGCGCCAGGACAAGTCTGTTCGTACCGGAGCTGGGCCGCCTATATCTGGCGGTCCGGCGCGAGGGCTCAGAGAGCGCGGCGATCCGAGTCTACGAAGTGGTCCGGTAGAGTGGCCAGGCATTCCTGCCTGGTGATTTTGAGATGAAGCGGAACATCATCACGGTTCCCATTCAACGAGTGGACGATGCATCCGCGTCCCGGCAACAAGACCTTCTGGCGGTCGAAGAGCCGCTCGAAATACGGCTAGGAGAACGAAACGTCGCGATCACGATGCGAACGCCCGGGAATGACGCGGAACTGGCCGCCGGATTCCTGTTCACCGAGGGCATTCTGAGGAAGCCGTCTCAGATCGCGAGGATCATGGCGGGCCAGCGCAACACGATCACGATCGAACTTGCTTCCGGAACCGATGTCGACTTCGATCGCCTGGAGCGGCATTTCTATCTGACGTCCAGCTGTGGCGTGTGCGGCAAGGCATCGATCGAGAAGCTTGAAGCGAGCGGCTGTCCGATTCTGCCCCGCGGCCAGCCACGGATCGATCCAACCGTGATTCACGGCTTGCCGGAGACGTTGCGGACAACGCAACCGGTTTTCGACCGCACCGGCGGATTGCACGCGGCCGCATTGTTCGACGCCGCGGGTCAGTTGCAAGGCGTCCGCGAGGACGTCGGCCGCCACAACGCTGTGGATAAGCTGATCGGCGCGGAGTTCCTGGAAGGCCGTCAGTCCTTGAACGACCGGATACTAATGGTCAGCGGACGGGCGAGTTTCGAGCTGGTGCAGAAGGCGCTGATGGCCGGCATTCCCGTTCTTGCCGCTGTCGGGGCACCCTCGAGCCTCGCGGTGGAATCGTCGCTGCGGTTCGGCATGACTTTGCTCGGCTTCGTCCGCGACCGCCGGTTCAACGTTTATTCCGGAGAATGGCGGCTGCGCGGAAGCGAATCTACTTCTCACCCGATCCGTTGATGCTGCTGCCCCAGGCAGCGGATGAACCCCAAGCCGCCGAGGAACCCCAGGCCGCAGAACTTCCCCAAGCGGCGGAACTTCCCCATG
>QHXU01000014.1:14837-18589 GCA_003223065.1 Acidobacteriota bacterium | reverse complement strand
GGATCTGAAAACCGGGCAGCGCAAATGGCATTACCAGTTGGTCCACCATCCGCTCTGGGACATGGATATTTCCTCCGCGCCGCTGCTTGCCGATATCAACGTGAATGGTAGAGCAATCAAGGCCGTGGCCCAGCCGACCAAGCAGGGCTTCCTCTATGTGTTCGATCGAGTGACCGGGAAGCCGGTGTGGCCGATCGAAGAGCGGCCGGTAGAGAAGGGCAGCGTGACCGGCGAATGGTACGCGCCGACACAGCCGTTCCCGACCAAGCCGCCGGCCTACAGCCGCAACGGCGTATCCATTAACGATTTGATCGACTTCACACCCGCTCTTCGAGACGAAGCCCAGACGATAGTCTCGAAATACAAGCTGGGCCCGGTCTTTACGCCGCCGGTCGAGAGCAAGATCGATGGCCCGCTCGCAACGCTCACGCTAGGGACCGCAAGCGGCGGGACCAACTGGCCTGGCGGTTCATACGATCCCGAGACCCACACGGTCTATGCATTCGCGTGCAACGCCTGCCTCACGCCGATCGGGCTGGTTGCCCCGCCGAAGGAAATCTCGGATATGAATTTCGTTGCGGGGACTGCCGGACAAGAAGTTAGAGTGAGGTCCGGCCCTGGTGAGAACGCGGGCGCCGATTCGCCGCTGCCTCCGAGGGCGCCGGCTGGCGACCGCGCTGCCGGCGGGGGCTTCACTCCTCTCAATGTCCGGGGTTTGCCGCTGATTAAACCGCCCTACGGAACCATCTCAGCGATCAACCTGGACCGCGGTGAGATCACATGGCAAACGCCGCACGGCGACACGCCGGATGCGATTCGCAACAGCCCGGTATTAAAAGGACTGAACATTCCGCGCACCGGGCAGTCCGGCTATAACGTCGGCACATTGATCACCAAGACTCTGGTCATCGCGGGTGACGGTCAAGTGACCACGACGCCGGAGCATCCGCGGGGCGCGATGTTGCGCGCCTATGACAAGGCGACCGGCAAAGAAGTGGGCGCAGTCTACATGCCTGCGCCGCAGAGCGGTTCGCCCATGACGTACATGGTGAACGGCAAGCAGTACATCATCGTCGCCATTAGCGGGGGCCCTTACTCCGGCGAGTACCTTGCCTTTAGTCTCCCGGCCACGGATGATCGTGCTGAAACCAACGACGGCAGGCGCTAAGGCCTCCCGCGCCTGGAAAATCACAGCCGCGGCAGTCTTAGGATTCGCCGTGCTCGCTCCGTTCTATTCCACTCTCCCCGCGCAAGAAAAATCGCGTTCCGTGTGGGATGGCGTGTATACGGAGGAGCAAGCCAGGCGCGGACAGACGCTCTACAACCAGCAATGCTCCACGTGCCACGGCGATACCCTGGCGGGCGGTGAAATGGCGCCTCCGCTCGCCGGCGGTGAGTTTCTCGCGAATTGGAACGGCCTGACGCTTGGGGACCTGTTCGAAAGAATCCGGACGACAATGCCGCTCAACAAGCCAGGCATGCTGAGCCGCCAAACCAATGCGGACATTCTGGCTTACATGCTGGACGTTAACAAGTTTCCCGACGGCAAGACAGAGCTGCCGCGCGAAACCGAAGTACTGAAGCAGATCAAAATCGAAGCGACCAAACCGGAGCACTTCTGAGCGCGTAAACGCGGGGCACGCAAGGTTCTACCGCGGAACGACTACATCTGTTTTACCTATAAGTGGTTGACTTTATGCCGGCGTTTGAGATATGCTTACCGCGGAAAACATTGTGTCCTGTTCAGGAGATAACATCGTGACACTCACGCCCGAGCAAAGAATGGACTATCTGCGCCGTGGATTTTCGCGGCGGAGCTTCGCCAGGCTCGCAGCCCTGGCAGGCGCCGGAGCTTCCTCGCTGCCGTTTTTCAACGAGGCGGCCTTGGCACAGGGACTTTCCAGAGTGGAAGCGCCTCCCGACGCCGTTATGATCAACGCCAACGAAAACCCGCTTGGGCCGTGCAAGGAGGCCAGGGAAGCGGCGCATAATATGGTCGCCTATGGCGGACGCTACAGGTACGGCGAAGCGGACAAGCTCCAAAGGCTTCTCGCCGAACAGGAAGGCGTGAAACAGAACTACGTCCGCGTCCACGTCGGATCGAGCGCTCCTCTCCATCAGTCTGTTCTGGCGTTTACTTCACCCACGAAGGCGTTTGTAACTGCCGATCCCGGCTATGAAGCGGGTGAGCGTGCGGCGCGGTTTATCGGCGCCAAGGTTGTGCGTGTACCGTTGACCAAAAACTATGCGCATGACGTTAAGGCCATGGCGGCCGTGCCCGATGCGGGTCTGATCTACGTCTGCAATCCCAACAACCCGACCGGCACCCTGACGCCCAAGGCGGATATCGAATGGCTGGTCGCCAACAAGCCCAAAGGCGCGGTGGTGATGATCGATGAAGCTTATACCCACATCTCCGGCGCGCCGTTTAATAACGATCTGGTGGCGGCCGACAAGGATGTCATCGTCCTGCGGACTTTTTCAAAGATCTACGGAATGGCGGGTCTTCGCGCCGGCGCCTCAATCGCGCGCCCGGACCTGCAGGAAAAGCTCGGCGGGTTCAGCCAGACCATGATGCCGATCACCGGAATGGCCGCAGCCAGCGCGAGCCTCGAGGCAAAGTACGTGGTTCCGGAACGCCGTAAGATCATCGCCGACGTGCGCGAGGATGTTTTCGGCTTCCTTGAAAAACATAACTTCAAGTACGTGCCCTCGACGTCGAACTGCTTTATGGTCGAGGTGCACCGGCCGGGCCACGAGGTATTCGAGGCCATGCGCAAAGAGAACGTTTACATTGGCCGTGTCTGGCCGAGCTGGCCGACTCACGTCCGGGTCACAGTCGGGACGCAGGACGAAATGAATAAGTTCAAGACCGCGTTCCTGAAGGTAATGGCCTGACAGCAAAGGGCAGGATGAAATCCTGCCCCGAATCAACTGACCCGTTCTCGGTCCTAGTTCTAGGTTGAAACGAAATCGGCTTCTTAGGGACCTCACCGATACCAGTGCGGACTTGAGGCAGGCGATGATTAATTTTCACGCATGCCGAACCGAGTCAGGCGTTACCTAACTGGGATCATCACGCTGGGTTCGTTAGCACTGATTGCGGCGCTGGCACAGTGGCACTGTGCAGATCCGCTCCGTTTCGCGGCCTATCTTCTGCTCGCTCTGCTGGCCGGCACTCTCAAGGTCCGCCTTCCGGGAATGACCGGTACCTATTCGTTGACTTTCCTATTCGTGTTGATCGGTATTGTAGATCTAACGGTCGCCGAGACATTGGTTATCGCGAGTCTTTCGATGGTGGTCCAGTCTATCTGGAGAACTCAGGGGCGGCCCAGGCTGATTCAGGTCATCTTCAACGCCGCTGCCGTCGTGATCAGCGCTGCGGTCTCTTTCTTGGCAGCGCGGTCGCTTGGTTTCGGAAATAGCCTGCTGCTGCACCTCATCGAGCTAGCGTTGGCGGCTAGCGTGTACTTCGCGGTAAACACGCTGCTGGTCTCCGGGATCCTGGCGCTCGAGTCAGAAAGGCCGCTCCATAAGATCTGGTCGCAGTGGTTCCGCTGGTCGTTCCCGTATTATCGGGTTGGCGTGGCAATCGCCGCGATGGTCATAGTGTCGAATCGGTACGCCGGCTGGACATACTCGCTGCTCCTGTTCCCCATCATGTACCTGGAATATATCTGCCACCGTCTCACTGTCCGCAGCAGTTGAAGGCGATTCATCGGGCTTCCAAAATCAATGGAGATCGCGACGCG
>QHXU01000014.1:3793-14758 GCA_003223065.1 Acidobacteriota bacterium | reverse complement strand
TGATATTCGACGATCCGCGTGTTCCAAACACAACGCGTCGCATCATTGGACCACTGCTCGGAGGTCCAGAGCTTGGAACCATCCTGAGGGTCGAGAGCGGTCATTACGCCGACGGCGTTGCCGATGGTGGCCATGTTTCTGGTGTTCAGACAGGTGAATGGTTGCGTGCCGGATACGATCGTGGTGGGGCCGGTGACGATGTTCGGCGGATCTGTTGTCCGGTGCGTCCAGAGCAAGATGGATAGATCAGTGCTGGTACTCGACGACACAGCTACGATACCGACGTTACCCGCGTAATCGACACCGACAGTCGGGAATGAGGGGCTGAAAGACGCGCCGGCGATCTTCGCGGTTTGGCTAACTACGCACGCGTTTGTCTTCGAGCAGTCGAGATCGACCCAGAACAAGACGTTATTGGTGTCCTCGCCCTGCGATCCGCAGCCGCTGGTGCAAGGACCGGAGCCCACGACGCCATGCAGGTGAGAACCGAATTGAACCAGGTTCAACAGGCGATGGCTTTCAGCGACCCGCAGTCCGATGGCGTTGTTGCCAGCCTGCGGAATGGTGGCGATTTCGCCGCAGCACGGCTTGCTATAAAGCCACTTGTTCCGCGTCGACCCAACATCCGTCTTGATCTCCTGTTCGCCGCCGGCGTTGTAAGTTCCTGACGAGCCGTTCCAGGTAAACGTTTCCACTAGCCAGTTGAAAGGGTAGTTGATGGCGTTTTGACAGGCGCCCCGCGGTGTACGTCCACAGGTCTTGGCGGCGAACAGTGCCGCGGCGCTTGGCTGCTTGGATCCGTTGTGGTCAATGGCCGGCATGATATCGAGCGGCATGTTGTGCCGTCGATTCACATGCGCGGGTGGAGTGCCCTTGGCGATAGCTTCCACCTCCGGCGAGGGAATGGCGAAGCAGTCGTAGGCTACTTCGGGAATGGTGTGAGGATTGTCGTCGCCAAGGTGTGCGCCGCAAACGTACACGCCATTCTTGTCGTAACCGAGGTGAATCCCGGGATCGTAACTGAGGCATGGGCCGCCCTCTAAGCAGGACGGATACACGCCTCCCCAGGCACCGGCGGGGTTAGATGAGGCACTGACCAGCAGGGAGTCGCTCTGCCCTGTGACGGTCATGATCCAGCGATTGATGAACTCGTCGTAGACGATTTGCGGCTCGTAGGGACCCGGCGTGGTGCGAGGATTGGGCACATTTGGATTTGAGCTGACCGGGTTCAGGCCCGCTTTGCGGATGATTTGGGAGAGAGGAGTGGACTGCACCAGGTGGCCGTTGTAATCGTAGATACGAAAGTTTTGCCAGGTCACCTGCACGACCTGGGTGCCGTTCGCCGCCACGCTCATTTCCGGGCGATCGCAATGAGTGATGCCGGATTCGCACGCAGCAAGCCCCGGACCACGGTCGCCGTCGAATGAGTGTACGATCGTCTGGGCTTTTGCCCATTCAGCGGCGAGTAGGAAACATAGTGCCATGATTGCCGCCCGTTGGTTTTGAACATGACGCAGTCCGCTCATTATTGCGTTAATCATTATATTGCGCTGGGACGGGCTGGTTACGAACTCGCCGCGATTCGTGCGCCCTCGGCGTAGCCGATGGATACATGTTGGAGTGAGCAGTCTATTTGACCCGTCCATCCCCCAGCGCTTATGCTGTTTCACTGAACTGTAGTGTCCGGACCTATAGGACCCTCACAGGATTATGAGAGCTTCGCTTAAGATTTTTCTCCTGTCGATGATTTGGGCAACTGTCCCGCAACTCCTCGCCGCCGGGCAAGACGCCAGCGGACAGGTTAACATCTTCGCTTCGTTTGACGCAGTTACGGGAGACCCGTCGATGCCTTACAAGGATCACCCCGACATGGCACTGGCAGCCTGCTCGAAGTGTGGCAAAGCCGGGCAGGTGCTAGCGGCTACCGGCCAGGACATTGCCGTGTACGACACTTCGGGCGCGCTGCTGAAACGTCAAAACATGCGAGATTTCATCAAAGCCGCTGGACTCGATCCCGAAGTTGGGGCGACGCGCCCGACGCTACCGCCGGCGGCGGCGGGCAAGGTGAACGACCCGCGCGCGACATACAATCCCTTTATTGGGCGCTGGATCGTTGTGTGCTCGTGCTCGCCCGACTTTCTGATCGTAAGCGGCAGCCAGGACGCAACCGGACCGTGGAAGGGCATTGTCCTAACAGGGGCCAGCGGCGATCTGACCATGGTCCCCGGCTGGGACAGGAACGGAGTGTATGTCAGCGAATTTCAATTGAAGCTCAACTCACAGGTAATTGCTCTGCCGAATGCGGACGTGGCGTGGAAGAGCGGTGGCAACATCTCGCTCGCACACGAGGCAGTTTTCAACGACCGGTCGTACGAAATGCGCCCGGCGGTCGATCCGAACCCCAGAAAGAAACCGGCTGATCCCGAATACCTGGTAGCGCGCAGCGGGCCGCCACAAAATGCTACAAACTTCCCGATGGACCTGATGGTGGATCGGATCACTTGGTCGGGCAATAAGGCTGCCGTCAGCGGACCTGCAAGCATCGCCACTGGCTTCCTCTACAATATGCCGACCGCGGCGCCGCAGCCCTCCGGGCCGAGCGTGCGAGGCAACGAGTCACATCGCGTTTTCAGCGTTTCGGTACACAACGGCCATCTCTACGTGGTGGAAGCTTCTGGACCGTGCACGGCGGATTGCGGCGCGCAAGGAATTGACAGCAACGATCTGTTCTATTGGTTCGATATTGCCCCCGAGACAATGGCGCTGCGCCAAAAGGCCAAGGTCTCGCATCCGTCGCTTTCATTGCTGTTTCCCACGCTTGCAGTGGACGGCCGCGGCAATTCCGGGATCGGGCTCACCGGGAGCTCAAGTTCGCAGTATCCGTCCGTGTATCTGTTTACGCACCTCGCGGGCGATCCCGCGGGCGCAAGAATCAATGGCCCATTTTTGGCATATCGTGGTAGCGAGAGCTATTCATGCGATAAGGGCGTGAGGCGCGATCCTAATGTAGTTGGGTGGGGAACATATTCCGCGACCGTGCAGGATGGTTCCGATCCGATGAAGCTCTGGACACTTCAGGAATACGCCGGCAGCGCGACGCCGTGTGTCTGGAAAACGAGAGTGATCGGTTTTCAGATCGAGCCCGATTCTCGCTCAGGGCAGCCGCACCGTCCCATGGGACCGGGGAAGCGGGATTATTGAGCCTTGACTGGGTTCAGCTCACCACCCGCGGCCACGCGTTCGTTCAGTTGCACGAGACCGGTGGAGGCCACTTGATTTAACCGGTTGAGGATCTCAAGATCGCTGCTACCAGTCCGAGCCACAGGTGGATCTTGAGAAAGACGACACGGACGGGCCACTTCCGTCGTTTCTCCTTGGCGCCGGCTGCGCGATCAAAAGAACACCTTGATCGCGAATTGAAAATTCCGTGGACCGCCGGTGTTGAAGATCGGGTTGAAGCCCGAACCGCTGCCGGAATTGGCTCCTAGGCTGCTATTTGCCATTGAAGTGGTGGTGCCGAATGCCGGACTGTTCAGGGTCCCATTCTCCGGGCCGAAACTCGGATGATTGAACACGTTGAACATGTCGACCTGAAACTGAAGGCGGATGCTCTCATGGATGGGAAACTCCCGATGGATGGAAATGTCAAATTCCTGCAGGGGGAATCCGCGGACGACGTTGCGTCCGAGATTTCCGGAAACAGCTTGACCTCCAACGCTCAGCGGCGTGCAAAAGGCGCCTTTGGCATTCGTAGCAGTGGGAGCGACACAGCCGGCCGAGGCTGCTGCCGAAGCCGATACGGACGCGGTATTCAATTCTGCGTCGCCAGGACATCCTTGTCCGCCGTTCAGCGCGACGCAGTTCGCTCCGTAAACGTAGACCGGAACTCCCGGTATCAGATTGGGGCGCTGACCGTAACTTGTGCCTCCTATCGCGCCGGTGCTTCCGGTAAGAAGATCGATAGGAGCAGACGTCTGGTAGTGGTAGATAGGACCGACGAACCAATGCCCCAGGAGTGCCCGGGCGATCACACTGGAAGGGCTGGGAATGTCGTAGACCAGCGAGGCGGCCAGATTATGCCGGATGTCAAAGTCAGAATTTCCTCGCAGTAAAGCGACTGGCAAACCCGAGGCCAGAGTGGCTGCCGTGGGTAGAGTGGTTGTTGCGACCTGGCTGTTCACCGATGCGTCGTCGATGGAATGCGACCAGGTATAGGAAGCAATGGCGGCAAGCCCGCTGGAGAATTGCCGCTGGAACTTGGTCTGCAGCGAGTGATAACTCGACTTCGAGTAGTTACCGAGGATGGCCAACGAGTCCGGAGTCGCGACCCCAGTGATAGGATTAATCTGCGCAAAGACAGCGGGATTCCCGCTGGCTGCTGGATAGACTAAGGGGCCAATGAGACGTCTCCCCAAGGCTCCGACGTAGCTGGCGGTGAAACTTTGCTTGCTGCCGAGTTGCTGCTCCAATGTCACGTTCATCTCGTGAACATACGGCAGCTTGAAATTGGGATCGATCAAGATGTCCTGGCCACCGTTACTGACTGGAAGTGTCAGCCGGGCAGCCGGCGGTGTAACGTATGCAGCATCAGCCGCGGAGATTGGGTACTGGACCAAAGGGACATTGGCGCCGGCGCCAATATTGTTGAACCTCCCATTGAAAGGATTGCTCAGCGAGTTGCCGACCTGAGCGCCAGTGTCGTAGAAGACGCCGTAGCCCGCCCGCAATACTCGGCCCCACTTAGGATCTGTGGAGAGCTGATAGGCAATGCCCACGCGAGGCGAGAAATTCCCCCAAGTGGTTGAATAGGCAGGTGTGCCAAAGGGATTGATGGTGACGCCCGTCAGGTTGTTCCGACTAAAAGTGGACCTCTTAAGAGAGAATCCCGGGTTGCTGCTGGTCCAGCCGAATGGGGGATTAATTTCCCATCGCACTCCATAGGTTAGGTTGAGGCGAGGCGTAACCCTCCAGGTGTCCTGGCCGAAAAAGGAGTACTGCCGGTAACGGAAGTGTTGTACGAAGTTGTGTTGCAGATTGGAAAGAGTGGCCTGGCCGCAGATATAGCCGGGTACGGTAGCACTGGAACCGGCCGGCAGCACTGAGGCAGGGCAGACGTTCGCAACGGATGGGAAGCCAGGCAATGCCGTAGTAGTCTGGCCAAAAGTGTTGTTCTCGTTAAAATTGGCCTGATCGTAAGCTGGATTCAGTTGCCGGTAATCGGCTCCGAATTTGAGCCGGTGGGATCCCTTCACCCAGCCAAAGCTGTCGGTAATGTTCCGCTGGTCATTACCGTTATTGGCTTGCATGGGAGAAAGGAGCAAGCCATCGGTCGGCAGGCCTCGTATCTGAACCGCCATGGTGCCCGGGTTGGAAAGAAAAGCCGCCGGGGGTTGGGCAAAACCTGACGTGAAAATTGAACTCAAGCTGCCTCCGAAGTGGAGCGGGGTCTGCGCCGTCACGAGCGTCGAATGCGTAAAGTTGAATCGCAAATCGTTGCTCATCGAGTTGCGGATCGCCCAGGTCCAGCCTGCCGTGTAAACGTCGGTGTTATCGTCGAAAGTGTTCGTGGTAGCGCTATTGGCCGCTGCCAGGCTCGAGGGCGAATGGGCGTAGCGGCCAAACAAGGTCATGTTCTTGCTGATGCTATAGTCGACTCGTGCGCTGGTCGAGTGGAGCACAGACTTGCCGGGGAAGCTTGCTGTGTAATTCGTGGCGCACGTAGCGAAAGACGTGCAGGCCGCGCTGGGGTTCCCGTCGGGCAGGGGATACGCATTCGCGAACTGCGCCATGTAACCGATGACGCCGCCGGAATTCGCCGCCGCCGCCAGGGCGCGCGCGGCCTGAGTTGGAACCTTCTTGACTGAGGGGCTGGGTGCCTGGAGACGCAAACCTTCGTAGGAGACGAAAAAGAACAATTTGTTTTTGATGATCGGTCCGCCGACAACGCCGCCGAAATCGTTCTGCTGCACGACACCGCGATTCTTGGCCGCCGCATTCAGAAACCAGTCATTGGCGTCCAGGACGGTATTGCGGAAATAGTCGAAGACATCGCCGTGGAAGGCATTGGTCCCAGCTCGAGAAACCAGGGAGATCTGTCCTCCGGGCGAGCGCCCGAATTCAGGCGCAAAGTTCGATGTCGAGATGCGAAACTCCTGTAGTGCGTCAATCGACACCATGTTATTGAACCCGCCAGTGGCCGAATTGGTGGGCGTGGAACCGGTGCCGTTTGAGCTCATCGAACCCCCAATCGGGGCGCCGACGTTGGCGCTTACGCCGTCAACCGTGAAGTAGCTGGTGTCGGTACGCTGCCCGTTCACCACGAATTGTCCACTGCTGGCTGACGATGTGCCGACGGCCAC
The DNA here is from genome assembly GCA_003223065.1 of Acidobacteriota bacterium. Lineage (GTDB taxonomy): Bacteria > Acidobacteriota > Terriglobia > Bryobacterales > Bryobacteraceae > Palsa-187. The sequence goes on along the minus strand of QHXU01000014.1, from coordinate 8,399 downwards.
GGTGGCTACGCCAGGGCTGAGCGTAATCAGGCCCTGGAAACTGCGCCCGTTCAGCGGCATGTTCTCGACGACCTGCCGTTCCACCACGGTACCGACAGTGGCATCCTCGGTGTTCACTACCAAAGCTTCCGCCGACACGGTCACGCTCTCTGAGACTGCGCCGACCTCCATCCTGAAGTCCTGCGAAACCGTGTCCCTCACGTGCAGGATCAAGCCCGTCTTCACAAATTCCTTGAAGCCCGGGGCCTTCACGGATATCCGGTAATGGCCGGGCGGAAGACTCGGGAATGAATATAACCCAGACTCGTTGGTTCGCGTGGTTTGGGAGACGTTGGTTTCTTCGTTTACGACCTGCACGGCCGCGTCTGTCACGACGGCACCACTCGGGTCAGTTACGGATCCGGAAAGCGAAGCGGCGGCTGTTTGGGCCGAAAGCGGGGAGACGACCGACATGACCAGAGCCGGCAGAACAACGAGAGAGCAACGCGCCAGCAGGGTGCTTCCGGGGATCTTGACTGAAAAGACGCGGCCGCACCACATCGCTACGAGAAGCTTGTACGGAATTGTTCGAAGGAAACCCATCCCGAGCGTCATAAGTCTTGTCCCCCCAGACAGCTCAGAGTTTGAGTGATTGTAACGCTCCAGCACAAGCGAGTCAATGGAAATTGCCAGAAACCCCGTCATTGGCTACGGTCAGCTGTGGAGCCTTTAGACCCTGTAATAGACTTATCGACCTAACCCTTCGACCAAGAGCAGGTGTTGCGGTGGCCTTTGCCAAGCCCGATGGCTCGCTTCCCGGTAACGGTCGCCATCCGCCCATCAGAGTGCACTGCGGGCAACTGCAGTTGAAAATGTTCGCCGCCGAATCTGTACAGCGCTGCCGCCCCCGTTTGGTTGTGCATGTTTGCTGAGGAGAGCGTCTCTACGCCGACATTTGCGGGTAGCCCTTACCACTCCAGCCGCCGCTGGAGCGCAAGTTTCACGGTCCGCGCGGCGGTCTGAAGGACGTGCATCTTGCTTTGCCCTTGCTTGAGATCGTAGCGAAGCACGACAGGCACTTCGGCGAATTTCGCCCCGACGTCCGCGATTATCTTGGGCACGCCCGCCGAGCTCGCCGTCGTCTTACGCACGCGGCCTGACAGCGACTTCTATCTTCCTTCTGACTGGCTCGATCTTGTCGGTGATGCCGAGCGAACGCACTCCCTATTTCGGTATTCGAACAGCAGGGTGTTCCTGCTGAGCCGGACGGCTCCGCCGCGAAAAGAACCGATCTCCACAATCCCGACCCGGTGGTAACGCTCTTGCATGTCCTTTATGAACGCTGCGGTGCTGTATCGGATGGTGGGGAAGGTGGTCCGCCCATTTCTCGACCGTCACTGCGGACGCGAGCCGCGACGAGCGGGAGGAGATCGGTTTCCGTCCTCCTGAGCGCTTCTTCGGGGCTGATGCCGAGAGGACCGTCTTTATCGCTAGGCGTTAAACGCGGAGTTCGGTTGGAGCGTCGGTAGGCGGGGCCAATCGTCGCCTCGGCACGGATCCTCACGGCTGGCATTGGCACGGCCCCAGGCACCTGGGTGCTAAGCTGTTCGCTCAACAAGTAGCAGTCTTACGGCGCTCTACCACGAGTTCAAATCGTGGCGGCGGCGAACCAGATGGCCGTCTTTGTTCCGCTCCTGCCGGCCTCGCCGGAAGCTCTGTCGCTGCTGCACGAGCTTGCGACCTTGCATGGGAGATCGGGACGGGAGGGGCTGCGCAGACCTCAGCGTTTGTCTTCCATCGACGGAACTTCCGAGCAGGTGGTGAGTGGCTTTCGACCCTCCCATCGATTGGGGGCTGCCTCATCGGACCAAACACCTTTCTTCTTGATCAGGATCCGGGGAGGCGCGATTTCACCAACCTGCCAATCCCGCCATGCCTTGTTGGGCGCAATCCACCATCGAAATGGACCGGGCTCGACGCTTGTCGTGGCTTTGAATTCAAATCCGTTGAGCCGCTGTTCCTGGGATACTTCTTCTGTTTTGAACTGAATACGCAGCTCGGGAACCATCTGAATGGATCCAGCGTTAGACCCGCTCGGATCCACAGCATACGAAGGCCCACCTCGACCCTGATTGTTACCGCATTGGCGAAACAACGAATGCCAGTACGCGATTGCTCGCCTCACTCCCTCCACCAAGTCCGGCTCTTCGCCAAAGGCAGTGAACCCAGAAAGGATCAGAGCAATGAGTGCTAGGCACCTCTTCATGGGCTTGAATTCCTCATGCTTAGTATAATGCTCACGGGCCTGCGGGGAATTTACTGCACTGGGTGGCCCTGGCTGAACCAACAAAAACTCGGCATATGCAGTCTTTATCCTCTCGCACAGTCGGATATGGAGGGGTCCTGGCCGCTGCCGCGGTGCTTGGCTGTCAGCTATTTATACCGCCCCGCGTTGGCATAGCAAATAATGGTGATTTCGGTAAAGTCGCTGGCATCTTTGCGCTCCACGCTCCGATTGAGGATGAATACGCGTTCGCAGATCTTAAATACCACTTTGAGCCCAGGTATCGTTTGTGGTTCGGTCACTATTCTTCCGAAACGCTCCTGGCTGGGCTAGGTATCGCCTTGAACAATCTTTTCTCGACGGCGGGCGTGTTCGACATGCGCTGGATGGGCTTAGTTCACGGCCTACTGTTTGCCCTAGGGCTGCACCTAATTCAGCCTCTGCTCGCAGAAATGTCCTGCCCACGCCAAGCATTCTTGTCCGCCGCCGCCGTGTTTGTCTTCGGTGATTTTATGTACACGAGTTACTTTAACTCGTTTTATATGGACGCAGCCACATACGTGTCTCTTATGCTCGCGGTTGTCTTCTTTCTGCGTGCTGCTAAATGGCGTAAATGGCGAGAATCCATTGCGCTCGTTGTATGTGTTGTTTTCATGCTGCTATCGAAGCCACAGCATGCGGTGCTTGGCGTGTGGGTTACCGCCTTGTTCGCGCTTTTTGGCGCCAGCCTGTGGCCTCGATATGGGCGAGCGCTCTCGCTCTATTCGGCGGCGATCGTCGGAGCGGCCACCGTTTTCGGGATGAAAGCAGCGCTCCCTGACTACGCCGCGCACGGATACTACACGGTCATATTTTTCCAAATACTCCCGAACTCCCGAGACGTAACGCGGGACCTCCTAGCTCTTGGGAGTTCGACCCATGCCTTTTCGGATGGAAGCGGCATGAATGACCCAACGTTCGTGCGCGCGTTCATGGAAAGGACTTCTTACGCTCGACTGGGATGGTATTTCCTCACACACCCTCGCGACGGTCGTCTCGCCCTCGAGACTTCTCTAGCGGAAGCCGGCCGGCAGAGGCCCGTCATGGGAAACTTCGATCGAAGCAGCGGTCTGCCCGTATTCACGGAAAGCCAGGCGTTTTCGCTGTGGAGCAATGTGAAGCGGAAACTGTTTTATGGGCACGGTGCACGGTATCTCGCGGGGTACATGTTGACCACTGTGTTATTTTGTCTGATCGCATCCGCAAGGCGGCGATCCATGCCGGGCGTGCTTCTTGCTGGCGCCTACGCCCTTTCTGGTATGGCGGTGACTGCGATGCTGGTAGCATCGCTGGCGGACGCTGTCGAAGTAACCCGCCACCATTTTATCGCTTCCGCGCTTCTAGACCTGCAACTTGTGCTCGGATCCGTGCTTGTGATCCGCCCGGCCCTGAACCGGTAGCGTAGTTTTATGGACGCGCCGACGGCGACGAAGCCAGCTAACAAGGTCTGAACGACTTTTCGTCAAGGGCAAACACGAGCGGCACTTTTTATTTTTTGGTTCGCGATCGGCAGCCCGGCTCAGAGCGTTTTCGCCAGAGGGGCCGGGCCAGTACGACGGGTATACGGCAAGACCGACAACGCCCGGAGACGCATTCCGATGTCGCCGCGGGTCAGGGCCATTCTGGAGATGCGTACGGGGCACCTCGCAAGCAGAATGGGTATTCCCTGCGGCCACGCGAAGCGGCCAAATCGAGCCCGGCAGTCTGAAGCGACAGCACCTCAGCGCGTGCGAGCGCAGGGCGAACAAGGCCGAGAATGCCAAACGAAAGGATGACGAGCCCAAGAAGTGGATCGTGGAACCTTTCCCGCTCTACACGCTTCGCCACACGTGCCTGACGAGCTGGGCACCACACATGGATCCTTGGGCTCCCGCCTATGTTGCCGGGCACCGCGACATGAGCATTACAAAACGCTACATTCACCCTCAGCAGGGCTCTCTTCGGGATGCCATCGAGAGGGCCCGAACCGCGCAGATTGGGCATACTTCTGGGCATACCGGCCAAATCAGCGCAGATGGGCCGGGGGCGGCGACGGCTTCAATTCAATGAGGGAAAGGATTAAAGTGGCGCGCCCGGAGAGACTCGAACTCCCGACCTACTGGTTCGAAGCCAGTCGCTCTATCCACCTGAGCTACGGGCGCGTCGAACTCATCGTATCATCACATCAGACATGGCAGCCACGCCTCCCTACGTCGAAACCGAAATCAAGTTGCGCTACCGTGGCACTCCTGAAGACGGGCGAAGGCTCATCGAGCAGCGCGGCTACCGACTCATCGAGCCTCGCACACTCGAATCCGATCAATT
>QHXU01000014.1:0-3759 GCA_003223065.1 Acidobacteriota bacterium | reverse complement strand
AACTCAGGTCAGCCGACAAGCTGTTGCGCCTCCGGCGCGCCGGAGCCCGCGCGTTCCTCACCTTCAAGGGCCCGGGAACACGCGAGCGACACAAGAGCCGCGAGGAGATCGAGCTCGAAATTCCCGATCCCGGAACCTTAACGTCGATTCTCGAACGCCTCGGCTACTCGGCGGTCTTCCGTTACGAAAAGTACCGCACCAAGTTCGCCGCGCCCGGCGAGCCCGGCATCGTCACGCTCGATGAAACTCCCATGGGCGTCTTCCTAGAACTAGAGGGCCCGGCGGTCTGGATCGACCAGGCCGCCGAACGGCTCGCCTTCACGCCCGCCGATTACTTGACAGGCAGCTATGCCTCACTCTACCGGGAGTACCGGCGGGCTCACGAAGAGGCTCCGATGAATATGGTGTTCGGGGATTTAGGAACCGCCTAAGGCTAGGAAAAAAGGACCCTAGTACCTCGAGATCTATTGCCTCGAGCGAGACCCGATGCTATTCTCTGGTTAGCCTAAGAACCAAGAGCACGCATGATTGAACTTGTCGCAACAGTAATCATAACGGCGGTCTCAGTCCTGCTATTCGGCTACTGGTTCCGCTACACTTGCATTCTGATCCTGAGCGCGAAGACCACTCGGGACTACGCCTTCGACGTCGCCACAGCCAACCAGTTGTCTTTCCTTGAAGTCCAATCGCAATTGCGGGAAGCAACCCCGGATCTCGATCGCCTGCGCCATTGTCTGGATCGCGACTACGCCATCGTGACGTCTCTGCTGAAGCACGCCACCAACATCTCCGAAAGCGAGAACGCGCTCGAAACGCGCATGCTCGCGATCCACTATCGGGTGATGGGCGCCTGGTACCAGGTGAGCCGGCGTTTCTCCGTCCAGGCGGCCGCTCATGCAGTCGAGGAGATGTCGCAGGTGGTGGCTCACTTTGCCAATGCCATGGGCGAGCGCGCGACCTGCGCTTCGATGGCTTAATCGAACTTGCCCAGCTAGGTTGGAACCTGCCAGCGCCCGCTCTGCAACTCCATAGTGAAGTTCTCGCCCAGGTACACGCGGCGCACTTCGGGATCGTTCCCCAACTCCTCGGGTGAGCCGGAGCGAAAAATTCGGCCGTTGTTGATAATGTAGGCGCGGTCGGTGACAGCCAGGGTCTCGCGCACATTGTGATCGGTGACCAGGATTCCGATGCCGGCGCGTTTCAGATCAAAGATGATCTTTTGCAGCTCCAGGACCTGAATCGGATCGATGCCGGAAAACGGCTCATCCAGCAGCAGGAAGCTCGGTTCAATAACCAAGGAGCGTGCAATCTCAACCCTCCGGCGCTCGCCGCCCGAAAGCACGTAACCCTTGCTGTGGCGCACCTGCTCCAGGCCGAGTTGCTCGATCAGCTTGTTCATCCGGTCGCGCCTTTCGCGCCGGTTCAGCGGCAGCGTCTGCAGGATCGCCATGAGGTTATCCTCGACCGATAGCTTGCGGAACACCGAGGCTTCCTGCGGCAAGTAACTGATGCCCCGCCGCGCGCGCTGATACATGGCGAGCGGCGTAATATCTTCATCGTCCAGCGTGACGCGTCCGGAGTCAGGCGTGATCAACCCCACGATCATGTAGAAGGACGTCGTCTTGCCCGCGCCGTTCGGCCCAAGCAGGCCCACCACTTCCCCCTGCTTCACCCGCAGGTCGACATTATCCACGACCTTTCGGCCGCGATACGTCTTCGTGATCTCCGCTGTTTGGAGTGTGCGCACAGGCTATTTTTTGTGGATGATGCTCCGGGCCGGGCGGTCTTCCACGCCGTTTACGAGCAGCCTATCATTGTTAGCGAACCAGGTCAATTGTTTGCCTCGGGTTTGGCCTTTCAGGCTGTCCACCAGCAACGGTTCGCCGTCGGCCAAAATCACTTTCTCTACACCCGCATAATACTCGGCGTGATCGGATGTGCCGGTGCGGGTGCGAGACTGGCGTGTGCTGACGATCTTCACTGCGCCGTCGGCTAATGCTTTATCGAGGGAGGAGTCTTCATCGGCGTCCTTGAGGAAGGCGCGGATTTCTTTGGCGGTAACATTCAGTTCAGGCCGCACAAGCGAAACCCCGCCGGTGTAAAGAGCTACGCGGCTCTCTTCGGTATAGGTCATGTCCGGCGCGCGCACTACTGTGAAAATGGGCGCCGCCGCAGGCTTCGGCTTTGCCGGCGCCTTCGAGTCATCCTGTTTGGGTTTGTCGGTGAACTGGCTGATTACCTTTCCGTGCGCTTCCATCACCTGGCGGTCGCGATCGATATCAAGGCGGTCCGCCTCCACTCGATTCGCGCCTTGCCAGGCCACTGCATGGCCCTCGTAGCGGATCTTCTGGTTATTATCAGTCGCGATCATGCGTTGCGCGCGGGCTTGCAGGACCTCGTCGCTCGAGAGCATCGCCGATGGCTTCCCTTTCTGATCGGGCAGGCGCGTCGAGGCGACGTGACCCTCGGCGGTAAAGTCGCCTGATTTCTGGTTCATGACGATGCGGTCGGCCGACGCCGAACCGGACGGGTCCCACACGCGGGCCTCCCCGTCGAGCGTCATCAGGTCCTTCTTCTGTTCGAGTGTGGCGCGGTCGGCGCGCGCGTGCCGCGGCCCTTCTTCGTAATGAAAGTCCGTCTTCTGCTCCAGGCGCGCCAGCTCGCTGGTCTTCGGATCGAACGTAGCCAGGATCTCCTTGCTCTGGGTGAACGCGGGCGCAGCCGCCTGTCCCTGCTGCGGCGGTTTGTCGGTGCGCGTCGAAACATTCGTTGAGCGGAGGGATTGAATGCGATTCTCGGCGCCGTACGCGATCCAGATGCGATCGCCCTTGAGCGAACGCTTCGGCTGGCCGGGCCGGTTCGGCACGAAATCGAGCGTACCGGGACCGTCGGTCTCTACGTTGTCGATCTCCTGACCGCCCGGGCGCATCTTGAGCCGGATGATCTCGCTGCGCAGGATGCGGGTCTCCGGAAGCTCCGCGCCGGGCTTCGGAACAGGCTGGGCTTCCGCGACGCTTTTGCCGGCGGCGACGGCGTTTCTGAGCGTGCTCTCACTCGCAGCCGCATCGAAATCGAGATCCAGGCGATCGGCAGTTACTGTGGTGCGCTGCGTTCCGGCGGTCGAGACCAGGCGCGCGTTATGCTCGCCTTCGATCTTGTTGACGACCATGCCGTCAGCGAAATTCAATGTGAGTTGATAGGCAGCGAACTCGACCTTGCGGTCCGGATCTTCCTGGGCGCCTGCGCGGCCTGCACTTCGGCCCGGCGGATTTCGCCGTCCTCGAGTTGTACCACGGACATGGCCGCCTCGAGATGCAGCGTGTCGCGCGTAAGCTTCGACCATGGCAACAGGATGACTTTCGATTCGCGCTCGCGGTAATACGCCTCGCCGGCCTCGATATGCATCAGCTTTGCGTCCGGGGTTTTGCCGCGCCAATCCAGCGCTACCTGGCTGTGCAGATGCAGCTCGCGCGTTGACGGATCGTAGTCCGCGCCGACGGCGGAGCCGCCGCCCTGATCAAATTCGAACGTCGCTTTGCGGTCCGTGGACGCTTTCCCGGTGTTGCTTTCGAAGTGAACGCCGGAGGTGTGAATCTTGAGCATGCGCCCGCGCGGAGGCCCTTCGGCCGGCACGCCCATGGTGATCTCGACTTCGCCATCCGAATAGAGCGTCTTCGATCCCACTTCGAACTCCGCCTTGGCGCTCTTCACCAGGTCGAATGCAGTGCCGTCCTTGTGGTACAGCTCCAATTCGACGTC
>QHXU01000481.1 GCA_003223065.1 Acidobacteriota bacterium | reverse complement strand
ATCTTCCTGGATCGCCCTGCTTCCTTGCTCTAGCAGGACGCGCTGGGTGCGCGTCCGGTCACATGCAAGCGCGAGCACGCCCGTCCCGATCACACGAATCGAAGCCAGCCAGCGCTCCATCTCGTGCCGCTTTACGAGGCGTTGCATTATTGGGACAACTCCAGATACCACAGTAAGGATTGTGAAACGTGTCCCGAGCAGCGCCGCCTGGTAAAAACTCGTTTGCGCGGGGCCGAGCACCGGAATGGAGACGCGTTGTCCGGCCACCTCCACACCGGGATCGCCGAAACATCCTACGAGAACCGCATCGAACCCGCTCCGCTCCGCTTCGACCACGCGTTCGAGCATGGGAGCCACACAGCGCGCCTCATCTTCCGGGCTTTCGATCGACAGCGGTCCGTCCGGCAGGTCCCACACTTCCACAGTAACGTTCGGATCCGCCCACTGCTCCAGAATCCTGCGGCGGCGCAGAATCTCTCCCGCGCCGAGCGGGCCACCTGTCACGTTGCCGGGCATCAGGTAGAGCAGCCTCATAATACGATCCCAGCCTTGTAGCGGGCGTCGAGGATTGATTCCACCGAGAGCTGGATCTGAGGCCGAAAAACTTTCGGCGAATTCCGCACGTCGTCCGTAACGCCCTCCCAGATGCGATTGCTGATCATCACCTTCGAGTACTTTCGGGACGCGATGAGCTGCCTTAGCTGTGCGAGATTCTTATAGTGCGCCATGTAGAAGCGGAGCCTCTGATCTCGAAAGGAGTCGGATAGAATCTTGCGGAACACCTCGCCGTGCCGCTCGAAATCCGTTTGTGATTGCACCACCAGAACGCCGCCTCCGGACGGAACCTTCCGGAGTACCTGCAGCGTGTTCTCGCCCCAATCGAAACTGATGGGCACAACCGGCACGCGCAACTTCCCGATCAACGAGCGGACCTCTTCGAAACGGTAATAATTGGTTAGAATTGTCCGGGTCCGGCGCAAATCCCGCCGATCCAGGGCGGCCAGATCCTCGATCGAGATCCCACGAATCTGCAGCTCCCAGATCGAGCTCACCTGATCGGCGTTTTCCTGCGCGAAGCCGCTGCTGCTGTCAACATACAGGATCGGCCCTTCCTGCATATCGCGAAGCAGACACTTGCGGTAGAAATAGCGTGCAAACGAGGTGCGATTCAGCTTCAGCTGCTCCAGACGCTCTTCCAGGTTTCCGGCCAGCACGCCATAATGTTGTAGCATGCGCCGGCCGGCTTCCACATCGGGCACGTGATTGACGGCAACGCCACGGCCGGGCTTAAGAGAAAGAATCCCGCAGCGCTCCAGCTCCCTGTAGGCGCGCAGAACCACCATTCTGCCGATGCCAAGGGTCGATTCCACTTCACGAATGGAAGGCAGCACGTCGCCATCCCGCAGATGGCCGAGCGCGAGTTCGATCTTGATCTGCTCCTTGAGCTGCGTGTGAAAGGGAACGGAACTGTTCTTTTCGATGAAGAATTTGAGCATCGGTTTCGCTATGCGAAGCGTTGCACGAGGTTACGAGCGGAGTCCAGCGCATCCACAATCTTGTTCCGTTCCCGCCGCAGCTCGGTCTGGAGGAAGCGGTAGCCGCTGGGGTCGCCGGCGAGCGCCGCCAGTTCTCCCGCCTTCTCGAGCCGCGGCAATGGAGGGAGCGAGATCGCCGGATCGTGGTCATAGCGCTGGCCACGCGAATAGTTGATCGGAACCAGAATCCGCGCAAGTTCTATCAGGCATCGGTTGATTTCGCGACGTTCATTCGGATCCTTGACGTTCTTGATATTGTTTTCGAAACGCCGGAGGGCGGCCTCCAGCTCCGAAGCTGCCTGCAAGGCCGGGCCGAGATCGAAATGGCCTGCGCATTTTTCCTGGTAGCCTCTCAGATAGTTGAGGATCTCCTGGGCCGCCTTCGAGTGCTCGAACGGATAGATATCCGCGTTCAGCACCCGGCATATCGCCGTCACGTAAGTGTTG
>QHXU01000480.1:2389-4728 GCA_003223065.1 Acidobacteriota bacterium | reverse complement strand
TTGGGCAACCCGGATATATCCTGCTGATGTGGTAAGTACATGGTGGCAAATGGAAATACCGTCTATCAAAAAGGGACACCCCCCGCGATAATCGGTCAACTGACTAGCGGTGAAACCGGCCCACCAACACACCCTTGCCGAGAATATGGCCATCGATCGCCTTCATCACCTCCGCGCGAGTGGCATCCGGGCCGAGATCGAGCTTCGTGTCCAGTGCGAACAGCTCGAACGTGTAATGATGATACGGCCCGGCGGCCGGCGCGCCCGGACCGCGATAGCCGATCACTCCGCCTCCGTTCTTGAGCTGGACTGCGCCGTCGGAGGGTTGCGTGCCCACCGGCACGCCTTCAGCAAGCGAGCGCGCATCGCCAGGGATGTTGAGCATCAGCCAATGCAGCATGTCGTCCGTTTTTCTCTGAAGCGCCACGTCCGGGTCGTGCATGTACAAGACGAAGCTGACCGTGTTCGGAGGCACGTTGGTCCACTCCAGCTTGGGTGAGACCGGACTCGCGTCGGCTTGCGTGTACTTCGCGGGAATCACGCCGCCGTCCTCAAACGCGGCCGTCGTAAGTGTTAATCCCGGCCGCGCAGGTGCTTTAGCCTTGTCCTGCGAGGCAGCGATACCGGCGACGAGCAACAAAAAAGTCAGGAATCTCATCCGCCACCTCCCTGGTTGATCAGAATTGGCGCAACTTAAACGTCGGTGAGGTGCTCCAGCTTTCCGTTGCTGTCACCGATCCGTTCTTCCGGTACTCCCACCCGGTCCAGCGCCGTCAGAAGCAGATTGGTCATCGGAGTCTCCTTCGGATACCGGAGATGGCGTCCGCCCTTGATCCGGCCCGAGGCGCCGCCGGCCAACAGGATCGGCAGATTGTCGTGCGTGTGCATATTACCGTCGCTCAGGCTGCTGCCGTAGACAATAACGGATCGATCCAGCAAATTCGCATCGCCGTCAGGAGTAGAACGGAGTTTGTCCAGATAATACGCGAACATCTCGATATGATGCGCATTGATCTTGGCAAGCTTATCGATCTTCACCTTGTCGCCCTGATGATGCGAGATTCCGTGGTGTGGATCGGGCACGCCGATAGACCGGTAGGCTCGATTGCTGCCTTCGCGGCCCAGCATGATCGAGATGACGCGGGTCAAATCGGCCTGGAATGCGATGACTTGCAGGTCAAACATCAACTTGGCGTGTTCCTCAAAGGAATCCGGAATTCCAATCGGGCGGCCCATAACCGGAAGTCTTAGCGTGGCGTTCTGCTCTTCGGCGATTTGGATGCGGCGCTCGATATCGCGAACGGCTTCGAGATAGTCGTTGAGCTTGCTCCGGTCGCGCGGGCCGAGTCCAGGTTGCATGCTGGCGATTTCGCTGGTCACGGAGTCCAGAATGCTTCGATCTTCTCGAATGCGGGCAAGCCGCACGGAGGGTTCGGTGCTGTCGCCATCGCCGAACAGCCGCTCGAACACGGCGCGTGGATTCGCTTCCATCGGCATCGGTATCGTCGGCGTGCGCCAGGAGATCGTATTCGTGTACGCGCAGCTATAGCCGGAATCGCAGTTGCCGATCAGGCCGGGCGCTTCCAACGTTAATTCGAGTGAAGCAAGTTGTGTTTTCTTGCCGAACTCCCGCGCCGCGATCTGATCGGCCGATACTCCGGAGCGAATGTCCACGCCCTCGGTCTTCTTGGGATGAACGCCCGTAAGGAACGTGGCTCCCGCGCGCGCATGATCGCCGGGGCCATCGCCGAGCAACGAGAACCCGGTCGCGAAGAGGCTCCAGCGCCTTTAGGGCCGGCGTGAACTCAAACCCTGCGCCTTCGGCGGCGGGTGTCCAGCGGTCCATGATTACGCCGTTCGGGACGTACACGAAGGAGAGCCGGTTGGCGCCTTGGGCGGGAGTATTGCGCGTAGCGGCGAGCGCCGGAACCATGGCGTCCAAAAGAGGCAACGCCAGAGTTGTGCCGATACCGCGCAGGAATGTACGCCGCGGCAACGCTTTCTTCGTAACGATCATGGGTCTTGGGACCTCCGCATTTGAAACGGTGTGCTTCTGGTGATTGCAACAATAACACTCGATATACGGTAGTCGTGTTGGGCCGCTTCACGCGTTATAGCACGAACGGCAGGCTGGTCGTAGTATTCCAGTCCGCGGCCAAGCGCGTACGTCAGCAGCTTCTCGACGACTGTTTCGACAAATTGATCGCGATGGCTCAACAGCAGTTCGCGCAATCCGCCGGGGCCGTGAAACTTGGTTCCGTCGGGAAGCGAACCGGAAGTATCGATCACGCCGTTCGCGTCCTTCGTCCGGCGCTTGCCGACGCCGTCGTAATTTTCCA
>QHXU01000480.1:0-2361 GCA_003223065.1 Acidobacteriota bacterium | reverse complement strand
GCGCGCATGGCAGGACGCGCACGTGGCGTCGGAGCGATGTTTTTCCATCTGTTCCCGCAGTGAGAGCGCCCTTCCGTCCGCGGCGTGATCTTTCAGATCGGGAACATTCGCGGGCGGGGGAGGGGGCGGCGTGCCGAGGAGATTCTCCAGAATCCACTTGCCGCGCAGCACCGGCGAGGTGCGCGTCGGATACGATGTGACCGTGAGGATGCTGCCTTGGCCGAGCAGTCCAAAACGGTCCTCGTCAGTCAAGTTTACACGGCGGAAGTTCGAGCCATGAACATTGGGGATCTGATAATGGCGGGCCAGCCGCTCGTTCAGATACGTGAAGTTCGCATCGAGCAGATCCACTACGCTGCGGTCCTCGCGCACAATGGCCTCGATGAGCAGCTCTGTCTCGCGCTGGAAGGCTTGGCGGAGGTTGTCGTCAAATTCCGGGAAAACATCGGGATCGGGCTGAACCCGCGACAAGTTGCGGAGGTACAGCCATTGACCCGCGAAATTCGAGACCAATGTCCGCGAGCGCCGGTCGGCCAGCATCCGGCGCACTTGTTGTTCGAAAACCGCCGGATCTTTCAACTTTCCGCCATCCGCCAGGTCCAGGAGTTCATCGTCCGGGATGCTGCTCCACAAAAAGAATGAGAGCCGCGACGCCAGCTCAAAATCGTTCAAGCGGTAGATGCTGCCAGGCGCGGCGCCGGCCGGGTCGCGCTCGACGCGGAACAGAAAATCGGGCGCCACAAGCATCCGCCGGATTCCCATCTCGACGCCGGCTTCAAACGTTCCGTTACGCCGGCCGCTTTCATAGAAGCTGAGCAGAGGCTTCAAGTCTGCATCCGTGACCGGTCTTCGGTAAGCACGGCGGGCCAGGGTGGAGAATATTCTCTTCGCGCAGGGGATCTCGTCTTTGCTGTCGGCCGGCCTGCACACGAATATGCGCTGCCGCGCCGGCGTCTCGCCAGGGCCGGTTGGCTGGAAGGGCCCGCCGATGAGCACGCTGTCGACTCCGATACGCCCCGGTAAATTCCGCGCCGGCGTTGCTTTCGCAGGCGGAGGCGGAAGCACGCCTTCCTGTACGGCAAATTCGCTCAGGAAATTCACGCCAACCAGGCGCACGCCTGCTTTCACCGGCGCCCGTGCCTCGAACGTCGGCGACTCTTCGTCGGCCACGCCGGCTTTGCCGCGGATCTCAAATTCCTTGAGCCTGACGCCATCCAGCCGGAGGTCGAGACGGTGGACCAAATCGCGAGCGCGATTGTTGAATCCACGAACCTTGATCCGGAACGTGTATTCGGCGTCGAGCGGAAAATCGTGGTGTATCGCGATTCCGCCGCGTGACCCGAGTGGTAGTTCATCGCTCACGCGATCTGCCTGGGACAATCCCACCGGCACGGCATATTCTTCGACGCTGGGCAGAATCGTGGGATCGCCCACCGCGAGCCGGCTGATCTTGCGTGCCAGCGCGATATATCGTTCGAGCAGAATCGGCGAGACGGACAAAACGTCGGCGATGTTGTCAAAGCCGTAGCCGGAATCGTCGGGCGGCAGACTTGAGCCGGGATTGATGTCGATCGCCAGAAGGTCGCGAATGGCGTTGCTGTACTCGACGCGATTCAAGCGATGGATGGCAGGGCGGCCAGGATTCGGATAATTGACAGCGGCCTGGTCGAGAGCAGTTTGGAGCGATGCAGTAAACGCCCCGGTTGCCGCGGGATCCGGGCGCGGCAAACCCCGCGGAGGCATTTCGCCGGATCGAACCTTCCGCAGGACTTTTTCCAAAACCTTGGCGTTCTCGCCCGGTCTATCCGGATCCACGTTTTCGAGCACGATGCCCGCGGTTTTCGCTCGCTCGTTGTGGCAGCCGGTACAATAACGGCCCAGGAGCGTTTTCCCAGATGTTTTCGGTTGCTGAGCCAGGGCGAGCGAAGCGTACGCAGCCCCGAGGAACGCGGCAAAAGCGAAGCGCCGCCGTCCAAACCAGCACCGTCGGCCCATCTAAAACGAATTGTATCATGGTAACTAGGAGATTCTGCTAGGGATACGATGCTCGGCGCAGGTTTCAAAACATTTTCAGTAACGGCTGTCTTCTGTGCGTCGATAGGGGCATTGGGCGCCGATCTCCGGCTGCTCGATGCCGTGCGGGATGGCGACGTCAAACTGGCTCAGCGGTTGCTCGATCAGCACGTGGACGTAAACGCTGCCCAGCCGGATGGATCCACCGCCCTCGCTCTGGCGGCGCATCGGGACGACCTTCCGGCGGCCCAGCTACTGATCCGCGCCGGTGCCGATGTTAACCGGTCGAGCGAGTACGGGGACACTCCGTTGTCATTGGCATGCGCGAATGGCAATGCGCAGCTTGTT
>QHXU01000013.1:10226-16156 GCA_003223065.1 Acidobacteriota bacterium | reverse complement strand
CGCGGATCCCAGTCCTTTTTCCAGGAGAACCGGAGGCCTTCAGGCCATCCCGCCTGGTCGGCCTGGAGGAACGGTGTGCAAGGTATACCCAGGGCCGATGGCGCCGGGCAAGCGTTGATCGAAAGCAGGAATGCGGGCGCGGTGATCTTTAACGCCTGCGGACCCGACGGAATAATCACCCGGCCCGTCCTTGGCACCGACCGATCGAAATTGGTGATGTTAAACCCGGCGTCGGTGAACGGCGGATGGTATTCCCAACGCAGCCCGTACTCAAGAGTCAGATGCTGATTCACCTTGAAACTGTCCTGGCCGTAAAAGCCGTAGTGCCAGGAGCGCCCGTCGATGTCGCTGCTGACATTAGCCAGGCTCGATGTGGCGGGCAGCCCAAGAAGAAAGTCGGCATAGTCGTGGCCCGCGAAGCGCCCGTCGAAGCCGAAGGTGCCGTAGTTGTCGCTGCCCACGAAGCTCAAGCTCGCGGACAGCCGGAGGCGCCGGAAATCCCCGCCGAATTTCATCGTGTGCCGGCCCTTGTTCCAGGTCAAGTTATCGTTGAACTGGAAGTTGCGCGATAACGAGAGACTCGGTTTGCCTTTGCCGAAATTCGTCGTGGCCGTGGTGTTGAAATCCACCTCGGTCAACCCATTGAAATTCAGTGGCGCCAGGCCCTTGAATCCCAGGTCTCCGGTGATTTTCGGTCCATCAAACCCGTAGGAGGTTGCGGCATCACCGCTCGACCAGCCTACGCGGCCTTCGTTCAAAAGGGTCGGCCGAATCGTGTAATTGTGCGAAACCACCAGATTACGATTGTCATTGTAGGAATTGTCCGGAGGCAGCACGAAAAAATTCGGAGACACGGCGCTCTGGTTCTTGGCAGTCCAGCGCGTAAAGATGGACTGTTTGCCGGTCAGCAGGTGGTCGATGCGGAGATCGTATTGGTAGGACGTGATGGGCGCCGCCAGGTTCTGGCGGTAATTGGAGGAGGCCTGAACGTCCGTCCGTCCGAAGTTGGGCGACGGATAGAAGGCCTGAATCTTCTGCGCGATCGGGCTCTGCAGCGCAAGGGGGACGCGGTCATCCGCAAAGGGTTGGCGTGTCAACGGATCCCTGATGATCACCCCTTCCTTGCTCAGATCGCCTTGGCGCATCGCCTGTGTGGGCGTGGTGCCCGTCACGGTGGTGCCCCTGCGGAACTGCATGTCTTCGACGTCGCCGAAAAAGAAAGTCCGGTTCTTAAAGGCGGGGCCGCTAATGCTGCCGCCAAAGGTATTGGCCGTCTTCTGAGGCTTCGTAACCGAGCCGAAGGCGGTCGCATCGAAGGCGCGGTTCTGCATGTATTCGAACAGACTTCCATGGAAGGTATTGGCGCCGCCTTTCGAGGTCGTGGTAATGTCGCCGATCTGGCTGAACTCCGCGCTGTTGCCCACGCCCTGCACCTTCATCTCCGCGATGCCTTCGGCTGAGGGAAAGAGTTCCGTGAGGGGGCCGTTGCTGCGTACGTTTACGGTTGAAATCCCGTCGAGGGAGACTTCGGCCTGATGCGGCAACCCGCCCTGCAGGGAGAAGTTGTTGCTATTGTCGGACTGCACTCCCGGCAAGAACGCCAGCAAGCGCAGCGGGCTGGTGCTCCCTGCGCCGCGGAAATTGGCGGGCAGCGAGAGGACCTCCTGTGAGGTGAAGGCGTTCGCGATCGTCTCGGTCTCGGTAGTGACCACGGCCGCCGATCCTTCCACGGTGACCTGGTCATTGACCTGGCCGATCTCGAGTGTCACGTTCACGCGCAGCGTATGCCGCGCATCCAACGTGAGATCGGTCTGACGATAGGATTTGAAACCGCTTGCCTCCACCAGGACCGAGTATGTCCCCGCCTTCAGGTTCGCCACTTCGTAGTTGCCGAGTGTGTCTCCCGTGGCCTCGCGCGAGATGTTCTCCTCCTGGTTGATGACCGTGATCTTGACGTTTGGGATCACGGCGCCGGTCCGGTCCGTGACCGTCCCCAGGATGGTTCCAAAAGTGGATTGCGCGCTCAGGATTGCAGGCGCGCAGATAAGAACGGCGCTCAGCTTCAAGATGTTGCCGCCCATGCCACACCCCTTTCTGTAAACAGATGAAGTCAATTAGATCAAAAATCAACATGTGATGGGGTTGGGCTGGAAGCGGAAACCCGCTGAAACCGGGTTCCCCGTCCTAACGTCCCTGGAGCCAAACGGTCTCGTAAGTCCGAAAGGGGGAAGTATGACTCGAACTCTGTATGCGCTCGTGTTGTTTTCCGCTTCAACTCTTAACGCCCAGGGGCCCAGCGACCTGGAAAAGCTGCCGGTGAAGCGTGTGGTTCTGTACAAAAACGGCGTTGGTTACTTCGAACATCTCGGTTCGATTCGAAACAGTCAGGATGTAGCCATCGCCTTCACTTCAAACCAATTGAATGACGTGCTCAAATCGCTTACGGTTCTGGATCTGGATGGCGGGAGCATCGGGGGCGTCGCCTACGGATCGGCGGCGCCAGTCGAACGGCAACTCGGAGATCTGCGGCTTCCGCTTGGCGAAAAGTCGTCCCTCACCGAATTCCTCGGCGCACTTCGCGGCGCCCGGCTGGAAGTGCGCACCGCGACGGGCGTGATCACGGGCCGGCTTCTGAGCGTGGAGCGCAAGACGCGGATGGGCGGCGGCGCGACTCTGGAGGTCGACTATCTTTCGTTAATCACGGAAAGCGGCGAGGTCAAGACTACGGAAGTGTCGCCATCGTTTTCGGTACGGCTGTTGGAGCGCGGGCTTGCCGGCAAAGTCGACCGGTACCTGGATGTAGTGGGCGCGAACCGGGAAGCCGATGTGCGGCGAATGGTGATCTCGACCGTGGGCTCCGGCGAGCGGTCATTGTTCGTCAGCTACATCAGCGAAGTGCCGGTCTGGAAGGCGACGTACCGCATCGTGCTGACCCCAAAGCGGGCGCCCCTGTTGCAGGGTTGGGCGATCGTGGATAACACGGTGGGGCAGGATTGGGAAAAAGTTCAGTTGTCGCTGGTCGCGGGCGCGCCGCAATCGTTCGTTCAGAATCTGTCCCAGCCGTATTATTCGAGGCGTCCGGTGGTTCCGCTGCCGGGCGCGCTGTCGGCTGCCCCGCAGACCTACGAGGCGACTCTGGTGCCCGGCAGCGGGCGCATTACCGGGGTCGTAGCCGACGCCACGGACGCGGCGATTTCAGGAGCTCGCCTCAGGGCTTATGATGCCGGCGGCGTGCTCGCAGGTGAGACGACCGCGGATGCCGCGGGCCGATACGAGTTGCAGGGGATGCCGGAAGGCCCGATCCGGCTGGATGTGGAGGCTCCGGGTTTTCGCCGTGTGTTTGTCGAAGGCGTCATGCCATCCGCGGGAACTACCGCACAACAGAACGTGCACCTGCCGGCCGGCGCGACGGTCGAAACCGTGACCGTCAGGGCAGCCGCCGGTTCACTAAACAGTAGTGCGTCAACCCAGTACCCAATAAACACCAATATAAACGCCATCACGGCGCGCTCGGGGAGCACGGGAAGTGGAAAAGGGCTCGGCAGCGGAGTCGGATTGGGCGGCGTGACGGCGAACAAGGCATCATTGCCGGGGTCGCCTGTGTCAGCGCGGCCGGCGAGCACCGTCCCTTCGGAGGTCGACGACGCCCGATCGCGGATGGAACCAGCGGCGCGCGCCCAGGAACTCGGCGATCTGTTCGAATACAAACTCAAAGAGCCGATCACGATCCCTAAGAACCGTTCGGCGCTGGTACCGATCGTGCAAACTTCGATCGCCGCCGAGAAAGTGTCCGTGTGGAACGAGCGCGCCGGGCTCCCGCGGCCGCAGCGGGCTTTGTGGCTCAACAACTCGAGCGGGCTGACGCTCGATGGCGGCAGTTTCAGCGTCCTCGAGGACGAGACATTCGCCGGTGAAGGTCTGTTCGAGCCGATCCGCCCGGGCGAGAAGCGGCTGGTGTCGTATGCCACCGACCTTGCCTTGAACGTAAACGCGCATTCGGAGTCCGAGCGGGAGCGTGTCAGCCGTGTGCGCGTGCTTCGCGGCGTGCTGACACTGCACAACGAAGTTCGCGAGTCAAAGACGTACACGTTTCGCAATGAAGACAGCTCGCCGCGGACGGTGATCATTGAGCACCCGGTCCGCGCCGGCTATGAACTCCGCGGAGACGTTCAACCCGTGGAAGTTACGCCGGGCTGGATGCGTTTCCGGCTGCACGTCGATGCGAAGCAGACGGCATCGCTGGTGGTGAATGAGGCCCGGACGATCGAGTCCGCGCATAAATTGACGAACATCACCAACGATCAGGTCGCGCTGTTCGTTCGCCAGAAATCGATTGACAAGACGATTGAGGACGCACTGCGGAAAATCCTCGAACAGAGAAGCCGGATCCAGGACCTCGAAGGTCAGAAGAGCGATCGTGATGACGAAACGGAGAAGATCTTTGATGATCAGCAGCGGCTGCGGGAGAACATCAAGGTCCTGAAGGGCAGTCCCGAGGAGAAGACGCTGCTGCAGCGCTATACGCGCCAGCTCAATGATCAGGAGGACCGTCTGGAGAAGCTGCGCAAAGAAATCGAAGATCTCGCCGCGCGGCAGGAAAAGGCGCAAGCGGCGCTCGATCAAATGATCGAGGAACTTTCTTTCGACATCAAGCTGTGATACCCGGAGTGGAATGTGGATTCCACCTGTGGCACCGCAACGTGGTAAAACGGCATTTTAAGCAGCCTCTTTTCCGATGCGTACGCACGGGTAAGGTTTGGCCTTGGGCTTGCCAGTACTTTTTAGCGGCACGCGAAATTCGTGCCACGGGGCGGCGATTCGCCCCCGAGAAGGATTCGCTATGACCACGCCGTACAACTTCGAGACGCCTAATTGGGTGCCGCTCGAGCGCGCTATAGCAGACGCGAAGCTCCCGCGTGATACTATCCGCGAGTTCATGTGGATGTGCGAACAGCCCCGGGGCGTGCATCAGTACAAACATATCCGCACGCACAGCTACGTCTATCTCAATGAGTACTTTACGCCGAAGGAAGGCTTACGTGTGCTGGCCGCTGTAAAGGCCGGCGCGCCCCAGCCTACCTGAAAATAGAGCGCCCGCCTTGGGCGCGCTTCATCCAAGCGATTCAGGAATGGATCGAGTAGTACTTTTGCCCCTTGAGCCAATCATTTCGGGTTAGAATGTTTCTACCGCCAAAGGAGCGCTATGCCAAAGAAGATCGATCCCCTCAATAAAAAACAGTACGGCGCGGTAACAGCGATGCTTACCGTGACCGACGTGAAGGCCGCAGTCAACTTCTATCAAGAGGCCTTGGGTTTCACCAAACGCGGAATCATGAACGGGCCGGACGGCCAGCCTATGCATGCTGAACTGAGGCTGCGAGATACAACGTTGATGCTGGGGCCGGAGAGTCAGCAGCGCGGCGCGCGCAGCGCCAAGACAATGGGCGGCTCGCCTGTGAGCTTGTACCTTTTAACGGAGAATGTGGACAAGGTAGTCGCCAAGGCGGTAAAACTCGGGGCTACGCAGAACGGACCGGTGATGGACATGTTTTGGGGCGACCGTTGTGGAAACATCGTCGATCCGGAAGGCATCGCCTGGATGATCGGCACTCACAAAGCCGAACCCACTCCTCAGGAAATGAAGAAGAAAATGATGGAGCAAATGCGCAGCCAGGCGGCGGGCACCACAGGCGGCTAGCCCGCCTAGGGCAGGGCATTAATCATCTTGGAGCCGGGGGCGCGATTAATGCCTCGGCTCCACCACTTCGATCGGCTCACCGCAACCTGTGCACACGAAGATCGCGACCGTCAAGAGCTCAGGAAACTCGTTCTTGTGTTCGCAGTTCGGGCACGTAACCGTCAGGACGCCGGATGAGCGGTCGGAAACGGCCTGCAACAACATCTCGAACAACATATTTACTCAAGTGTAG
>QHXU01000013.1:0-10177 GCA_003223065.1 Acidobacteriota bacterium | reverse complement strand
AAGCCCCTTGAAAGAATCTCCGGATAGATCGGGGAGGAATCTATCGAGATGAAATTCGGTTTCACGCGACGACGGATGATGCAGGCGCTCGGGTCGGGCGCGGTGCTCGCAGCCCCGATGGCTCCACCGGCCACGGGGGCGTTCAACGACTGGCCCATCGAGGAGGGGCCCGCAACGCCAAAGATCTGCCTGGGTGTGGGCCGCACGAGCGATATCGGATTGCGCGAAGTGAAACAGCTTGGAGTTAATTATGTACTCCGTGGCGGCCCGCGCATTCCTTGGCAAGTAGAGCAGCTCCAGGAGATGATGGACACCTACAAGGCTGCAAATCTGACCCTGGCCAACCTGATGATCGGGGGGTTCGACAACGCGATCTACGGCCGGCCCGGCAAGGACGAGGAGATTGACAAGGTACGGCAATCGATTCGGGCGGCAGGCAAAGTGGGTTTGCCGGTTGTGGAATACAACTTCTATGCGCATCGTGCGATGGAGGGCTACTATGGCGAGACCGGAAGAGCGGGCGCGGGCTACACGAAGGCGCGCACTCTCTCGAGGAGATGTGGAACAACGTGGCGTATTTCCTCAAAGCGATAGTGCCGGTGGCCAAGGAGTCGAATGTGCGCCTGGCGCTCCACCCGAATGATCCGCCCGCGCCGATGAGCCGGGGGTCGGGCCAAATCATGGGGACCGTGGAAGGCTGGAAGAAGCTCGTCGATATCGTGCCCGGCCCGCACAACGGAATTACGTTCGATTGCGGCGTGACGCGAGAGATGGGGCAGAATCCGGTGGAGGTCTGCCGTTACTTCATGAAGAAGGACTGCATCAATCACGTCCATTTCCGCAACGTGGTTGTGCGCAAGCCTTACGAAAAATACACCGAGGTTTTCATTGACGAGGGGCAGGTGGACATGTTCGGTGTGATGCGGGAACTCGTAAAAGGCAAGTACCCGAGGCTGATCTACCCCGAACACCCGCGGGCGATGGAGGCCGATCACGCGGATTCAAGCGACACAGCCAGTATGTTCAAGTCAGGGTATCCGGGCGGCGGATCGTATACCGGGTACGCATACAATGTCGGATATACAAGAGCAATGCTGCAGGCGGCGCTGGAAGTGTAGCGTTTATGAAACGGCGCGACTTTTTCACTAGCATGCTGGCGGGCCTGACAGCCGTGAAGCTCGATACCGCGCTCGCGCAACCGGCTTCGTCCACACCGGTTTTGGAGCGGCCACTTCCTGGGACGCCTCACAAAGGCAAAGTTCTCATCGCGATCCAGCCGCATTCCGATGACATCGCCCTGTTTTCGGCGGGCACGGTGGCCAAGTTGATTCAGGAAGGCTATTCGGGCTACATGATTCGAGCCACGAATGATGATATGGGCGATGACGTGGGCGAGCCTGGCTCGATCGGTGAAAACGTCCTGAGGAATGAGCGCGAGGTCACCGAGCAGGCCCGCGTGCTCGGCCTCACGCGGGATTTCGCGCTCAACTACAACAATCACCGCATGAGCGACATATCCCGGAACGAGCTGATTTGCCGCCTGATCTTCCTGTTCCGGCTGCTCAAGGCGGACACCGTGTTTTGTTACGACCCCTGGGCGCACGACGAAGAGAATCCCGATCATTATGTCCTGGCTCATTGCGTGGAAGCGGCATGCTGGATGGCGGGGCGCGTTCACGATTATCCCGAACAATTCGCAGCAGGGCTGCAGCCGCGGGCGGTCACGGAAAAGTACTACTACGCACGGCATCCGGATATTACGCGGGTCGTCGATATCAGCGGCACGATCGAGAAAAAGATCGAAGCCAACATTTGCAACGTTGCGAAGGGGCCGGGCGGCCACCACGGATCGAAGCTGCGCGCTGAACTGTCCAAGCAAGGCAAGAAACTCCCGCTTCTTGGCGACGACGATCGCACCGCGGACCGCAACTACATACGCGAGTTCGTGCTTGCGGGCAACCGCGAACTGGGCAGGAAATACGGCGTGGAATACGCCGAAGCTTTCCACTACATCGGGCCGCCGCCGCAATCGCGTGTCGAGGATTTTGTGAAGCAGCATGCGGTGCCGTTGCGCTAGACAGCATGGATGAACTCCCGCGGAAGCTCGGCTTCGGGGACGCGACGCTGATCATCATAGGAATCGTCATCGGGTCGGGCATTTTTCTGCTTCCCACGTTGATTGCGCGGAATCTCGCCTCCCCTTGGGCCATCATCACTGTGTGGGTGGTCTCCGGTCTGTTATCCTGCTGCGGCGCGCTCGCCTACGCGGAGCTGGGCGCGATGAAGCCGGCAACCGGGGGCCAGTACGTGTATTTGCGCGACGCGTACGGGCCGTGGTGCGCGTTTCTTTGCGGATGGGTTTTCGTTCTGGCCGTGCTCCCGGGCGGGATCGCCTTCATGGCGGTCGGCTTCTCAATCTACCTGGACCAATTCGTTCCTCACATCGCCGGAATGCGCACAGCCGTTGCGTTGTCTCTGGTGGCGGCGCTATCAGCCGTCAACTACATCGGTGTGAAGGAAGGCGCATGGATTCAACGGATCTTCACATCACTCAAGATCGCCGGGCTGGTCCTGGTGATCGGGGCCGCGGCGCTTGCGCCGCACACACGGGACGCCGCGGAACCGCTGGTCCAGCCACTTTCCTACACCGGGATCGGGGTTGCCATGACCGCGTGTCTCATGGCGTACAACGGCTGGAGTTACCTGAGCTTCGTCGCCGGCGAGGTGAAAGATCCGCAGCGCAACCTGCCGAAGTCGCTGGTTCTGGGGATGGGCGCCGTGATGGCCCTCTACGTATCGGCCAATCTCGCGTATCTCAGGGTGATGAGCGTGCCGGAAATCGCGGCCGCCGAGCGGGTAGGTGCGGCTCTGGCGCAACGGACCATGGGACCGGCGGGCGCGACAGTTTTGTCAGCTGTGGTTCTTGCGTCCATCATTGGTGCGATCAATGGCTGCATACTGACCGCGGCGCGCATCCCGTTTGCACAGGCGCGGGATGGCATCTTCTTCCGGCGCTTCGGGCGCATGCATCCACGCTTTGAGACGCCAGGATTTGCCATCGTGGCGCTGGGTCTGTGGACCGGCGTGCTGATTGTGACGGGTTCGTTCGAAACGCTGGCTTCTTACACAATGCTATCGGCCTGGGTTTTCTATACGCTAACCGTGGCGTCCGTCTGGGTGTTGCGCCGCAAAGCACCCGAAGCCCCGCGCCCGTACAAAATGTGGGGATATCCGGTTACGTTGTGGCTCTTTATCATCGTTTCGATCTGGTTCCTGGCGGACGCGCTGGTGAATCAGCCGAAGACGTCCGGGATCGCGATTGCGGTCGCCGCGTCAGGCATTCCTTTTTACTTCTTCT
The DNA here is from genome assembly GCA_003223065.1 of Acidobacteriota bacterium. Taxonomy (GTDB): domain Bacteria; phylum Acidobacteriota; class Terriglobia; order Bryobacterales; family Bryobacteraceae; genus Palsa-187. Next base: position 6,819 of record QHXU01000013.1, on the reverse strand, counting down.
GGCGCCGGAAATCGGTAACGGAGGAGAGGAGCGCAAGAAAACCGTCCACACTCGCATGAAAATCACCCGGGTCGAAGCGATTTATTTACGGCAGCCGGAAGTCAAGCAACAATGCGACAGCGGCCAGGACGCGTTGATTGTCCGCGTCGAAACGGATGCGGGCATCACCGGAATCGGCGAAGTCGATTCCAATCCGATGGGCGCCAAAGGCATCATTGAAGGCCCCTTTTCTCACACCACTGCCGCCGGATTGGGAAATCTCATTCTTGGCGAGGATCCCTTCGAGACCGAGAAGATCTGGCACAAGATGTACCGCGGAAATATCTATGGCGGGCGCCGGGGGGTTGGGCTTCATGCCATGAGCGGTATCGACATGGCGCTGTGGGACATCAAGGGCAAGGCGCTCGGATTGCCGGTCTGGAAGCTGCTCGGCGGCGGTTTTCACCAAAAGCTACGGTGTTACGCCAGTTCGCTTTTCGGAGCCACGCCGCGCGAGACCGGGGAGTTGGCCCGGCGTTATCGCGATCAGGGTTTCACCGCGGTCAAGTTTGGCTGGGATCCGATGGGGCGCGACGCCGAGACCGATGTGGCGTTGGTGCGGGAGGCTCGCAAAGGCTTGGGGGCTGGGCCCGATTTGTTGATCGATGCGGGGCTGGTCTGGGATTCGAAAACCGCTCTCCAGCGCGCCCACGCATTCACCGAATACGGCATCTTCTGGCTGGAAGAGCCGTTGCGTCCCGACGATTACGATGGATACCGGAAACTTGCCGAATCAACTCCCGTGCGAATTGCCGCGGGCGAGGAGGAGAGCGGCCGGCAATCGTTCCTGGAACTCATGGATCGGGGCCGAATTGATGTGGTCCAGGTGGATCTTACCCGTTGCGGGGGCTTTACGGAAGCGATGAGAATCGCGGCTCTGGCCTGGGACCGCGGACTTCCGGTAGCAAACCACGGCTTTACGACCTACATCAATGTTACGGCGGCCTTGCACTGGCTGAACTCGATCCCCAACGCGCTGATCTGCGAATTTGTGGCGGAGGAGGGGACCAACTTACGAGAATCCATCACGAAGCAAAAGCTTCGCGCCGTCGACGGTTTTCTCGACACCCCGCAGAAGCCGGGACTCGGCATCGACCTCGATGAGGAGGCCATCGCACGCTTTCGCGTGTAACAGTAACCCAACGTCCGTCTGGGACGCCGTATTTTAAGAGCGTGCCAGACAGCAAGGCGAATAATTGGGAAACCCAATCCCGAAAACGGAACCGTTTGATCATTGTTCCCCTGCCAAATGACCACCTCAGTTGGGCTAACGTAGTAGAGTATGGCGATACCAGACGAACCGACCCTGAAGGAGTTACAGCGGAAGTGCTGGTTAATGCTAAACCTCTACACGAGGCTGGCAGAGCAAGCTTGCGCCATAATGGTGCGCGCCAAATCTGCTCCGTTAACCCCTGAGGATCGCGCCCAGTTTCTGTTACTTCGCCGAAGAGAAAACGCTGCGCAAGCGGCCTACATGAAAGCCAGAATGGATCTCATGGCTGCCCTGTTGATTAGCCCTTTTCCGGCCGATAGCAGTGCATGGCTTGTGAGGAGCGGGACCGATTGACCGCTCAGTGCGACGCTTCGCTCAAACGGCTTAGAGCGGCCCTTCAAGTTCTGGAACAACCGAATATCCCTGATTTAGCGCAACTCCAGGAACTGGAGGAGACCCGGCTCGCTTATGTCGCGGCGCGAGTTGCACTGGATGAGCACCTGCGGGAGCACGGGTGCTGAGGTTTTCCCACCCATTCGCGAGCCGTCCGTTGCGTTGAACCCCTCGATCATGCATGATAAGGCATCATGCGCACTAGCCTCACGTTGGTCATCGCTGTAGCGTGCTTGGTGGCCGCCGGCAAGTCGGGCGAACAGGTGCAGTTCCGGGAGCACGTGATCGAGCCCAATATCCCCGGCGGCTACGCCGTCTTGGTCGCCGACATCAATCACGACGGCCGTCCGGATGTGATCGGGCTGACGCAGCGATCCACCGAACTGGCCTGGTACGAGAACCCGACCTGGGAACGCCATGTTCTCATCGACGGGATGAACGGCTTGGTTAATATGGCCGCGGCAGACATCGATGGAGACGGGGTGCCAGAGCTGGCGGTGGAGAGCGGGTTCAGCATGGTGGCTGCGAAAAGCGAAGGATTGGTCTGGTTGCTTCATCATCAGGGCGACCCTCGAGGTTTATGGAAGGCCACAAAAATTGACACTCTCACTACCTCGCACCATATCGGTTGGGCCGACATCGATGGAGACGGCAAGAAGGAGCTGATCAACGCGCCGCTCATCGGCGCCAAGGCCCTGGCCCCGCGCTACGAGGACCAGGTGTCGCTAGTGTATTACCGCACCGACGATTGGAAGCGCCGCCTGATCGACGAGCAGTTGACGGGCGTGCTGCACCGTTTGCGCGTGGTGCATTGGGATGCCGGAAAACGGGAGCAGATCCTCACTGCGGGCTTCGACGGAATCGTTCTGCATAGCGCGGAAAGCAAGGGCGGCGACGTCCGGTGGAAGAACGAACTGCTGTCGCACGGCCACCAGGAGCAGCCGCCTAGGGCTGGAACGAGCGATGTCCGCCTCGGGCATTGGGGCAAGCGCCGCTTCCTGGCGGCAGTCGAGCCATGGCACGGAAACGAAGTAGTGGTCTATACGGAGGACCAGGCCCATAGCTGGCAGCGTAAGGTCATCTTCTCGGACTTGTCGGAGGGACACGAAGTCGTGGTTGGAGACTTCAATGGTGATGGCCTTGAAGACATCGCGGCCGGGGACCGGGGCAAGGGCGCCAGCGTACACGTCTTCTATGCGCAAGATGACCGCGGCGCCGAATGGCGTCACCAGATCATCGACCATGGCGGGATGGCGGGATCCGGCTGCGCCGCGGCAGACATTAATGGCGACAGCCGCATCGACATCGTCTGCATCGGAGCCTCCACGGGCAACATCAAGTGGTACGAGAATCTCGGGAACCCGAGGTGATATAGTAGGCGGGATTCAGAGGATTTATGGTCCGTGTGATGCTGGCGCTGTCAAGCTTTGCCCTTCTATTGGCGCAGGAGCCAGGCGAGGAAAAGATACCGAAAGAAAACCCCTACAAGTCCGAAAGCGACTTGGCTCGCGGCAAGCGATTGTTTCTCGGCCACTGCGCTCCCTGCCATGGTCCATCGGGCGACGGAGGCCGCGGAGCCAATCTCGCACGGCCCAAGCTCTTGCGGGCATCGGACGACGCCGCGCTGTTTCAGGTGATCAAAGAAGGCGTGCCGAACACGGAAATGCCAGGCGCGTTCGAGATGATTGACCGCGAGATCTGGCAGGTGGCGGGTTATGTCCGCACACTCGGGCGCACGGCCGCGGAGAACGTTCCCGGCGACCGCGTCCGTGGAGAGCAACTGTTTCGCAACAAGGGGAACTGTGTCCGATGCCATTCCGTCAACGGGCAAGGCGGGCGCATGGGTCCGGAACTTACCGAAATCGGAGCACGGCGAAGCGCCAAATACCTTCGCGAAACGCTGCTTGCCCCTGAAACGAACGTTCCCGAGGGATTCCTGATGGTGCGGCTCAAAACCAAGGACGGCAAGGAGGTCAGCGGCGTCCGGCTCAACGAAGACACATATTCACTCCAGCTGCGCGACCTCTCCGACCAACCGCGCTCATTCTGGAAACAGGAGCTGGCGGAGCTGCACCACGACAAAGGCAAATCCCCGATGCCCAGTTATCGCAGCGTTTTTTCAGAAGCGGAACTGGCCGACGTTGTCGCATATCTGGTGTCCCTTCGAGGTAGCTTATGAAAACCGGATGGCTGTCACTGATCGTAACCTTCACACTTGCAGGACAAGTAACCTATGACCGCCTGCGGCAGGCCGATTCCGAGCCGGGGAACTGGTTGTCCTATTCGGGGAACTACAGCTCGCATCGCTACTCGCGTTTGAGCCAGATTACCGCGGGGAATGTGAAGCGCCTGAAGCCGGTCTGGATCTATCAAACCGCGCCCGGCAAAGTGGAGACGACGCCGCTGGTGATCGACGGCGTGATGTATATCACGGAGCCTCCCAGCAACGTCACCGCTCTCGACACGCGCACGGGGCGGCCCCTGTGGAAGTACCAGCGCACAGTTCCCAAGGACCTGCGCATCTGTTGCGGGCAGGTGAACCGCGGCGTGGCCGCGCTCGACGATCTTGTCTGGGTCGGCACCATAGACGCGCACCTGATTGCGCTCGACGCCAAGACCGGCCAGGTGCGCTGGGACACGGTCGTTGCGGACTATAAGACCGGCAACTCGCTCACAGCGGCTCCACTCGCGGTCAAGGACAAGATCATCATCGGAATGGCGGGCGGCGAATTCGGCGTGCGTGGATTTGTCGACGCTTATGAGGCGGCCACCGGCAAGCGGGCCTGGCGCTTCTGGACGGTTCCGGTTGCGGGTGAGCGAGGAAGCGAAACCTGGGCCGGCGAAAGCTGGAAGACCGGATCGGCCACGACGTGGGTTACCGGTTCATACGATCCCGCCCAGAACCTGGTTTTGTGGGGCACGGGAAATCCGGGACCCGACTGGAACGAAGAGGTTCGAGGCGGAGACAACCTCTACTCCGATTGCCTTCTCGCGCTTGATGCGGACACCGGCGAGCTGAAGTGGCATTTTCAGTTCACCCCGCACGATGGGCACGATTGGGATTCGACCGAGGTGCCCGTTCTCATTGATGGCGTTGTGCGCGGCGAGAACCGGAAGCTGATCCTGTTCGCCAACCGCAATGGGTTTTACTACACGCTCGACCGTCAGAGCGGCAAGTTCCTGGCCGGACGGCAGCTTGTCCGCCAGACTTGGGCAAAAGGCCTGGATGACGACGGACGTCCCGTACGCATCCCCAACATGTACCCATCAGTTGAAGGCAAGCTGGTCTATCCGAGCGTGCCTGGGGCCACGAACTGGTTCAGCCCGTCTTACAGCGCCCGCACAGGTCTCTTCTATGTTGCTGTGCGCGAAGAGGGCGGCGTCTATTACATGGGTGACGCGGACTACAAGCCCGGGGTCATTTTCAACGGCGGTGGTTTCCGGGGCGTGCCCGGCGAAGAGCCTTGGGGCGCCATCCGGGCGCTCAAGCCCGGGACGGGTGAAGTCGAGTGGGAGTTCAAGCTGCATTCGCCGCCGTGGGCAGGGGTGCTCTCGACTGCCGGGGGCCTCGTCTTCGGCGGGACCAACGAGGGCGACTTTTTTGCGCTCGACGGCGCTAGCGGCAAGTCGCTGTGGCGCTTCCAGGCCGGCGGTGCGGTAACATCGAATCCTATAAGCTATTTGAGCGAAGGCAAACAACACGTAGCGATCGCCGCTGGGAACGCCATACTCGTTTTTGCACTGACTGACTAAGCCGGCAGGAGCGGTGGCAGCCCTCTACTTCCCGTTTCCAGCCATTTCATCGAGCAGCTTTTCCGCGCCGTAGAGTTTTCGCAGCGCCTCAGTCATCGCCGCCGTGTGCACCGCTACCGCCCGGTTGGTCTCTTCGTCGTACACGAAATCGCCCACCAGCGATTCGATATTGCCATCGAAGATCAGCCCGACAACCTCTCCATTTCGATCGATTACCGGCGAGCCGGAATTGCCGCCGACGATGTCATTGTTGGTCACGAAATTGAGCGGCGTCGACAGATCGAGCTTGGTCCTGCCTTCGACAAAACGCGGAGCGAGGAAGAACGGTCCCTTGTAATTGAAGCCCGCCGCTCGATCGTAAAGACCATAAAAGGTCGTCAGAGGCGGAGCCTTGGTTCCGTTCATCGGATAGCCCTTCACCTGCCCGTAGGACAGGCGCAGCGTGAAAGTAGCGTCGGGATAGGCAGACTTGCCGTACGCTGCGAAGCGGGCCTTGCCAAGTTGCTCGCCGGCACGTTCCTCCACGCTCTGGACGTTGTCCTCGAACCACTTGATGATCTCCCGCCGCATCGGATCGAGTTTTCGCGCCAGTACGATCATCGAGTCAGTAGACGCGGCGACCGCCGCTTCGCCGCCTTCGACGAGCTGCCGGCGCACCGCGGCGTCGGTGAGCTTAGTTCCATTCACGAGTTCCTTCGCCGCTTCCTGGGGGCTTTCGCCGTTGAGCACGATCTTGAGGAACGGATCGTTCGGCCCCATCTCCTCGAGGTCCAACTGAAGAGCGCCCGTGATGCGCGCGACTTCCATGTCGCGGTAAATCGGCGCCGGTGAGAACATCCTGAATCGGAGCGATTCGAGTTCCGCTTCGTGGAAACCCGGCAAGCGCTCGCCATCGGGCTTCTTTATCTCGGCCACGTACTGCACGATGGTCTGCGCCCGCCCGGCAAGCTGTGAATCGAGACTGTGATAGAAGCGCTCTTTCAGGCGCGAACCCGCCTTTCGCTCGGCCGCGGCAATCTCGTCCCAGGCGCCGCCGTACCTGGACTTCCACTGCGGATTACTCATGACGAGAGTCTTGAATTTTTCCTCATCGCTCCGCTTGGCGTCCATCACGTGTTTATCGAGCAACCCCTTTAGCTCGCCGTCGATGGCTTTGACCGAGTTCTCCAATCCAAAAATCTCGCTACCGGCCCGCTGGGCCTGCTCCGCGCCATGCGCAGAGTACTCCTCGAGCACGTGAATCCGGCGCCGGAGAATCTTGAGGCTGTTCGGCTCGATCATGTCGCGCTCGAGCTCAAGTTGCGCTACGGTATCGAGCCGTTGAGTGGATCCTGGATGACCCGCGACGAACACCAGATCCCCGTCTGCGGCGCCCTTTGCGTTCCATTTCAGGTAATTCGGGCTCTCGATCGGCTTGCCGT
>QHXU01000167.1:13556-23760 GCA_003223065.1 Acidobacteriota bacterium | reverse complement strand
CGTAGTGGCCCGTGCCAAAGGGCTTCACCACTGTGGTGAAGCCCTTTGGCACGGGCCACTACGATTCACTCAGGCCACGCTCGACCGCCGTTTCGCGCGGGGCTTCACAATCAGCACAGCCTACACCTGGTCCAAAACCATCGGCTTCATTGACAACAATGACAGCGAGCCGAGTGTACGTGCGATTCCGTACTTGTCGCGCAACCGCACAGTTCGCGGGTACGACCGCCCGCATAATCTCCAGATTTCGAATATTTGGGAGCTTCCGTTCGGCAAGGGAAAGAAATGGGCGACGAACGGACCGGCTTCCTGGATTGCCGGCGGCTGGCAACTGAACAACATCCTCAGCTTCTACAGCGGAACGCCGTTCAGCGTAACGGCTTCGGGCACCTCGCTGGACATGCCGGGCTCCAGCCAGACAGCGGATCAAGTGAAGCCCGCGGTTGCGAAGTTGGGGGGGGTCGGAAAGGGTCTGCCGTATTTCGATCCTTTCGCGTTCATTCCAGTGACCGACAAGCGATTCGGCAATACCGCGATGAACATCGATGAACATCTTGCGCGGGCCCGGCCTGGCTAACTGGGACTTCGGGTTGTTCCGCAAATTCGATGTCAGCGAGCGATGGAAGGTCGAGTTCCGCGCCGAGGCTTTCAACTTAACCAACACGCCTCACTTCAGCAATCCGGGGACGAACGTGTCGAGCTTCAATCCGGAGATCACCGACCCCCTGCGCAGGTATGGCGGCTATACCGAGATCACCAGCACCAACAATCCGGGCCGAGACGGCATCGACGAGCGCCAGTTCCGTTTCGGTGTGCGCCTAAGCTTCTAGGAGCAGGCTGACGGAAAAGGCACGGGCGGGAATGCCCGTGCCACACTAGTTCAGGAAATACGTGCGGTAGAGCGTATCGCGCTGCTTGGGAATAAAGCCGGCATCCCGGATCATACGACGCAACTCCTCTTCGCTGGCGCGATGGTGAGTGCCGGCGGCGCTCACCACATTTTCCTCGATCATGATGCTGCCGACGTCGTTGCCGCCGAAGCGCAGGCCAAGCTGGCAGGTCTTGAGCCCGGGGGTCACCCACGAAGATTGAATGTTGAGGATGTTCTCAAGGTACAGCCGCGAAAGAGCCAGCACCTTGAGATACTCAACCGCGGTCGCTTCTTCCTTCACAAATCTTCCAAGCGATGTGTTTTCGCGTTGGAAACTCCATGGTATGAACGCAGTGAATCCGCCGCTCTCCTCCTGCATCCGGCGCACGATATCGAAATGGTTCATCCGCTGCTCGATTGTCTCGCCGGTGCCGAACATCATCGTCGCGGTCGATCGCATTCCCAGCGAATGACAGGCGCGGTGCACGTCGATCCAATCCTGGACGGAGGATTTCAGCCGGCTGATGCGATGCCGGACTTCGTCGTCCAGAATTTCGGCGCCGCCTCCGGGCAGGGAATCGAGACCCGCGTCGCGCAGCCGCGCCAGAGTGTCGCGGATCGAAAGCCCGCTCACCTTGGAGATATTCACGATCTCCGGCGCTGAAAAGCAGTGGCACCAGATGTTGAACCGCTGCTTAATGGATCGCAACAGGTCCTCATACCACTCGATTGTGAGGTCGGGGTGGAGGCCGCCTTGCATCAGGATGCCTGTGCCGCCCAGCTCGAGGGTTTCCTGGATTTTTTCGAAGATCACTTCCTTGGGATGCACATAGCCTTCGGCGTGGCCCATGGGCCGGTAGAAGGCGCAGAAGCTGCAGTACTCCGTGCAAAAGTTGGTGTAGTTGATATTGCGGTCGATGATATAGCTGACCACGCCTTCAGGATGCAGCTTGCGCCGCACCTGGTCGGCGGCCATGCCGATCGTGATGAGGTCGTCGCTGCGAAAGAGATCGATCGCTTCGGCGCGGGTCATCATGCTCACACTCCGGGAACCATGACGCGGTCGAGCCGGGCCGCGTGCTCGAGAAATAACTGAAGCCCGGCGTAATCGCGTTCGCCAAGCTCGAAGATGATGTGCTCGGTGAGATATTTCCGCGCCAGCTCCTGGTGGACTTGGCGGCCGTGCGATTCTTGCCGCACGATGTCGTCCAAACACGCAAGCCCGTAGCGGCAGGAGCCGGCGAACGCGCGCTCGTAACGATCCTGAATGATCTCCTTGCGTCCGGCCCACACCGCGAACACCATCGGCAATCCGGCCATTGCTACCCATTCGCCGCCCAGATCGAGGACCTCGAACGGCAATGTAGAAGGATTGAGGCGCAGCGCCGGATCCCCGATGAGCAGCGCGGCATCGGCCTCGCCGAGCATCGGCGCCAGGTCGGCGCGCCGGGAAATCAGGCGCGGCTCAACACCGAACTTTTCCGCCAGAATCACGCGCGCGAGGATCACCGAAGTGCGCGAGCCCGCGTCGGTAGCCAGCGTTCGGATCTCGCGAAAAGGGACCTTTGAAACCAGCAGGATGCTGCGCACCGGACCATGGCAGGCGATCCCCGTGCCGCGGAAATACTCGAGCTTCTGTCTCGCCATTTCGATCACCGGAACGATGCCGATATCAGCCTCTCCCGAAGCGAGCTGATCGGCGCACTCCGAGGGCAGAGCGAAGCCAAGATCGAACACGCCGCGCTCTTCGCCGTGGAGCATGCCCCATACCAGCGGGACGGTGTTCAGATAACTGACCGCGCACACACGCGGCCGCATAACGGCGTTTGGTGTGGGAAGCAAGCCAACATTTTATCATTGAGGATCACGCATGCACATTCGAGGCGAGATCACGGTGGCCGGGAATCTTGTGGAGGACATCCTGGTGAGGCCCGTGGAGCGCATCGAATACGGCGCCACCGTGTGGGTGGAATCCATCGAAGAGCAGTTGGGCGGCAATGGGTCGAACACGTCCTACGCGCTGGCTAAACTCGGCGTGCCGGTGCGATTGCGAGGAGCCGTGGGGCGCGATGAATTCGGCGATCGCGTGTTGGAGCGCTTGCGCGAGGCTGGAGTGCATCTGGACGGCGTGGAGCGGCGCAACACGCCGACGGCTACCACGGTCGTGCTCGTCGCACGCGATGGATCCCGGTCCTTTCTGCACCGGCCCGGCGTCAGCAGCGAAATATTCTCCCAGCCGCTGGATTTCGAAGGCCCACCCGCCCACTTTCATCTCGCCAATATCTTTTCGCTGCCGCATATGCGCCGGACGGGCCCGCAATCGCTTCGCCGCGCCCGGCAAGGAGGCTGGACGACTTCACTCGACACAGGCCATGACGCGCAGGGGGAGTGGATGGCGGTTGCCGGACCGTGCCTGGCTCATCTGGATTTGCTGCTGGCCAACGAGTCCGAAGCGCGCAGGCTCACTGGGTGCGTGGATGAGCGGGCCGCAGCGCGGGCGTTCACAGACCAGGGTGTGAAGTGCGTCGCCATCAAGCTTGGGGCTCGCGGATGCGCCGTATTTCATCAAGCGGGCGAGATTTGGGCGCCGGCGTTTCCGGTTCCAGCGATAGACACGACCGGCGCCGGCGACTGCTTCACCGCAGGCTTCCTCGCCGCTTTATGGCGCGGACAAACCTTGCCGGAAGCCGCGCGGCTCGGCAATGCATGTGGGGCGCTTTCGGCGTCTAGTTTGGGCAGCGTCACCGGCATCAGGCCGTGGGCTGAAACTTTCGCCTGGATGGAGGCGCAAAAAAAGAGCAGCTAGAGAGAACACAGGCATGGTGAAACAGGGATTCGTGTGCTATCTTCTTTAGAAAGAGAAAGACTGTTCTCGCGTACCGCCGAGTCGGAGGAATCCCGTGAAGCAACTCTGCCGCTATTTTCTTGTCGTGTGTGCGCCATTGTGGGCGCAACAGATTTCGCCCACCATCAACGAAGTGCCCTCTCGCGAGTTCGGACATCCGAGGTTGGTGAGTTTTCCGCTCACTTCGAGCGCGCCAAATCTGGTGGAGGGGCGCGAATTCAACGGCCCGTCGTCGATCGCGTTCGACACCACCGTATCGCCTCCTATCGTCTACGTCGCCGACACGTTCAACAACCGCGTGCTCGGCTGGCAGAATTCGTCCGGCCTCACCAAGGGCGACTTCGCAAATAAAGTGATCGGGCAGAGAGACATGTACTCGACGTTGGCCCAAGGTCCGGGGACGGCCCTGAGCACGGGATTAAGCGCTCCCACGGCCGTCGCCGTCGACAGCAAAGGCAACCTCTACGTTGCCGACGCAGGCAACAACCGCATTGTTCGCTATCCGGCGCCGTTCAGCCAGACGGGCGACCTGCTGCAGGTGGATTTGGTCATTGGCCAGAAAACAGTCAGCTCGGGAAACGCCTCGAACGAAGGACAGCCGGCGCCAACTGAAAAAACGCTGTCTTTCAGCGTGAATGGCCAGGCTTACCGCACCGGCTTGACCTTCGATGCCGCAGGCAACCTTTGGGTATCCGATCCGGCAAACAACCGCGTGCTGCGGTTTCCGTTGGCGAACCTGGGGGCAAACACACAGGAACCCGCCGCCGACCTGGTGCTCGGTCAATTTGATTTCATCTCCAATGGCCCCCCACAGCCGCAGAACGCCAAGCAGACCAATAAACTGAACCTCATCCAACCTTCGGGTCTTGTGTTCGACCAAGCCGGCAGACTATACGTGGCTGACGGATACTCGCGCGTACTTCAGTTCACCACGTTTTCGAACGGAACGCAGGCGGCCCGGGTGCTGGGGATCCCGTCAAGTTCGCCAGGCGCGCCAGCCGTGACCTATCCGAATGGGTTTTCGCTGGGCGTGTTCAACTCGAGCGGTCAATTGATCTCCCCTCCGCCGGAGGGAGTGTTCACGATCGGCAACAATGTTTATGTGTGCGACACCGGGGCTCACCGTGTCGTGCGTTACGACGTTCCCGAGAATTGGCCGCCGGAAACGACGACGCAGCCTTCGCCTCCGATCCTCTCGGTGATCGGTCAGTTAGACTTCACCAGCGGTAAATCGAATCGCGGTCTGAAAGAGCCCGACGCAACCTCCTTGAATGCGCCGGTGTCGGGCGCGTTCAGCGGTGCTGACATTTGGCTGGCGGACACATTTAACCACCGCGTGCTGTCCTTCCCGCAAAACGCAGCTGCCGCAACGCGCGTGATCGGGCAACTGGATTTTGCGTTCAACACCGTGAATTTGATCGAAGGCAGGGAAGTGTTCCTCAACTCGAGCTCACTGTTCAGCGGGGGCGGCATGGTTGTCGACCAGAATTCGAATCCGCAGCATCTCTATATCGCCGACACTATGAATAACCGTGTGCTCGGGTTCAACGACGCGCGGTCTGTAAAGCCGGGAGACCGTGCGGACCTGGTGATCGGGCAGGTCGATTTCAACCGCTCGTGGGTGAATTATCCTTCCGGAGATGCGCAGGTTCCCACCGATAGCGGATTGTTGAGGCCCGTGGGGCTGGTGGTGGATGTGGATGGAAACCTCCTGGTGGCGGATTCGGGCAATGGCCGCGTGTTGCGCTTCCCCGCGCCGTTCGCCCAGTCCCAAGGCGTGCTGCAACACGCAAATCTGGTGCTGGGGCAGAGCAGTTTCACGACGCAGATCAAGGACGCGAGCTCGCAGAACATGAATACGCCATTCGGCCTGGCGCTGTTTTCCGACGGAAGCCTGGCGGTTTCCGATTCAGTCCACAATCGGGTGCTGGTCTTCCGTCGAACCGCGACTACGGATTTTACTAACGGGCAGGCAGCCGCGGCGGTGCTCGGTCAGCAGGATTTTATCTCGATCGCAGCGGGCAATACATCCACGCGGAGCGGTATGAACGGCCCGCGTCACATAGCCAGTGACACGTCCGACCGCCTGTATGTGTGCGATCAGAGCAACTCTCGCGTGATGATCTTCACCAGCGCTCGGACCTCGCAGAGCGGCGCGCCCGCAGCCACTACCATCGATAATCTGAATCAGCCGTGGGGCGTCGCAGTGAGCCCGAATACGGGTGAGTTCTGGGTAGCGCTCTCAAACTCCAACCTCGTCTGGCGGTACCCGGCGTTTGAGACGCTGATTCTGCAGAATCCAGTACAATTCAACGGGCAAATCGCCGCCGCTGCGCCGCTCGCGCTGGCGTTGGATAAGTTCGACAACGTGATTGCGGCTGAAGGGACGAATCGCATCACGTTCTACTTCCCCAAGCTGACATTCCAGCATGCGGCGAGCTACAATCAAAGCCCGATGGCGCCGGGGATGCTGGCATTCCTATACCGTTTGGGAAAGGATTTCAATCTCGCTCCAGAGGACGGAACCGGATTCTCTCCGTGGCCGACGACACTTTCTGACTTGCAGGTGCTTGTGGCTGGCACGCCGGCGCCCATCTTCCACGTCAACACGACGCGCATCGATTTCCAGGTGCCGATGAGCGCCCCGCAGTCCGGCAATGCGGATTTTCTGGTGATTCGCCCGTCGACGGGCCAGATTTTGGGCACGGCCGCGCTACCGATGGGGCAAGCCAACCCCGGATTTTTCAGCGCAAACAGGTTGGGCTCCGGACAAGTGGCGGCTGTTAATGAAGACGGCACAATCAACGGCCCCTCGAACCCGGTTGGTCGCGGGAAATACATTAGCTTCTATCTGACAGGGCAGGGGCTCGTATCCAATGCACCGCCGGATGGAATGGCTCCCGACGCGCCGATAGCGACGCCGCAGTTGCCGAGAATCGTGATCGGCGCAAGCCTCATCAACGATTCGGATATTCAATATTCGGGACTTGGAGCATTTGCCGGCGGCTGGCAAATCAACGTGAAGGTTCCCGAAGCCACGCCGCCAGGAAGTAATATTCCGGTGGCGCTTTCGTACCTGGATCAGGCGAGCAACGTTGGCCCGTTCCCCGGCCAGAAAATCCAGACGGTGATCTCAGTGAAGTAGTTGATCGCCTGTCGGAGCTCCGGGATGCCCTGCTAGCCGGCGCCACGGTCCGCAGCATCTATGTTCAAAGTGGGGTCTGCGCCCGACCAGGTGACGTCCGCGGTTGGACCGTAAACGGGGACAACGGTCTTGTTGCGCAAACGCAGATAGACGCTGAGTTGCGTCCTGTGGTGAGCGGTGTGCAGGATTCGCCGCCAGAAGACCCAGATGCGCTCGCGCTCTACATCGAAAAACCTGACACGTGCGAGCCAGTGTCCTTGGCCTTGTTCGGCAATCCACGGGAGACGTTTCACGGCCAGATCTGCCAGCCGCTTTGTGAACGCCTCGACTGTGGCTTCGGACGGCAAGACCTCACGGCCCGGCGGTTCGCTCGAGCCGAGAAACTCAGCGAAGAAACGTCGCTCCGAAAGCAACTGGTGGTTCATAATGTCGCCGGGCGTGCTGGACTTGGGGTGAGGCCGCCACACCAGGTCGCCGTCGCCGAACGCGCGCCAGATCGAGGCGGTTTTGTTGGTCTCGCCGGCGTATGTGTCCACCAAGTGCTGAAAAACCGGCTCAACGGCGCGGGGGACGGACCGGTCAGGAATCTCCACGCGATCGTAATTCATTGCGGATCTCCTCCTTGGGCTCGTTCGCTATCAGCCAATAGCAGGTTCGGCCGGTTGTCCATGACGCGCATCGCGAACGCCGCGGCGAAATCGTCTCCCGGCGACTCATCTTAACGATTCCTTTCCAAAGGTCACCGATGCGGCCGCGATGCAGGATTTTAACGGCCGTTCTAATCGTCGCTGTCGAAGATGCCGGTGATCGCGTCGAGCCCCTTGTGCTCGTCGCCGCCGGCGCGATACGGTGCCAGCTCGCGGCGCATCTTTTCCAGAGTCATGCTCTGGATGATCACGCGGCCCGGGCCGGTGAGCGTTGCCAGAAAAAGTCCCTCGCCGCCGAAGAGCGCCGTCTTGATACCGCCCACGAACTGGATGTCGTAATCGACGCCCTCATCGAACGCCACAATGCAGCCGGTGTCTACTTGCAGGCTCTCGCCGGGCCCCAGCGTGAATTCGACGAAATCCCCGCCGGCATGGATGAAAACGGATCCGGGCCCAGTGAGCTTTTCCAAAATAAATCCCTCGCCGCCGAAAAAGCCTGCGCCGAGCTTCTTCACGAACGCGATATTAAGTTGCGTAGTCGCCTGCGCCACCAGAAAACTGTCGCGCTGCACGAAGACGCTCTGGCCGGCATGAAGGTCGAACGCCTGGATGCGGCCCGGATAGCTTCCCGCAAAACCGATTTCGCCCTGCACAGGAGTGTGGAAATAGGTGAGAAATAAGGATTCGCCCATCAGCTTGCGCTTGATGGCGCCCCACACTTTTTCACCCAGCGTGGCGCCGCTCATGCGGGTCTCCCACACAACTTGCGGCTGTTTGTAGACCATCTTTCCGGCTTCGGCGTATAGCTCCTGGCCGGGCTTCAGTCGAATACGAATGACTTGCAGGTTATCGCCTTGAATCGTGTAGTCAAGCGCGGGAACCACCGGCGCCGGCTGCGCGGGCTGGGTTCCGGCGGGTTGACCGCAACTGGTGCAAAAGCGCGCGCCGTCGATGAGTGTGCTGCCGCAGGATGTACAAAACGCCATAGCTGAAAATGCTATCGCAGGACTGGAGGACTACGCCACTAGGGTGTCGACCGCGGCGCGTGACGGGATCGAGGCCTGTGCGCCGAGCGACGTGACGGAGAGCGCCGCCGCAGCGTTCGCAAACCGCAATGCCTGCTCCATTGGCTGATTCTCTGCGAGCGCCACCGCCAGTCCCGCGTTGAATGTATCGCCCGCGGCGGTCGCGTCAACACAGTGGACCGGAAACGCCGGCGAGTGCAGGCTGGCCTCGCGGTCGCAGTAGAAGCAGCCCTGATCGCCAAGCTTCAGCACGACGGCCTTCACACCGGCAGCCAGCAGCGCCTGGGCGAGCGACTTCGCTTCCGCAAGGCTGACCCGCGCTGGCGGCCGGTCCAAGAGAATGCACGCCTCGGTTTCGTTGGGTGTGAGCAGATCGACGTTGGCCAGCAGCTCGGCATCGAGCCTCTGCGCGGGAGCCGGATCGAGGATCGTCTTGGCGCCCTCCTGGCGGGCAACGGCCAGGGCACGCACGACGGTCTCGGGCGGCGTCTCCAGTTGAAATAGCGCGTAGCTGGCGCTAGAGAATAGGGGACGCATCGGCTCGACTTCGGAAGGCGCCAGCGCATAATTGGCGCCCGATGCGACCACGATCGAGTTCTGGCCTTCATTGTCGACCCAGATGAGCGCGACGCCGGTGGGCGCGGACCGGGTCGCGTGCACGAAGGAGACATCGACGCCGGCTGCGGCGAGGCTGGCTTTGAGGTGATCGGCGAATAGGTCGTAGCCGACGCGCCCGATCATTCGCGCGCGCACGCTCTTGGCGAGGCGTCCCGCGGCATAGGCCTGGTTGGCCCCCTTGCCGCCGGGGATCATCTGGAAGGCGCGTCCGAGCGCGGTTTCGCCGGGAGCAGGCAAACGCTCCACGCGGACCACGAAATCCATGTTGAGGCTCCCGACGATTACGAGAGCCCGTTCGCTCATCGAGTCAGGTCAATACCGAGTTTCTTGAGCTCTTCGGCGTAGTAGCGCTTATGGAGCAGGTCCCACTCTTCGGTGCCTTCAGAGATCTCGCGTTTCTGCGAACGAATTTTGGTGCGGGCGGCGCGATCGACCTTCTCCTCGGCCTGGAGCAACTCCGTCATCACTCTCACCAGTTCCAGCCGTACGTCGTTGGGGTCGCGCTTGAGACGGAACTCGCGGCTTTTTCGGAGCGCGGTGACGATCTTATGTGAGATGTCGTTGATCTTGTCGCGGGAGAGCTTCATCGGGTCGCCCGAGTCGCGCCCGGATGCGCGGATCACTTTGCGCTGTGTGATGAGCGTGTTCTTGATGCGGCGGAACATCTCCTGGTAGCTGACGCCTTCGCGCCGCATGTATTCGCTGTACTGGCTCAAGAGATCGCGCACTTCATCGTTCAGCCGATCCTCCACCGCCAGCTCATCTTCGACGACTCCGGCGATGAACTCAGAGGCGACCTGAGCATCGGTCGACTCTATCCATTGGGGAGTCAGCTTTTTGATGATCTGCCGTGAAATGTAACTTACGAGTTCTCGTGCGAGCAACATCCCTCAACCCCAGTTTATCGGCCGGGCGAGAAGGGTGTCAATTGGGGCTGTCGCCGTGATGATGATCCAGGAACTCCTGATCTATCAGCTTCCTGCCACGGAAACCTTCATCCATGCCATGCCAGTATCGGATGTGCTCTTCGCCCAGTTTCCAGCAGAGGCACAC
>QHXU01000167.1:11928-13541 GCA_003223065.1 Acidobacteriota bacterium | reverse complement strand
CGTGATAGTGGGTGATGAAATCGATCAAGCCGATATCCAGGTCCTTGACCACTGCTCCAATCTCCTCGATCCGCTCCAAGGCTTCTTTGAGGGCGGCGGCGCTCGTGTCCCGGCGGGAACGCACCGCGATCAGCGGACCTGGATTCACACGCGCGCCGCCTAACATGCGGATGCGGCGCGTGTGGCTCTCGAGTTCCTGATGCGCTTTTTCGTATTCGGCTTTGTGAATAAGGGCATCGCGGAGCGCGCGCTCCACCTCAGGCAATTGGTGTTCGGCTTCCTGGAGCGAAAAGTGGCGAGGCATCTTTCAACTAGGCCGGCGCAGGCGCGAGGCGAACCGCAGCGTCGCCACGCCCAAACCCAAAACTGCGCCGCCGAGCACAGTATAAAGGATTGCAGGGTGAGTCTCGCTCCAGGGCTTTGCCGGCGGCGGCGGCGCCCGATAGTCCGGATTCGGTTCGGCGGGTCCGGCGGTCCAGGACGCCTCCGCGATGTGCTCCCGGCGGGCGAGCAGCGCAGGCAGATCGTAGCCGGCCGGCTTGGCGTCCGGGTTGCCGAAATAGAGCCAATAAATACCACTAGATACTATCGGAAACTTAACGCGGCGGATGACGCCATCGAGATGTATCTTTTCGATGGCAAGTGGCTTGTCGTCGCGATTATAGACTCGGAGGCGCAAGTAGCGTCGCCGCGTCTCGGGAATTCCGATGACCAGGCTTTCTGCGCCGACAACGCGGGTGATGACTGCTTGGGTCAGGTATGTCCAATCTTTCCCATCCCGGCTGGTTTCGAGATCCACCGCGCGATGGAAGGAGGGCGAGGTAGCGTCCACTCGGACGTAATCGACGGGCAAGCCCTCGACGCCCAGGTCGAGCGTGGCGAGAGTCGATTGCGTTTTCGCGTCCTCGGCAAGTTGGGGGACGACCGTGGCCAATTCCTCGCGCGAAGCCGGATGGTCCTCCCGGTAATCGACGAACGCTGCGGTCAGAGCTCCCACCTTGTTCCAGCCCGATACGGTCACGCGAAGGAAGGGGCGGGTGGAGACGGGATAGTCGACTGAGAGCGCAGAAATCCGGCGATCGCCCTGTGAGAAATCGAAAACCGCCCCGTCGGCGCGTGCGACCGACCAGCGTTGCCCATCCTCGCTCGTCGAGATGCGCACTGCCTGGCGAAAGTTGCGTTCACCGGTTTCGAGACGCACGCGATTGTGTTTGAATGAGCCGCCCAGCCGCAGCGTGAATTCTAGACCGGTCCCCGGCATGACGGATTGATCGAGCACCTCCGCGCGCTGCTCGCGTTGCTGTGACGTGGCGGTAAGCGTTTCGAGCAGGTATGGAGTTTCTTCGCCATCGCGCAGCACGCGCAAATCGGCAAGATCGTCGCGTGCGCGTGTGTAAACCTCGCGATCGAGTTTGACGACGGCAAGCGCGTCTCCAGCAGTCAGTGGAATCCGTTTTCGATAGCGCCAGGCCGAAGGCGTGAAGGCCGCGATTGCGATCCCGGCCGCGAGCGCGACGAGGATAGCCCTACGCGGCCGTATCATCTCTCCACAATCTTTCAATCACCGGCCGGAAACGGGAATAGAGATACGACACCAACAGGAGCAACACGCC
>QHXU01000167.1:9405-11901 GCA_003223065.1 Acidobacteriota bacterium | reverse complement strand
CCAAGTTGCCAAACGTCGCTGAGGTAAAGCTTCGCCACCACGATCCCCATCAGGCCAAGGCCGAGAATACGGTTGAGCGCCGTGCGGGTAACGACACCTACGCTCACCAGCATGAGCGCATAGAGAGCCATCAGGATGGAAACGCCCACCGTGATCACGCTCCACTGCTCGTTCGGAGCAAAGGACCGCTCTGCCCAACCGACGACTTCCGCTCCCAGAATCCACAGCATCACGAAGTGCCCGGCAACATAGGGCGCGGCAGCGGCGATTCGGGGAGCTAAGAAGCGCGCCGCTATCCACATGCTCGCCGCCGACACAACAAATGTGAGGAAACGTAGGTTGGCAATCCCGGCGAATTGGTGGCCGTTCGCATAGATCCAGAAATCATATGCGAAAAGTCGAAGGAACACCAGCACCAGGACGAAACCCATCGCCACATTGAGCCTTGTGCTGGCGAAGCGGGAGGCGAGCCAGGCCAACACCGCTCCTTCCAGCGCCCAGGCGATGGTGATGCGGAATCCGGTGAACTGGATAGGGATGGCGAGCGTCAGAAATGTCAGCGTCACGGCGACGGCCAGCATCGCGGGCCAACGCTCTTGCTCATCGGTCGACTCCGGCTTCCATAGGATCTTGGCGATTGCGAGGTGCGGCGCTGCCAGGACCACGGCAAAGAGACCCATATAGTCGTGGTAGATGGGATTAAGCAGGAAATAAGAAGCGCCAAAGTAGGTGGCCGCATTCGCGGCCAGGACGAACAGGTCTGTGCTGCGCAGAGCGCGTTTGCGCGCTTCAGCCCACCATATCGTCCATGCAAAAAAGAGAAAGAACGCGATCGACAACAGCAAGAAGATCGTGCCGCGCTGATCGATTCGGGATGCGCTTGCGGTCCCTATCCAATATGCGAGCCAAAAGCAGAACAGCGTCCATGGAGGAGCCTCACTCCATCCCCGCAACTCGGCGGCCGCGATCCCGCCAGCCGCGAACAGAAGCGCGAGTGGTAAGGAATCCGCCGGCGCTTTCCAGATGGCGGCCGCGGCGACGGAGGCTAGCAGCTGGGCGAACAACCAGACGATCCGGGACCCGGAGGCGGCAAACTGCAAATAGAAGGCAATCGAAAAAACCGTAGCAACCAGATGGTTTTTGTCATCGAGCCAGGAGAGCGACCAGCCTGCATACAGCACAACGGTCGCAGCGAGCGCGATGTATTCAATCGCGCGCCAGAGGCGCAGCCGCGCCAGCGCCAGCGCGCCGAGGTTCAACAGGACTGTATAGCTGAAGAGAACCCACGGGTGGTCCTCGCCCGTTGAGAGCGTGACCGGCGTCAGGTAACCTCCCAGCAGGCCGATAATTGCAATCGCCTGCGACTCATATCGCAACGCGAAAACGGCAGCCGAGGCCGTCGTAAGCACCATCAGGACGAACGCCGCGGCCTGCGGCAGCACGTGGTAAAGGCCGAAGGTCGCGTAGAAGGAAAGATAAAGCAACGCGAGACCGAGACCCGTGAGCCCTTGCGCGAAGACCTTCTGCTCTCGCTTCCACAGCAGGTCGCCGAAGAAAAGAGAGATCATCGCCGCCACCACTCCCAGAGCAATGCGGGCGCCCGGCCCGATCCAGTTATTGTCGACCGCATATTTGAAAAAGAACGCGGTGCCCAAAATCAGCGTGATCACAGCGATGCGGTTGATCCAGTTCAACCCGAGCTGCGTTTCGAGGGCCGGCTCCGGAGGCGGTGGGGGCGGAGGCTGCTGAACGGCTGCTGGCGGCGGACCCGGTGGGGGCAGCGGTGGCGGCCGTGGAGGCATGGCGGCCACGGGTGGAGCGATCGGTTCGGCCGCGGGAGGCGGCGCCGCCGTCTTGAATCCGGCCATTGCCTCGATCTGCCGGAAGCGAGCCTCCAGGTCGTCCTGGCGTTTGATAAGCCGGGCGAGAGCCTCCGAAATAGCGTCCAATCGCTCCTGCTCAGGCGTGCGCACTTCCTAACACACTACACTAAGAGGAGAGAAAAATGAGTGAAACCGATTTTCCTCTGCCGCCACCTACGTTCGAATTTCTGATCTTTTCGCTGAAGACACAGGCGGAGATGCAGCTCGGCCTGGTGAACTTTGGCGAGGAGAAGCATGCGGAGCCCGATCTCCCAGCGGCCCGCCACGCTATTGACATGCTGGCGATGCTTGCCGACAAAACGCGAGGCAATCTCTCACTCGAAGAGAACCGGCTGATTGAAAACGCCCTCACGGAATTGCGCTTTCGTTACGTGCAGGTTAGCGAACAGGCCGGAAAGAAGAGTGCTGCGGAGACCGGCAGCAGCTCCGAAGCTGCTTCGTGATGAGCGATCGTGGCATATGCATCACGGTGCTGGGATCCGGCACCAGTTCCGGCGTACCCACCATCGGCTGCGGCTGCGAAGTGTGCGCATCTTCGGATCCGCGAGATAAGCGCCTGCGGCCCTCGATCCTGATCCGGTATGAAGGCCGCGGCGTGCTGGTCGATACGACG
>QHXU01000167.1:549-9326 GCA_003223065.1 Acidobacteriota bacterium | reverse complement strand
TTCTGGGCCTCGACGACGTGCGCCCCTTCAACTACCGCCAGCGCTCGGCGATTCCAATTTATGGAATGGAAGAGACGCTCGACGCAATCCGCCGCGTCTTTCAATATGCCTTCGAAGCGCGGTCATACGAATCGGCCGTGCCGCGGCTGCATCTCCGTCTGTTGAACGGCGAGCCCTTCGATTTGTTCGGGCTCGAGTTTACGCCAATTCGGCTGTTGCACGGGAAGTCCCCGGTGCTGGGTTTCCGTTTCGGCCGTGCCGCGTATCTCACCGATCACAGCGACATCCCTGAGGAATCGAAAGCCAAGCTTCGCGGGCTGGATGTGCTGTTCCTCGATGCTCTGCGGCACCGACCGCATCCGACTCACTCCACCGTCGAGCGGAGCCTCGAATGGGTCGAGGAACTGAGGCCGCAGCGCGCTTTTTTCACGCATATCTGCCACGACCTTCATCACCAGCGAACCGAAGCTGCGTTGCCTTCGAACGTACGGCTGGCCTACGACGGGCTCGAAATCGAAGTGGAGCCGGAAAGCTGAATGCGAATCGCTCGGAGTATCCAGGAAGCTGCCGGTTTCGGCCCGTCGGCTCTCACCATCGGGAATTTCGACGGCGTCCCGTCATCTTTTCCATTGCGTCGCCGAGGCGGCGCGGGAGCGAAACCTGCGGCCGACCGTCTTGACCTTTGATCCCCATCCCGCGCTGGTGGTCGCGCCGGAGCGAGCGCCAAGGCTGCTGACCACGCCGGAAGAGCGCTGCGCGCTCATTAAGGCGCAAGGCATCGAGCAAATCCTGATGCTGCCTTTCACGGCGGATATCGCGAAGCTGGCGCCGGAGGAGTTTATAGAACAGATCGTCGTGAAAGCGCTGGGCGCAAAGATCGTTCTGGTCGGAGACAATTTTCGCTTCGGCTACCAGCAAGCTGGAAACACGCGCCTGCTCGCTGAACTGGGAGAGCCCTATGGATACGAGACCCGCGTGGTCGACCCAGTGAAGTGCCGCGGGCGAATTGTATCGTCGAGCGAGGTGCGGAGGTTGATCGGCGAAGGGGACGTTGCCCTGGCGGCACGGATGCTCGAGCGTCCCTACGCGATCACGGGCGAGGTTGTCTCGGG
The DNA here is from genome assembly GCA_003223065.1 of Acidobacteriota bacterium. Lineage (GTDB taxonomy): Bacteria > Acidobacteriota > Terriglobia > Bryobacterales > Bryobacteraceae > Palsa-187. The sequence goes on along the minus strand of QHXU01000167.1, from coordinate 8,214 downwards.
ACACGGCGTCGGCGCAAAGCAGACCGTGCCCACGCTCAATCTGCGCACCGCGGCCGAGGTGCTTCCTCGCACCGGCGTCTACATTACACGAACGCACGATTTGGACGGCGGCCGGCGCTGGAAATCCGTTTCCAACATCGGGTATCGGCCCACGTTCGGCGGCAGCGACCTCTCGATCGAAACGTTTCTTCTCGAACCGCTCGACGGCCCGGCTCCGGCGCGCATTCGCCTGGAATTCTGCCACAGGCTTCGGGATGAGCGAAAGTTCGACAGCGCCGGCGCGTTGAAAGCTCAAATCCTCCAAGACGTGGCGCGTGCCGGCAAGTTTTTCAGACGGATAAACTAAAAGTTATGGCACTCTCTCCGGGGAAACTCAAACACTTGAAAGCGCTCTCAAACAAGGACGGTATCATTGCCGCCGCAGCGATGGATCAACGCGCCAGCCTGCAGAAAGCGATCGCTTCGGCAAAAGGCGTGGACCAGAAGGCGGTCACACCGGAAATGATGTCGGAATTCAAGACGGCGGTGGTGCGGGTGCTGACGCCGCACGCTTCCGCGATCCTACTCGACCCTGAGTATGGCCTCGACGCGGCGAAGGCGCGCGCGCCGAATGCCGGTCTGCTTCTGGCTTATGAAGAAAGCGGTTACGACAACACCAAACCCGGCCGGCTGCCGGATCTGCTGCCGGACATGTCCGCAAAGCGCATCGTCGACTTGGGCGCGAACGCGGTCAAGATCTTGATTTATTATTCGCCATTCGACGATCCGGACGTGAACGACATAAAGCACGCTTTTATTCAACGCATCGGCGCGGAGTGCGAGTTCTACCAGATTCCATTCTTTCTCGAATTCGTGGGCTACGATCCGAAGGGTGGCAATGAAAAAGGCATCGAATACGCGAAGATTAAACCCCAGGTGGTGATCGGCAGCATGCAGGAATTCTCCAAACCGCAGTATCACGTCGACGTGCTGAAGGTGGAAGTGCCGGTGAATACGGAGTTCGTCGAGGGTACCTCGGTCTACAAGGGCCAAAAGGCATACAGCGGGGCGGAGGCGCTCGATTACTTCCGCAAGGCGGCGGCCGTGGCGGAGAAACCGTTCATCTACCGGCGGCCGTGGCGGAGAAACCGTTCATTTACCTGAGCGCCGGCGTTGGCAACAAGCAATTTGTCGAGAGCCTGCAAATGGCCACTGAGGCGGGCGCCGATTTTTCAGGGGTGTTGTGCGGCCGCGCGACCTGGAAAGACGGCATGCCCATTTATGCGACCAAAGGCGTGAAAGCGCTCGAAGAGTGGCTGGCGAGCGAGGGTGTGAAAAACATTTCCTCCGTAAACGCCGCGCTCAAAGGCGCCATTCCGTGGTCGAAGAAACTGGCGGCGGCTGCGTGAGGATCGCCTGGGCGGCTTCCGGAACGCTCAGGGCCGGGTACCCACGGACCCGGATCCGGCCGGCAGGGGCTCCGGAGAGTTGAGATTCACGCCTTCCCAGCGCGCCACGACCGCCGTCGCAAGGCAGTTGCCGAGTAGATTCACCGAGGTTCGCGCCATATCCATCAGCGTATCGACCCCGAGTATCACGGCGATCCCCTCCACCGGGAGATTAAACGTCGCCAGCGTTCCCGCCAGAATCACGAGTGAGGCGCGCGGCACGCCGGCTACACCCTTACTTGTCAGCATGAGCGTCAACATCATCACCAGCTGCGTGCCGAGCGGCAGATGCACGCCGGCGGCCTGCGCAATAAACATCGCCGCCAGCGACAAATAGAGAGTCGAGCCGTCCAGATTAAAGCTGTATCCGGTAGGCAACACAAACGCAACGATATGCTTCGGCGCGCCGAAGCGTTCCATGTTTTCGAGCGCCAGCGGCAGTGCGGCTTCGCTTGAAGCCGTCGAGAAGGCGATGAGCCACGGTTCGCGCACGTGCGCAATGAAACGTTTGAGGGGAATCCGCGCTATTGCACTCACGGCGCCGAGCACGACAACGACGAAAAACACTAACGCGCCATAGAGCGTCAGAACCAACTGCCCGAGGTTCAAGAGCACCTTCAAGCCTTTTTCGCCGACCGTTGCCGCCATCGCTCCGAAGACGCCGATCGGGGCGAAGAGCATCACATAATTCGTGTAACGAAACATCACCTCTGAGAGCGATTCGCAAAACTCCACCACCGGACGCGCCTTGGCCCCGATCACCGCGCACGCCATACCGAAAAGAAACGTAAATACGACGATCTGCAAAACCTCTCCGCGGGCCATGGCGTCGATGATGCTGGTGGGAAACGTGTGCTCCAGAATCTGGGAGAAGCTCGCGTTGGGTTGAGGCAGGGCCGCTGCCGGGGCTTTCTGGAGTTCTACGCCGACGCCCGGTTTCACCAGGTTCACTGCGCCCAATCCCACGAACAAAGCGATCGTCGTGACAACTTCGAAATAGAGAATCGCCTTCGCGCCGATGCGGCCCATGGTCTTCACGTTGCCCGTTCCGGCGACGCCGACTACGAGCGTGGCGAACAACAGCGGGGCGATGATCGACTTGATCAACCGTAGAAAAATGGTGCCGAGCAAGCCGAGCGCTTTAGCCTGCGCGGGAAAGAACGCTCCGAAAAGGATGCCGGCAAACAAGCCGATCAGAATCCAGGTGGTGAGCGACGGACGTTTCATCTGCCTCCCCATTTCAGTTTTTCGCGAAGGACATCGAAGAACATCATATTTGGCGGACGTATCAGACTAATGGAGTGCTCCGAGCGCCGGCAAATCACGCGGTCGCCCTTTTTGAGCAGGTCTCCGACCTGGCCGTCGATCGTCAAGTAGGTCGTGTGATCCTCATCGCGGCTGATTACGACGATGACGCTCTCATCCGGCACGATCACGGGGCGGTTGGTCAGCATGTGCGGGCAAATGGGGGTGATCGCAAGCGCGGCAACAGACGGGAGAACAATGGGCCCTCCGGCCGACAGCGAATACGCCGTCGAACCGGTGGGAGTAGCGACGATGAGCCCGTCGGCTTTGTACACACAGACAAAATTCGAGTCTACGTTCACCTCGAGATCGATCATGCGGGCGATTTCGGCCTTGGTGAGCACCATGTCGTTGAGCGCTTCGTGAGCGGCAAGAAGGTGCTCGTCCCGCCACCATTCGCAATGAAGCATGCGGCGGCGGCCGATGTGAAAGTCGCCGAGAAGCACGCGTTCGAGCTGCGGATAGATTTCATCAACGGTGATTGCGGTGAGAAATCCGAGGCCGCCCAGGTTCACTGCAAACAGAGGAATGTCGCGGCCGCCGATGGCGCGCGCGGCCGAAAGAAGCGTGCCGTCTCCTCCCAGAACGACAACGAGCTGCGCGCCTTGCGGCACTTCGTCGCGGGGCAGGGCGCCGTTCCGTCCGGCATAGGAGGCGGTATTTTCATCCAGCCGCAACTTCACGCCGCGCGCGGTCAGCCAGTCGACCAGGTCCGGCAGGATGCGCGCCGCGTGCTCGCTCCGCGGCTTAGCGATCATGCCGACGGTCTCAATGACGGGGGCTGGCATAGAGAAGGAACTCCAGGTTGCCTTCGGCGCCGAGGATCGGGCTCTCGATGATTTGCGCGCGGAATCCGAGCGCTTCGACGGACGCGCGCACTCGCTCACAGGCGGATTTGTGAAGCTTGGGGTCGCGCACGACGCCGCCCTTTCCCACCTGGCCGCGGCCGGCTTCGAATTGGGGCTTCACAAGAATCACCATTTCACCGCCAGGCGCGAGCAGCGGCGCCATTGGGGGAATGAGCAGTGTAGCTGAGATGAAGCTCGCATCGCACACCGCGAGGTCGAATCTCTCCGGGAAATCCTCCGGCTTCAGATAACGCGCGTTCACACGTTCGCGCGCCACCACTCGCGGATCGTTGCGCAGCCTCCAATCGAGTTGTCCGTGGCCAACGTCCACCGCCCACACGCGCGAGGCGCCGCGCTGCAAGAGGCAGTCGGTAAAGCCGCCCGTGGAGCAGCCGACATCCAGGCACACCCGGCCTGCCACGTCAATCGAAAAATGACCGAGCGCCGCGGCGAGCTTGAAACCTCCCCGGCTCACGTAGGGCATTCGCTCGAGCACCTCGAGCGGGCAATCCTGGGTCACAAGGTGTCCGGCCTTTTCCGCCTTCTGCCCGTCGGCGAGCACTTGCCCGGCGAGGACCAACGCCCTCGCTTTCACGCGCGACTCGGCCAGGCCGCGGTCGACCAGAAGCTGGTCGATGCGGATTTTCGCGGCGCGTTTCATTGCGGGGACGATCATGCGTTACGCCGGACGATCCAGTCGGCCAGTTCGCGAAGCCGGCCGGCTCGATCGTCAAAGCCTCTTAACGCCAGGTGCGCTTCGAGCCGCTCCTGCTCGGCCATCTCGCGCGAGCGCTCGATGCCGTGGACCGCCGGAAACGTGATCTTCTTCTGCCGGGCATCCTTGCCGGCCGTCTTACCCAGGGCTTCCGAGGGCTGCTCGACGTCGAGCACGTCGTCGACAATTTGGAAGGCCAGTCCGATGTGCTCGCCAAAGCATGCGAGGGCGGCGAGCTGCTCGGGCTCGGCGGCGGCATAGATCGCACCCATGCGTACGCTGGTACGCAGCAGGGCTCCAGTCTTGGCTCGATGGATCGAATCGAGCAGCTTCGCCGTGGGGGCCTTTCCCTCGCCCTCGAGGTCGTTCACCTGGCCGCCAATCATTCCACCCACGGTGCCGGCGGCGGTGGCCAGCTCCCGCACCAGTTGAATGCGCCGTTCGGCGTCGATCTCTTCAAGCCTCGAGAGAACCTCGAATGCGAGCGTGAGCAGCGCGTCGCCCGCCAGGATCGCGATGGCGTCTCCGAATATCTTGTGACAAGTGGGCCGGCCGCGCCGGAGATCGTCGTTGTCGAGAGCGGGGAGATCATCGTGGATCAGGGAGTAAGTATGAATGAGCTCGAGAACACACGCGGCTGACTCGACACCGGCGGGGTCATCGGCCACCGCGTGCGCGGCAGCGATGGCGAGCAACGGACGGATCCGTTTTCCTCCCGCGAACAAGCTGTAGCGCATCGCGCGATGTATGGTCGAGGGGTTTTGCCGCTCCGGAGGCACCCATCGGTCGAGCACCGCATCCACGGTCTTCTGCTGGGCGGCGATGTAATCGGCGAGCGTCATCCCTTGTCGTTTCGGAACGGCTGCGGCTGCATCTCACCGGCGCGGCGCATCAGGATTTCGACGCGCGTCTCGGCTTCCTCGAGCTGCTTCCGGCAAGCCTCGCTCAACTTCATGCCTCGTTCGAAGAGCTCGAGGGCCCGCTCGAGCGGAAGCTCGCCGCTCTCCATTTCCTTCACGATGGCCTCCAATTGCTGAAGGCCGGCTTCAAAACTCAACGGCGCCTCATCCGGCATCGTTATATTATAGGCGCTGCAACATTCAAACTTTGCGCGAGTTTCGAGAGTTGCTCCCATATGCCGCGGGCGATCGGGATGCCTTCCCGGAGCCGGATCTCTTCAGTGCGCCACTCCGGCTCGCCGGCGATCAGCACTTCGTCGAAACCGCAGGCGGGCCGCGAAGCCTTCACGGTGGCGCGCAGGGTTTGCATGCGCTCGGCGAATTCATCGAGCGGAAGGAACCGGGAGACCTCGATCGCCAGGAACATGTGGCTGACGCGCATCGGGCGGCTCCTCACGCGCATGCCGCCGACCTCGGCCAGCATCGCTCCGCCCGAGAGCACCGCGCAGAGAATCTCCGCCATGAGCGCCAGGCCGGTGCCTTTGTACCCTCCGAGCGGAATCGGAAGGCCCTGGATCGCGGCTTGCGGATCGGTGGTGGGGTTGCCTTCGGCGTCCATCGCCCAGCCTTCCGGGATGGACCTTTCCCCGCTCAGGACGGCCTTGTGAATGCGGTTAAGCGCCACGGTCGTGGTGGCCATGTCGAGCAGGAAGGCGTTCGGCCCGGGCACGGCCATGCAAATCGGATTCGTGCCGAGAATCCTGTCGCGCCCTTGCCATGCCGCCACAAGCGGCGTCGCGTTGCACATTACGATGCCGATGAAGCCAGCGGCGGAAATCTTTTGCGCCCACCAGGCACAGGCGCCGAAGTGAGTCGAATCCCGTGCCACCACCATGCCGAGGCCGTTGGCGCGTGCCAGGCGAATCACGTGATCACAGCAGATATCGGAGATGATCTGGCCGACGCCATGCATGCCGTCGTAGACCATGCAGCCGCCGTTTTCGTTCACGATCTTGCCTATTGTGTTGACATCGATATTGCCATCGCGAATCTGTTCGCTGTACCAGATCAACAGTTGAACGCCGTGCGAATCGACGCCGCGGAGATTCGCTGCAACCAGCGATTCGGCAACCAGAACAGCGGTGGTTGCGGGAACCTTGACTGCTTCAAGCACGGCGGTGGCGAAGGCGCTCAGGGCATCGCGCTTAATCACGACAAAGTCTTGCTGCATGAGCGGAATTACAGAGGTTACCACTCGCGCCGCTGCGTCGGGCGCTTACCGGTCTAATTGATCCCAGTACCTCTCGATGGCGACGCACACCAGTTGCGCCCGCGAGCGCACTCCGGCTTTATCGAAGAGTTGCTGCAGAAATGATTTAACGGAGTGTTCGGAAACCTCGAGCCGGCTGGCAATTTCTTTATTCGCCAATCCCTCGCAAACATAGCGCAGCACTTCACACTCGCGGGGAGTCAGCGGCTTTCGCAAAGCCTGGGCCGTGAATTCGAGTTGTGACAGGACCGCTCTCAACGAAACGGGATCAATCTCAAAGCTGCCGGCTGTGACATTTCGAATCAGATCGAATAGCTGGGCAGGAGGATCGTTCTTGAGAAATATCGCCGAACACCCGCGATTCAACAGCCATGCAGCTTCACGCTCACCCACCCCCGCAGTGACCACCAGCACCTTTCCGCGGTATCCGGCGGCCTTGGCACGCGCCAGAAAGGAGCCGCCCTGCTCGACCCCCAAATTGATATCTAGCAAGACCAGGTCAACCGGTTGGTTCTTGATAAGCTCCACGGCCTCGTCAACGGACCCGAACTGGCCTACCACGCTGAAATCGGGCTCCGCCGCCAGAGTTCGGGACAAGACTTCCCGGAACAGGGTGTGGTCGTCGATCAATACAATTCTGACTTGAGGACTATCAGCCACTGGAACGGGCCTCCAGATGAGCCATGGCTGGCAATTCTATAAGAAAGCGCCCTTCGCCCGCCTTCTTTATGTACTGCAGTTCTCCACCGTAGGTACGAATAATGGCACGGGATACATAGAGCCCAAGGCCCGTAGAGGTGGCGCCGGGCTGGAACGGCTGAAACAGACTCTCCATCGAAGCGATGCCGGATCCATTATCGGAAAAGTGAACCACCACCGAGCCGCCAAGTTGGTACGCAGCGATCGTTACACAGCCGTCTGGTTTGCCGTCCAGCGCGCGCCGGCTGTTCTGAACCAGGTTCAGAAATACCTGCAGCAGACCCGAGTGATCCGCCCGAACGAAAGGCAAACCGTTGGCGACCTCCCACTTCAAGTCCACACCCGAATCACGGAAGCCGGAAGCGACGACGATCTGCAATTCCTGCAACAGCGCATGGAGATCGACGCCGGTGAGGAGCGCTTCCGCGCTTGCCGGCACCTCTGAAGATGAAAGTTTCCGCATGGCCTCGATCAGCCGGCCAAGCGCCTGGAAATCCTCGCT
>QHXU01000167.1:0-530 GCA_003223065.1 Acidobacteriota bacterium | reverse complement strand
CCGACGCCCGAGGATTTTCCGATGTTCTCGTGCAAAAAGCCCGCTGCCGCCGCCAGATTACGAATCTCGTGCGAGACCGCGCCGACAATGATTCTGGAATTCATCAATAGTTGCCGCAGCCCCAGTTCTTCGCGATCTCGGAGCTGCTCTGATGCGTCCGCAAAGACCACGGCCAGTTTTGGCCCGGCTGCGGTGTTGTAGCTGGACAGCCACATCTGCGCAAAGAAACTCTCTCCGTTGCGGCGCCGTCCCCTGCCTTCGACCATGGTGCGCACAAGCGATGCAATCCGCTTCGATTTCAGGAAGTCCGCCAACATCGGGAGATAATCGCCAATCTTTTCTCCCTCGGGCGTTTCGGAGCCGAAGCCCAACAGGCGGCGCGCTGCGTCGTTTGCCAGCTCGATTCTGCCTTCCGGATCTATTGTGAGGATGGCCGCAAGACTGCTTTGGATTAAGACGCGTCCTTCGTCCTCGGCCTCCCGCCGCAAGGCATTTTCCTGCTCGAGCCGTTTCACGCTTTCAAGTTCGTG
>QHXU01000479.1:3432-4768 GCA_003223065.1 Acidobacteriota bacterium | reverse complement strand
GCGACATGCTGCAGCGGGTGTTTAAAAACCTGCGCGGCGAAGGGAAACTCACGGCGGAAAACATGGTAACCGCGCTGCGCGAGATCCGCGTGGCGCTGCTTGAGGCCGACGTGCATTTCCGCGTCGCAAAGCAGTTCATTGAAGCGGTCCGTGAGAAGGCTATGGGGCAGGAGGTCCTGACCGCGCTCTCACCCGCCCAGCAGGTGGTCAAGATCGTCCGCGACGAAATGGTCAAGATGCTGGGCGCTCACCAGGCCAGGTTGCGAACGGCGAACGAGCCTCCAAGCGTGTTCCTGATCGTGGGTCTGCAGGGTTCGGGAAAGACCACTTCGACCGGGAAGCTGGCGCGGTGGCTTTCGAAAAACGGGCACTCCCCGATGATGGTTTCGGTGGACGTCTACCGGCCCGCCGCGCGAAAGCAGTTGAGCGTGCTGGCGCGCGACCTGAAGCTGCCTGTATATGACGGTGCGGCGGAGGAGGCGAAACCGGCCGAGTTGGCGCGTTCGGCGAAGAAGGAAGCGGTTCAAACCGGACGGGATGTGCTGCTGGTGGACACGGCCGGGCGGCTGCACATCGACGACCACCTCATGACCGAGCTGAGCGAGCTGAAAGAGCAGCTCAGCCCGAGCGAGATCCTGTTCGTGGCGGACGCGATGACCGGCCAGGACGCCGTAAAATCCGCGGACGAGTTCCACAAGCGGTTGGGGATCACGGGTGTGATCCTGACGAAAATGGACGGCGACGCGCGGGGCGGCGCGGCCCTGTCCATTCGCGCGGTTACCGGGCAGCCTTTGAAATTCGTCGGCGTGGGCGAAAAATCGGATGCGCTCGAGCCTTTTCATCCGGACCGCGTGGCGCAACGCATCCTGGGCATGGGCGACGTGCTCAGCCTGATCGAAAAAGTCGAGGAGACCATCGATCAGAAGCAAGCCGAGGAGATGCAGCGCAAGCTCATTGAGGACGATTTCACGCTCGGCGATTTCCGGGACCAGATCCGGCAAATCCGCAAGCTGGGACCGCTCGAGTCGATTCTGGGAATGATGCCGCAGATGGGTCCGCTGAAGGATCTCAAGAACGTGAAGGTGGACGAGAAGGAGATCACAAGGCTGGTCGCAATCGTCGACTCGATGACCCCCAAGGAGCGCGCCAATCACATGATCATCAACGGCGCCCGCCGGCGGAGGATCGCCAAGGGGAGCGGCACGTCGGTCCAAGAGGTGAACAATCTGTTGAAGCAGTACGCGCAGATGCGCAAGATGATGAAGAGCTTTACAGGCGGCGGATTCCTGGGCAAGCGGCTCGGGAAATTGAAGCTTCCCTTGGGTTTCGGACCACA
>QHXU01000479.1:0-3364 GCA_003223065.1 Acidobacteriota bacterium | reverse complement strand
CGCTAAAAAGAAGCCGAGTTACCGCGTGGTTGTGATCGAGAAGGATCGGGCGCGAGACAGCCGGTCAGTGGAAGTCGTGGGCACCTACAATCCGATCGCGAAGCCGGCCGCGGTGAAGCTTGACCACGAGCGGATCGCGCACTGGATGAAAAATGGGGCGCGTCCGTCGGATACGGTCGCGAGGCTGCTGAAATCCAACCCCGCGCCGGCGGCCTGAAGAGACTGGCGGCGGGCCGCGCGTTGAGAGCGGTGAACCCGCTCCGTTACCGCCGCGGCTTAGTTTGAGACACTGCCCGATCAGCGACTTACTTCGCGGTACCTGCTAGAATCGATCCAACAGGAGGGTGAAAACGGGTGAAAGAGCTGGTGACGGAAATCGCAAAGGCGCTGGTCGATATTCCGGAAGAAGTGACGGTTCGTGAAGTGGAGGGCGAACAGGTCACGGTACTCGAGCTGCGCGTCGCGCCGAGCGATTTGGGTAAGGTCATCGGAAAGCAGGGCCGGACCGCGCGATCGATCCGGACGCTGCTGGGCGCAGCGGGGATGAAGTTGAACCGGCGGTTTACGCTGGAAATCTTGGAGTAGTTGCCGCCGGGCGCGCTCCGCCTCAGGCACGAGCACATCGGCGCCTCGATCGGCGAAGTTGAAGGAATCGGGTGAGCGAGGGCTGGGTAGCGGTTGGGCGCCTTACGCGCACGCGCGGAAATCGTGGCGAGTTGCTGGGCGAATTCTACAGCTCGCAGCACGACCGCGCGGAGAAGCTGAAGGACATAGTTCTCGAGGCGGGCGGCCGGCGAAGATCGGCTAGGGTTGAGCGGATCTGGTATCACGAAAACCGGCCCGTGTTCAAATTCCGGGGGATCGATTCGATCTCCGACGCGGAACCGTGGGAAGGCGCCGATGTGCTCGTGCCTGAGGCGGAGCGCGCCCGGCCCGAAAGTGACGAGTATTCGCACGCGGATCTGATCGGCTGCATGGTGGTGGACGAGGGAGCCGGCGGGTCGATCGGCGTGGTGCGGGGCGTAGAGGATTACGGCGGTCCGTCGCTGTTGCGAGTGGAGACGGCGGACGGCCGTGAGATTCTGATCCCGTTCGCGCGATCGATCTGCCGGGAGATCGATGTGGCGGCGAAAATCATCCGGGCGGATCTGCCCCAGGGATTGACGGAGCTGCCATGATTTTTCATGTCGTGACGATCTTCCCCGAATTCTTTCGGGGGCCGTTCGAGCATGGCGTGATCCAGCGGGCCAAGGAAGCTGGTTTGATAGAGATCCGCGTTCAGGACCTGCGCATCTGGACGCATGACCGGCATCGAACAGTGGATGACCGGCCTTTCGGCGGCGGCGAAGGCATGCTGCTGAAAGCCGGACCGATCTTTGAAGCGGTGGAAGCGATCTATCCGGCGCGCCGGGAAAACCGGCGCGTTGTTCTTCTGTCGGCGCAAGGAAAGAAATTCGACCAGGCGCTGGCCCGGGAGTACAGCGGGCTCGAAGAACTGCTCCTGATCTGCGGCCGGTATGAGGGCGTGGATGAGCGCGTCGCCCAGCATCTTGCGGATGACGAGATCTCCATTGGAGATTACGTTTTGACCGGTGGAGAACTGGCGGCGGCAGTGGTGATCGACGCCGTGGCTAGACTGTTGGAGGGCGTTCTCGGCAACGAGAATTCGGCTGTGGCGGAATCGTTCAGCCAGAATGGATTGCTGGACTGCCCGCAGTATACGCGCCCGGCGGAGTTTCGTGGATGGAAAGTGCCCGAGGTCCTGCTCGAGGGGAACCACGATGCGATCCGGAAGTGGCGCAAACAAGCGGCTCGGGAAAAGACGGCCCGGCTTCGTCCTGACTTACTGGAAATGAGAGAAGGAAAACCTATATGAACAACGCAGTCATGACCAAAGTCCTGAACAAGAATAAGCGCTCGGGCCATCCCGAGTTCCGCCCCGGTGACACCATCCGGGTGCACGTAAAAATCAAGGAAGGCGACAAGGAGCGCCTGCAAGCGTTCGAAGGAACCGTGATTGCCCGGCACAACACGGGATTGGGCGAAACGATTACCGTTCGCAAAGTCAGTTTTGGTCAGGGGGTTGAGCGGATTTTTCCGATTCACGCCCCGGTTGTGGACCACATCGACGTGGTGCGCACGGGCCGCGTCCGGCGCGCTAAGCTCTATTACCTGCGCGAACTGAAGGGCAAGGCGGCGCGGTTGCGCGAGCGCGAATAGCTCGTCGAGATTGCAATGCCCACGAGCCGTTACGAGCGCGCTGCCAGGCGAGCAGGTTACCAGGTCATCGCAGGCCTGGATGAAGCCGGGCGTGGCGCGCTGTTCGGTCCGGTGTTTGCGGCGGCGGTGGTGCTCGATCCGGATCGGCCGATTCGTGGTCTCGATGATAGTAAGCAACTTGCGCCGGAGCGGCGGGACGTTCTCGCCACCCGGATTCGCGGACGGGCCTTCGCCTGGGCGGTAGCAGCCGCAGACGCTTTCGAGATCGATCGCGTCAATATCTTAGAGGCGGCCCGGCTGGCCATGCAGCGTGCCGTGAGCCGGTTGAATGAGCAATTGCGGGCAAAGGAACTCGGTGACAAACCCTTACGGAATTCCAAACCGGAGACCGATGCGCCAGGGGGGGAAGTGTGCCAGTGCGACTACCTGCTGGTGGACGCGGTGAAAGTTGATGTGGCAGTGACGCAAAAGGCTCTTATTCGAGGAGACGCGTTGTGTTTTTCGATCGCCGCGGCCTCGATCCTGGCCAAGGTTGAGCGGGACGCGGCGTTGACCGCCTGGGATCGTGTATTCCCAGAATATGGTCTGGCGCACAATAAGGGATATGCGACGCCCGAACACATCGCCGCCCTGGAGCGATTCGGCCCCACCACGCTGCACCGGTTCAGCTTCGAACCGGTAAGAAATGTGAGCCGCTACGAAACCTGGACCGGGTATCCCCTACCGCAGCAAGGCGAGTTATTCGCATGTCTTTGACGCCGGAAAACGCACCGCCGAGAGAATTCAAGGGTAGTCTGGTGTAGTCTGGTCGAGCCGGAGGCTCCACCGCCCCCGTTGCCCGGCGGGCGCTGGCAAAATCGGCTTTTGAGGATCTGCTTCGCAATTTTCACTTTCGAGGTGGGCATATTTCTGGTGATCTTTCCTTGGATGGGCAACTGGAACTCCAACTATTTCCAAGGGTTAATCCCGGCGCTCCGGGATTTCTGGAGTGATCCCTACTTCCGCGGCGCGCTGACTGGACTTGGCTTCGTGAACATCTATATCGCCTGCCTGGAAGTGGTCCGCCTGCTGCGTCGGACGTAACACGTCCGCCTCGTGGACGCCAATCTTTAGTACCACTTTAGTACCAAGGAAAAATCCTAGT